>NZ_JAMYPT010000010.1:0-225000 GCF_040320505.1 Mesorhizobium sp. M0678 | reverse complement strand
TATGTGAAAATGCACACCGGCACCGACTGGGCAGCTCCCGTGGGATCGCCGATCATTGCCGCGGGCAACGGCGTCGTCGAAAAGGCCGGCTGGGCCGGCGGCTATGGCAAGCAGATCATCTTGCGTCACGCCAATGGCTACGAGACGTCCTACAATCACCAGAGCGCCTTTGCCAAAGGCATCGAGCCGGGTGTTCGCGTTCGCCAGGGTCAGGTTATCGGCTATCTCGGCTCAACCGGCCTCTCCACCGGTCCGCATCTTCATTACGAACTGATCGTCAACGGCACAAAGGTCGATTCGATGCGCGTCCGCCTACCGGTCGGTAAGACGCTGAAGGGCGACGACCTCGTCGCCTTCAAGCGCGAGCGCGAACGCATCGACGACCTGCTCAAGCAGGAAGACAGCAATCAGTTGAAGGTCGCGAGCGCCAAGATCGAAGGCTGAGCCGACGTTTTTCGTCGTCAGCCCTGCTGATTCGCCGTGTCGCGCGCCCATGGCAGCCGCTCGCCGGAAACCGTCGTCCACGCGGTGATTGCCGAAAACAGGCAAAGCAGCGCGGTCACCGCGGCAACGGCGGCGAATGCCGCGTCGCTGGCGGCAAGTCGTGCCGTATCGAGGCCGGGCGCCAGGCCGGCTGGCGGCGGTTCGCCGAAACCCGGAATGCCGGAGCCGGCAGCGGTGCCGAGCACGCCAGCATAGACCCAGGCCGCCAGCGATCCCATCGCCGCCACGGCAATCAGGCCGCCGATGCGCGAGACGGCGTTGTTGATGCCCGAGGCCGCACCCGTATCCTTGTCCTCGACCGCCGTCATGACGGCGGTCGACAGCGGCGATACCACCAGCGCCATGCCAAACCCCATCAGAGCCATCAGCGGGAATACCCCGATCCAGAAATTGTGGATGCCCCAATAGGCCAGCAGGGCAAGTCCGGCAAAGGCAAGAGCCACAACCAGACTGCCGCTGGCGATCGGAAAGCGAGGCCCGATGCGGTCGGACCACTGGCCGACCGGTCCGGACAACACTGCGATCAATGCCGAAAGCGGCAGGAAGATGAAACCGACCTCGGCCGCGCTCAGCCCCCATCCGGCGATCATGAGCATCGGCAGATAGAACAGATTGGCCGACAGCGCGAAATAAAGGAAGAAGGTCGCCACATTGGCGCCCGCGAACGCGCCGATTCGAAACAACGACAGCTCGATCATCGGCTCGCGCCGCCGGCGCTCGAAGACGATGAACACGACGAGCAAAACCGCACCGGCGGCAATACTCGGGCCGGACATCAGCCCCTCCCCGTCGCCGCTCATCGAGGTCAGACCGTAAGCGAGAGCTCCGAACGCCAATATGGCGAGTGCAGCGCCGCCGAGATCGAGGCCGCGCTTTTCCGCCGGCGCGTCGGCAGGGACCTTGGCCAGCAGAAGATAGACCGAGATAAGGCCGAGCGGCAGATTGATGGCGAAGATCGCCCGCCAGATGCCGTCGCCGAACGCCGACAGCACGAAGCCGCCCAGCACCGGGCCGAGCGCCGTCGTCAGTGCTGATGCTGCGGCCCAGATGCCGATCGCCCGGCCGCGTTCCTTTTTCGGATAGGCTTTGGCGATAATGGCCAGGCTGCCCGGCACCATGATGGCCGCTCCGACACCCTGGATAGCCCGAAACGCAATAAGCACCGTCGGGTTAGGCGCCAGCGCGCAGGCAAGCGAGGCGGCAATGAACAGGACGATGCCGGCGACGAAGGAGTGGCGCAGGCCGAAGCGATCGCCGGCGGCGCCGCCGACGAGAATGAGGGCTGAGAGTGTCAATGCGTAGGCATTGGAAATCCATTGTGCCTCGGCGAGGCTGGCGCCGAGGTCGACGCGGATCGCCGGCGTCGCAATGGCCAGGACCGACCCGTCGATGAAGCCGAGCGCAGAAGCCAGGATCGCGGCGATCAGCACGAACCGCCGCTGCGCCTGCGGACAGAACGTATCGGCGGGAAGTGAGCCGGTCAGGGGAACGGCGCCGGTACCGACTTTGGTTGGCGTGTGCATGCCGCCTTACCTAGATCGCCGGCGCGCCGGCGACAACCGGCCAGCACGCTGTTCTCGTTGAAACCAGGCCCAACCTGGCCACACAGGCAGGATCACGCCGCTCAGGGTGCAAACGGCAAGTGCCGTGCTAAGCTTCTCGCAGCGCTACAGGCAAGGGGGAAATACCGCATGAAACGACCGCTCGAACCCTCGGCGGAAGGACGCGGGCGCGTCGTCGGCATCACCGACGGCGTGTTCGCCATCGCGCTCACCCTGATCGTTCTCGAGATCAGGGTGCCGGCGCATGAAACGGTGCATTCCGAACGCGAGTTGATCACAGCGATCACAGCACTGGCGCCGCGCTTCCTGACCTATGCGCTCAGCTTCCTGACGCTGACCATCTTCTGGTTCGGCCAGCAGGCGCAACACGGGCTGATTGCAAAATCCGACCGGCGGCTTGCCACGCTGAACCTCTGTGTCCTCGGCTTCATCGCCTTGCTGCCGTTCTCGACCGACCTTCTCGCCGACTTCCTCGAATTCAGGACTGCGGTGCTCGTGTACTGGTTCAATCTTTTGATGCTCGGACTGACGCTGCTCGCCAGTTGGCGCTACGCGGACAAAAACGGATTTCTGGCCGAAGGTGTCGACGCGGAGACCACCCGAACGGTCTATCTGCGCATCGTCAAGGCACAGATCCTGTGGGCCGTCGGCGCTGCACTCTGCCTGATCAGCCCGTTGCTCAGCGTCGGCTTCATCCTGGTGGTGCAGCTGATCTATGCCGCAGCGCTGCGCGCGCCACTGCTGCGCAAGGTCATCGGGTGATTCGGGCGAAGGCGTTGCGCTTTAGTCGACGAACTCCACGATAACGCCGGGCGTCACGATCTTGGCAAGCTCGCGCGCGTCCCAATTGGTCAGCCGCACGCAGCCATGGCTTTCGGTCTTGCCGATCTTGGACGGATCCGGCGTGCCGTGAATGCCGTAGGTCGGCTTGTCCAGCGCAATCCAGACCGAGCCGACCGGGCCGTTCGGCCCCGGCGGGATGGTCAGGATCCTGTCGTTTTCGCCCTGCTTGAAATTGATGTTCGGGTTGTAGGTGTAGTTCGGGTCCAATGCGACACGCGACACCGCATGCGTGCCGGACGGCGACGGCGTGTCGGACGAGCCGATAGTCGCCGGATAGGCTGCGACCAGCTTGCCCGCAGCATCATAGGCGCGGACCTGCTTATTGGACTTGTCGGCGATGATGCGCGCCACCGGCGTCGCCACCAGCCTGCCGAAATTGGCGACCTTGATGATGGTGCCCGGACGATTGAAATTGGCGTCCGGATTGAGCTTGTTCAGATAGGTTTCATCCATATGGAAGCGCTCGGCCAGCGCTTCGGGTACCGACGTGTAGCCCATCCGATCGAGCTGGGCCTTTTGGCTGTAGTCCTCCGGTATCGAGGCGACATAGGGGCCGGCCGCATCCTCGGGCGTGATCGTGTAGGAGGCGAAGGCATCGCCACCGGATTGCGCCAGGGCCGCCTGGATACCGACCGCGTCGGTCGATTTCAGATTGCTGCCGGTGATTTCGTTATAGGCGGCGAGTGCCTTGTCGACATTCGAGCCGAAGCGTCCGTCGATGACGCCGGGCGATGCACCGGCACGGTCGAGCAGCACCTGCAGTGCCGCCACGTCCTCGCGGGCGCCGAGCGCAAGCGACGGGTCGACCGCCGTCTTGCCGCCAGTGCTTGGCGGCGGGGCTGTGTCTGGCGGTAAGGCCGCCTGCTCGTTCGGCACCGTCGGCTCGACCGGCTCGATCGAGGCCTCGTTGAGCGGCTGGCGCTCGATGGTGCGCGGCTTTACCGGCTGCGCTGCCTCCGGATAACCGTTGCCGTAGCCGTCATCCCGTGGCGCTTCGGGGAAGGCTTCCACCGAATTGTCGCCATAGGGGTCGTACTCGTCAGCCGGCGGTATGATGACCCTGCCCTCGTCTTCCATCTGCCTGCGGCGGAACCGCGCCGTGTCCTCAGGGTCGTCGAGATAATAGGGGTCGTCCTCGACCGGTCCCAGGTTGCGCAAGCGCTCGCGGCGCAAGGCGCGGCGGTCGAGCCTGGTCTGCGGCGGCTGGATGGCGATGACCTTGCCGGTCTCCGCATCGACGATGACGCGGTTTCCCCTGGCATCGTAGTAGATATCGAGATTGCCGTTCTGGGCTACAAGAATGCCGCCGCCATTGGCGGCACGAACCACCCGTGGCGCGGTATCCACTATTGGCGAGGCCATCGCATTCGACGCCAGCAGCCCGGCAGCAAGCGCTGAAAGGGTGAAGATGGTGCGCAACATGATGGCCAAATTCTCCGGTCCGTAATTGCCGCCGCCGGCATTGTCTCTTCAAAGCGCCGCGCGTCTTTTCGACGCGCAAAGGACGCTCTAACGCTTTAAATCTCCGCATCGTGCTTTGCGAAAATCAAAACTCGATTTCGGGCCGATGTGGTAGGCGAACCCCTTCGCCAGCAAATCAGTTGCCAACGATAAGGTTCCAATATGAACCGGGCATGAAGATGGCGGATTTCTGACCGATTAACCGGCAGCGAGCCGCAATTCCTTGCGCGCCTGCTTCGTCAGCTTCAGCACGACAAGACGGTGGCTTTCGCGCAGGTAATCCTTCAGCGCGCCATCATCCATGCTTTCGCCGGTCTGGCGCTGGATCCATTTCATGCCGCGTGAGGCAAGATAGGGCGCGGGCCGAAGGCCCGGCTGCTCCCTCAGCACGTCATAGGCGATGTCGGAGCATTTGAAGGTAACGAACGGCTCCTTGCCCTCACTCCAGCCGCCGATCGCGAAGACCTTGCCGCCGACCTTCCAGACATGGGCGCCGCCCCACTGCACGACATGGATCGTCGAAGGCAGCGAGGCGCAGAAACTATTGTAGTCGTCCAACGTCATCTGCGCCCCACCAAGTTTCAGACCATGAACCGAAGGCCGGCGTAACAAAAGGGTATGCCGGTTTTTCGGAAAGGATCATGGTCGAGATTGAAGATAGGAATTCCATCCCGATTCGATCGGGATGGAACAGGCTCTTGGCTTGAGCTCAGGCGGCCGCTTCGGTTGCCACGACTGCCGGCTTCGAGCGGAAGTTCAAGCGGTCGGACCCAGCGGTGACCTTGACGGTCGAGCCGTCGAGGATCTCGCCGAGCAGGATCTTTTCCGCCAGCGGGTCCTGCAATTCCTTCTGCATCACCCGCTTCAGCGGCCGCGCGCCATAGGCCGGGTCGTAACCCTTGGCCGCTAGCCAGTCGATCGCCTCCTGATCGAGCGAAAGCGCGATCTTGCGGTCGACAAGCAGGTTTTCCAGGCGCTTGAGCTGGATCTCGACGATACGACCCATATCCTGCCGGCGCAGCCGGTGGAACAGGATTACCTCGTCGATGCGGTTGAGGAATTCCGGCCGGAACGAAGCCCTGACGACATTCATCACCTCGTCGCGCACGACGTCGACATCCTGGTCCTCGCCGAGATTGACCAGATATTCGCCGCCGAGGTTCGATGTCATGATGATCAGCGTGTTGCGGAAATCGACCGTGCGGCCCTGCCCATCGGTCAGCCGGCCGTCGTCGAGCACCTGCAGCAGCACGTTGAAGACATCAGGATGCGCCTTCTCGATCTCGTCGAACAGCACGACCTGATAGGGCCGGCGCCGCACCGCTTCGGTCAGCGCGCCGCCTTCCTCATAGCCGACATAGCCGGGAGGCGCGCCGATCAGCCGGGCGACCGAGTGCTTCTCCATGAACTCCGACATGTCGATACGCACCATGGCGCTCTCGTCGTCGAACAGGAAGCTGGCCAGCGCCTTGGTCAATTCGGTCTTGCCGACGCCCGTCGGTCCGAGGAACATGAACGAGCCGAGCGGCCGGTTCGGGTCCTGAAGGCCGGCGCGCGCACGGCGCACGGCTTTCGACACTGCCTGCACCGCCTCGCCCTGGCCGACGACGCGCTTGCCGATCTCGTCTTCCATGCGCAACAGCTTGTCGCGCTCGCCTTCCAGCATCTTGTCGACCGGGATCCCCGTCCAGCGCGAGACGATATGGGCGACATGATCGGGGCCGACCACTTCTTCGACCATGCCGGCCTTGCCATCCCTGGCTTCGGCCTGCTTCAGCTGCTTTTCGAGTTCCGGGATCTTGCCATAGGCAAGTTCGCCGGCGCGCTGGAATTCGCCCTTGCGCTGGGCAATGGCAAGTTCGTTGCGCGCCTCGTCGAGCTGCTTCTTGAGGTCGGCGGCAAGCCCGAGCTTCTGCTTCTCGGCCTGCCATTTCGAGGTCAGCTCGGTCGATTCCTCCTCCAGGTTCGAGAGTTCCTTCTCAAGCCGGGCGAGCCGGTCCTTCGAGGCATCGTCCTTCTCGACCTTCAGCGCCTCGCGCTCGATCTTGAGCTGCATGATGCGGCGATCGATCTCGTCCAGCGCCTCGGGCTTCGAATCGACCTGCATGCGGAGCCGCGACGCGGCCTCGTCGACGAGATCGATCGCCTTGTCCGGCAGGAAGCGGTCGGCGATGTAACGGTTTGACAGTGTAGCGGCCGCGACCAGCGCCGAATCCGAGATGCGCACCTTGTGGTGCTGCTCGTATTTCTCTTTCAGGCCGCGCAGGATCGAGACGGTGTCTTCGACCGTCGGCTCATTGACGAAGACCGGCTGGAAGCGGCGGGCAAGGGCCGCATCCTTCTCGACATGCTTGCGGTACTCGTCGAGCGTGGTGGCGCCGACGCAGTGCAGTTCGCCGCGGGCGAGCGCCGGCTTCAGCAGGTTCGACGCGTCCATGGCGCCATCCGCCTTGCCGGCACCGACAAGCGTGTGCATCTCGTCGATGAACAGAATGATGCCGCCGGCGGCAGACGTGACTTCGGAAAGCACCGCCTTCAGCCGCTCCTCGAACTCGCCGCGGTATTTGGCGCCGGCGATCAGCGACCCCATGTCGAGCGCCATCAGCTGCTTGTCCTTGAGCGATTCCGGCACATCGCCATTGACGATGCGCAGCGCCAGCCCTTCGGCGATCGCCGTCTTGCCGACGCCGGGTTCGCCGATCAGCACTGGGTTGTTCTTGGTGCGGCGCGACAGCACCTGGATGGTGCGGCGGATTTCGTCGTCGCGGCCGATGACCGGATCGAGCTTGCCCGCGCGGGCGTCCGCCGTCAGGTCGCGCGCGTATTTCTTCAGCGCGTCGTAGCCCTGCTCGGCGCTCGCCGAATCGGCAGTGCGACCTTTGCGTACGTCGTTGATGACCTGGTTCAGCGCCTGCGGCGTGACACCCGCCTTGGACAGGATGTCGGCGGTCTTGGCCGATTTTTCCATGGCCAGCGCCTGCAATAGCCGTTCGACGGTAACGAAGCTGTCACTGGCCTTCTTGGCCAGTTCCTCGGCGGTCGAAAACACCTTTGCCAGCGGCTGCGCCAGATAGAGCTGGCCATTGCCGCCCTCGACCTTGGGCATTGCCTCCAGTGCCGTTTCGACGCCGAGCTTGACGTCACGGACATTGCCGCCGGCGCGCTCGATCAGCGACGCAGCCAGGCCCTCGTCGTCATCGACAAGGACCTTGAGGATATGCTCGGGGGTGAATTGCTGGTGATTGCGGGAAAGCGCCATGGTTTGCGCGGACTGGATAAAGCCGCGCACGCGCTCGGAATATTTTTCAAGATTCATGCCTGTCTCCTTCCGTCACCGGCCCGCTTCGCGGCACCGGATCAGATTGCGGTGACGGACCCGCCCGTTCGAGCCGGATCCTGTTCACGCAAGATATGGGACGCAAACCACGGACCCTCAAGACGCCTCGACACTGGCGAATGCATAATATTCCGAGCGCGCAAAACAAAAACGGCGGAGATTTCTCTCCGCCGTCCAGGGTAAAGGATGCGCTAAGATCGGCTGAACGTTTTTCCGATCAATTCTCGACGTCTGCGATCACAGCTTGACCGCCGGGGCCTTCAGCCGGCGCTGCATCGACATTGCCAGCGTCGGTATTGCCAGTCTCGGCATTGCTTGTCTCGGCACTGCTTGTCTCGGCACTGTCACGGCCGGCGTTGTCGTTGCCGCCATTTGCCGGTTCGACATCGAGCCGCGGACGGCGCGGACGCCTGGGGCGGCGTGCCGGGCTGTTTTCGGCCGCGGCTTCGTTGAGCTCGGCCTGGGCGGCGAGACCCGCTGGCGAAAGGTTTTCGAATTGCGGTGCGGGCTCGCTCACAAAGACCGGCTCAGCGGCCGGCACGGGCTCCGCCTGCGCCGGCGTCTCGTCGCGCCGTGGCTGTTCGACGCGCTGTCCACCCTGCTGCTCGCCGCGCGCGCCATACTCGCCGCGCTGGCCGTTCTGGCCGTAACCGCCATTGGGGCGACGGTCGCGGTGGCGTCCGCCATTGTTGTCGCGTCCGTCACGGTTATCGCGGCCGCCCCGATTGTCGCGGCTGTTTTCCTGGTTCAGCGCCAGCTCGGCCGGCGTGCCATCGATGACCGGCTGCGGGCCGGCCCCGTGATTGACCGCCGAACCCGACGTCTCGTTGGCATTGTTGTTGCCGGCATTGTCGAACTCGTCGCGATCCTCGTCGCCGTCATCGTCGAAATCGTCGCGATTCTGCTGGGCGTTCTGGATCGGCATCTGCGCCTGAGCGGCTGCGATGATGCGGTTATAGTGCTCTGCATGCTGGAGATAGTTTTCCGCCATCACCCGGTCGCCGGAGCTTTGCGCGTCACGGGCAAGGGTTGCGTACTTCTCGGCAATCTGCTGAGCCGATCCGCGGATCTTCACGTCCGGGCCGTTGCTCTCATAGTTACGCGTCAGGGGATTCGGCCCCTTACGATTGTTGTTGTTATTGTTGTTGCCGCCGCCGCCACTGTTGTTGCGACCGCGCATGCGCCTGTTTTGCTGTTGTGGCCTCATTAGACTCTCTTCACTTTGAAATTTTCGAAAAACTCTTCACGAACGGAGGCGCTCATACGGCCAGCCGTTTCGTTCCTTCACCGGCGTTCGCCCGCATCAATTGCGTTGGCGCCACGTGCCATCCTGTTCCGGTTACTTCACTTGCCGGACGATTCCCGCACGAAGCTTGGGCGTCGTTTGCGCAAGAAGGCAGCTATTTCCAAGGAAAACCGAATCGCTAAGAGCACTGCCTGCTTCGTCTCATCCGGTTAACGCGACCCTAGCCGCATTCCCCGGTATTGCCAAGCGCTTTTTTCGCACTGCATCACGGCTTCCACCGTTCGAACACAAGAACTCTGTCGTTTCCGCCGAGATCACGAAACACCCCGACCGAACGGTACCCGGCCGCGGAGAATATCTCCGTAACCTGTTGGTGCTGCGTATGGCCGATCTCGACCGCAATCCTGCCTTGGAGTTCCAAATACGCTGCCGCTCCCGCGGCGATCTTCCTGTAGGGGCTCAGACCGTCCACGCCGCCATCGAGGGCCTGGCGTGGATCGAAACCGCGGACCTCGTCCTGCAGATTTCCAATGTCGTCTGAGGGTATATAGGGAGGGTTTGCGACAATTACATGGTACAGGCCAGAAACTTTTTCAAACCAGTCGGATTTGACCGGCGTGAACCGGCCGACGAGCCCCAATTCCCCGGCATTACGCATGGCTGTGGCCAGCGCCTCCTGCGAAATGTCAACGCCGGTGGCGGTCGCGGCCGGAACGGCGCTGAGCAGCGCCAGCGCGATGGCACCGGTACCGGTCCCTAGATCGAGGATGCGGCAGCCGCCCTCGCGTGCCGCCATTGCCTTGACGAAGGGCAGTATAGCCTCGACCAGCGTTTCGGTATCCGGCCGCGGCTCCAGCGTTTGCGGCGAAAGCGAAAGGCGCAAGCCGTAGAATTCGCGGTAGCCAAGGATCCGGTGTACCGGCTCGCCGGCGATGCGCCGCCGCAAGGCGGCTTCGATTACCGCCGTCACGTCCGTATCGACAGCGCGCCCGGGATCGGCGATGGCCTGCGTGCGACTGGTGCCGGAAAAATGCTCGACGATCAGCCTGGCATCGAGCGCCGGATCCGCGATCCCGGCTGCGGCGAGCCGGTTTCGCGCCTCCCGCAGCAGCGGCGCCAGCGTGGCGGGCAGGCTGTCAGCCATCGATGCCGATATCGGCGAGCAGCTTCGACTGGTGATCGGCTATCAGCGCGTCGATGATCTCGTCGAGTTCGCCCATCATCACCCGGTCGAGCTTATAGAGCGTCAGGTTGATACGATGATCGGTGACGCGACCCTGCGGAAAATTATAGGTGCGGATGCGTTCCGAGCGGTCGCCCGAGCCGACCTGCGACTTGCGCGATTCGGAACGTTCCTCGTCCGCCTTGCTGCGCTCGAGGTCGTAGAGCCTGGCGCGCAGGATCTGCATGGCCTTCGCCCGGTTCTGGTGCTGCGACTTTTCCGCCTGCACCACCATGATGCCGGTCGGAAGATGGGTGATGCGCACGGCCGAATCGGTGGTGTTGACGTGCTGGCCGCCGGAACCCGAGGCGCGCATCGTGTCGATGCGGATGTCATCGGCCCTGATGTCGATGTCGACTTCTTCGGCTTCCGGCAGCACCGCGACCGTCGCCGCCGAGGTATGAATGCGTCCGCCCGCCTCGGTCGTCGGCACGCGCTGCACCCGGTGCACGCCGGATTCGAACTTCAGATGGGCAAAGACGCCCTTGCCCGAAACGGTGGCGATGATTTCCTTGTAGCCGCCGACCTCACCCTCGCTGGCCGACACCGTCTCGAAACGCCAGCCATGCGCCGCGGCATAGCGCTCGTACATGCGAAACAGGTCGCCGGCGAAAAGCGCCGCCTCGTCGCCGCCGGTGCCGGCGCGGATCTCGAGGATGGCGTTCTTGTCGTCGGCGGCATCCTTGGGCAACAGCAGGATCTGGATGTCCTTCTGCAGCGCCTCGATGCGATGCTTGACCTCCGGCAGGTCGGCCTCGGCCAAGGCGCGCATCTCGGCGTCGGTGCCCTTGTCGGCGAGCATCGCCTCCAGATCGGCCTGTTCGCGCTCGGCGGCGCGCAGCGCCCTGATCTTTGCCACCATCTCCTGGATGTCGGCATATTCGGAGGCCATCCTGACATAGGCGTCCGGCGCTGGCCCGGCCGACATCTGCGCTTCGAGCATGTCGAAACGCTTGACGACTTGATCCATACGGTCGCGGGGCAGGTTGATCATGGCGAAGTCTATAGCGGTATCGAGCGGTCATCGGCAAAGGCTTGCAGCAGCGCCCGCATCGGCAGGCCATGCGCCGGCGCCATCAGATTGTCGTCGAAGAACGCTTCCAGTTCGCTGAGCGGCAGTTCCGTCAGCATCGCCTTGACCGGGCCGATCGATGCCGGCGACATCGAGATCGAGCGATAGCCAAGGCCGATCAGCGCCATCGCCGAGATCGGCTTGCCGGCAAGTTCGCCGCACAGGGTCACCGGCGTCTGGTTGCGAGCCCCGGCATCGGCAATTTGCTTCAAAACACGCAGGAACGGCGTCGACAGCGGGTCGAAGCGGTCGGACAATTGGGTATTGCCACGGTCCACCGCCATGACGAACTGGAACAGGTCGTTCGAGCCGACCGAGACGAAATCGACCGCCTTCATCAACTCGTCGAGCTGGAACAGCAGCGACGGCACCTCCAGCATCGCCCCCACCTTAAGGCTGGTCGGCAAATGATGGGCAAAGCGCGACAAATGCCGGACCTCGCGATCGATGATCTCGCGCGCCTGCACGATCTCACCGAGTTCCGTCACCATTGGCAGCATCAGCTTCAGTTCGCGCCCGCCGCACGCCTTGAGCAGCGCGCGGATCTGGGTGCGCAGCAGGCCAGGCCGGTCGAGCGTCAGGCGGATGGCGCGCCAGCCGAGCGCCGGGTTCTCCTCCTGGATCGAGCCCTTGAAATAGGGCAGCACCTTGTCGCCGCCAATATCGATGGTGCGGAACGTCACCGGCTTGTCGCGCGCCGCCTCGAGCACGTCACGGTACAAGCGCTCCTGGGCTTCCGCGCGCGGAAAGGTCGAGGCGACCATGAATTGCAGCTCGGTGCGGAACAGGCCGATGCCGGCCGCGCCCGCTTCGGCCAGTTGCGGCAGGTCGACCGCCAGCCCGGCATTCATCAGAAGGTCGACCTGGACACCGTCCTTGGTCACCGACGGCTTCTTGCGCAGCTCGCGGTAGACCTCCTGCCGCCGCGCCCGGAAACGCACTTTCTCGGCATAGGCCGCCTCGAGGTCGGGCTGCGGGCGCAGATGGATCGCGCCTTCCTCGCCGTCGACGATGATGGCATCGCCGTTTTCCGCCATGGAAACGGCGCCCTTCATCTGGCCGGCGACCGGTATGCCCATGGCCCGCGCCACGATGACGACATGGCTGGTCGCGGCGCCGTCCTCCAGCACCAGCCCGCGCAGCTTGTCCCTGGGATAATCGAGCAGCTCCGCAGCACCCATGGAGCGGGCGACGATGATGGCGTCCTTGGGCAGCGAGGCCGCGACGTCCTCCGGTCCGCGCCCCATCAGCTGCCGCAGCAGCCGATTGGCGAGATCGTCGAAATCGCTCATCCGTTCGCGCAGATACGGATCGGTCATGTGCAGCATGCGGGCACGCATGTCGCTCTGCACCTTTTCGACCGCCGCTTCGGCCGTCAGGCCGTTGCGGATCGCCTCCTCGAGCCGGCGCACCCAGCCGCGGTCGTTGGCGAACATGCGATAGGCTTCGAGCACCTGGCGATGCTCGCCCTCGAAGGCGACGTCGCGGCGCTCCAGCATGTCGTCGATGGAGAGCCTGAGCGAGCCGAGCGACGCGTCGAGCCGCCTGACCTCTTCCTCGCTGTCCTCGTTGAAAAGATTGGTGACGACGATGCGCGGCTCGTGCAGCACCACATGGCCGAGCCCGACGCCTTCGTTGAAGGACAGGCCGGTAAAGCTTACCGGGCGGCGCAGATCGAGCTCTAGGCCGGGCCTTGTCAGCCGCTCCAGATCGCCGGTGGCGATCATCTCGGCGATCACCATCGCCGTCGTTTCCAGCGCCTCGACCTCGTCGTCGCGATAATGGCGCATGGTCTTGTTCTGCACGACCAGGACGCCGAGTGTCCGCCCTGCCCGCAGCACCGGCACGCCGAGGAAGGAATTGTATATCTCTTCCCCTGTCTCCGGCAGGTAGGCGAAGGCAGGATGCTCCTGTGCGTTGGAGAGGTTGAGCGGCCGCGCCGAGGCCGCGATCGTGCCGACCAGGCCTTGCCCCAGCCTGAGCTGCGCCAGGTGGACGGCGTTCGGGTTCAGGCCTTCGGTGGCGTAGAGTTCGAGCACCGAATCGGCGCGCAGCACATAGAGCGAGCAAACCTCGGCAACCATGTTGGAGGCGATGTCGCGCACGATTCGGTCAAGCCGCTCCTGCGGCTCCAGCGGCTCTTGCATGAGCTCGCGGAGCCGTTTCAGCAAAACGCGCGGGCCACTGGCCGAATCACGCATCGCGGCTTCTTCTCCAATAGCGTTTCAACCGGTGCAGGTTGCCCTGCACAGCGGCACAAACGCAACAACTCAATTAGAGCGCCATCGTCCAATTGGACGCATAAAGACCGCTCCAAGATTTTCGATCCGCTGCATCCTGCCTTCCGAAAATCGATTCCGATTTCGGGCCGATGCAGTCCGCTACTGCTTATCCAGACCGTACACGGAATGCAAAGTGCGAACTGCTAGTTCCGTATAGGGACCGTCGATCAGGATCGAAATCTTGATTTCGGACGTCGTGATGGCGCGGATGTTGATCGCGCGGTCGGCAAGCGCCTTGAAGGCGGTAGCGGCGACGCCGGCATGGCTGCGCATGCCGATGCCGATGACCGAGACCTTCGACATGCCGGCTTCCGACTGCACCACGTCGTAGCCGATCGTCGCCTTCAGCCGCTCGAGCACGGCGAGCGCCTTGTCGACGTCGCCGGATGGCACGGTGAAGGTCATGTCAGTGAACTTGCCGTCCTCGGAGATATTCTGGACGATCATGTCGACATTGATGTTGGCCTCGGCCAGCGGCCCGAAAATGCCGGCGGCGACGCCCGGCCGATCGCCGACGCGGCGCAACGAAATCTGCGCCTCGTCCTTGGCGTAGGCAATTCCGGTGACGACCTGCTGTTCCACGATCTCTTCCTCGTCGCAAATAAGCGTTCCCGGCGGATTAAGCAAATCCCCCATTCCTGGTGCGTCGGGATCGTCGAAGGACGACCGCACGAAAGTACGCACCCTGTGCACCATGGCAAGCTCGACCGAGCGCACCTGCAGGACCTTGGCGCCGAGCGAGGCCATTTCGAGCATTTCCTCGAACGAAATCTTGGCCAGCCGCCGCGCCTTCGGCTCGATGCGCGGATCGGTCGTATAGACCCCGTCGACGTCGGTGTAGATATCGCAGCGGTCGGCCTTGACCGCTGCCGCGATGGCGACTGCGCTGGTATCGGAGCCGCCACGACCGAGTGTCGCGATCCGATTGTCCGGCCCGATGCCCTGGAAACCGGCAACCACCGCCACCTGGCCTTCGCCGAAGCGCTTGATCAAGAACGCGCCGTCGATGTCGAGAATGCGCGCCGCGCCATGCGCGTTGTCGGTCTTGATCGGGATCTGCCAGCCTTGCCAGGAGCGGGCATGCACGCCGATATTCTGCAGCGCGATCGCCAGCAAGCCGGCAGTGACCTGCTCGCCGGAGGCGACCACGGCGTCATATTCACGCGCATCGTGCATCGGCGAGGCCTCGCGCGTCCATTGCACGAGCTCGTTGGTCTTGCCGGCCATCGCCGAGACCACGACGGCGACCTCATGGCCGGCGTCGACCTCGCGTTTGACATGACGCGCCACATTGCGGATGCGGACGATGTCGGCGACGGACGTTCCGCCGAATTTCATCACGATGCGCGCCATAGAAGCGAAATGCCTTTGACTGGATGCCGGACCGAAGGCCGAAAAGCGGAAAAATGCGCCAAGCTGTGGCCGGGCGCTCAATGCGCGGCCTCCTTAGCCAAATGATCGCGGTTTCGCAAGGCATGCCGCCGCTGCCGGCCAGGCGACACACGAGCACAGCGTCACGCCTGCACTGCCTCTTGGCAAATGCCGCTCGCTTCAGCCCAGCTGTGCCGTGGCTCTCCACAGGCGCGGATAATCGAGGACGAAACCGAGCGGCGAGACCTCCAGTGTCTCGTGGTAGCCGAACATCGGGGCGGCATAGGCGTAATGTGCAGCATCGACGCGCTGATAGGTTTGCTCGAGGCGAACGAGCCTGAGTTCGGGAAATGTCAGATAGGCTGCCGGCGCGGGCGTCGCCGTACCGACATCGAGGGCAAAACGGCGAAGCGCCAAAAGGTTTGTGGCGGGCGTGAAGCCGAGATCGACATCGATGAGACCGTCGACTTCCGCTTGATGCTCGCCGTTCAGCGTCCATTGGCGCTCGGTCAGCCGGTCGATCCTGTAATGCAGCTCTTGCGTGCCGAGAAAGCCGTCGGCGCGCGCCGATCGTGTATGCCAATCGGCGTCGCAGTCCGCCTCGTAGGCGATGCTGCACGGCTCGCCGTCCTGGACGAAAAGCGCCTGTCCCCTGAGGTTCCACCCGGAACTCGCTTCCGACAGAAGGCAAGCGTCGTGGCCTTCCTGGTCAAGCCGGCGCCAAAGAATGGAAGCAACCGTTCGCATCATTGCGCACTCCTCCGAACCCGATGTCTCTGCTTCGTCCGCCAAAGCCTAGGCGTTTCCTTCCGGCACACCATCAACTGACACGTGCTGACACAAATGCAGCCGGCAAAAGGCCGCGCCGGAAGGCATCGCGCGCATCGCACCGCCGGCGGTGAATTTCGCGCCTTGACATTCGCAGCCTCGCGCCCGACTTCCTAGCGTCCGAGGAGACCACGCCATGCCAGAGCCCCGACGATCGACGATCGATGCCGGAGAGGTGGAACGCTTTTCCGCCCTTGCTGCCGAATGGTGGAACCCGAACGGCAAGTTCCGCCCGTTGCACAAGTTCAACCCGATCCGGCTTGCCTATATCCGCGACCAGGTGGCGGCCCGCTTCGGCCGCGATCCGCGTGCGGCACGGCCATTCGAAGGCCTGCGCTTCCTTGACATCGGCTGCGGCGGCGGGCTTTTGTGCGAGCCGATGGCGCGGCTTGGCGCCGAAGTGGTCGGCGCCGATGCCTCCGCCACCAACATCGAAGTGGCCAAGCTGCATGCGGCGGAAGTCGGCGTGAGCGTGGATTATCGCGCCACGACCGCGGAAGACCTTGCCGATGCCGGCGAAAAATTCGACGTCATCCTCAACATGGAAGTGGTCGAGCATGTCGCCAATGTCGATCTGTTCCTGGCCAAATGCGGCGAGATGGTCAAGCCTGGCGGCATCATGTTCGTCGCCACCATCAACCGCACGCTGAAGGCCCTGGGCCTGGCCATCATCGGCGCCGAATATGTGCTGCGTTGGCTGCCACGCGGCACCCACCAGTTCGGCAAGCTGGTGCGCCCCGAGGAACTGGAAAAGGCGCTTGCCGGCGCCGGCCTGACCGTCATCGACCGCACCGGCGTCACCTACAACCCGCTCGCCGACCGCTGGCAGCGCTCGAAGGACATGGACGTCAACTACATGGTGCTGGCGGAGAAGGCATCCGTTTGAAGCTTACGCCTTCTGGCCCCTATGGCCTCTGGCTTTGCGCCTTGGTGGTGATGAACACGCCGGCGGTGATGATGACGGCACCGGCCCAGGTCAGCAGTTGATAGCGCTCGCCGAGGAAGAGGGTCCCGGCAAACAGCCCGACCGCCGCCGCGACGTAGCCGATCTGGCTGAGATAGACCGGGCCGCCGACCGCTTGCAGGCGGAAGAAGAAGGCGAACATCGCCGAGGCTGATGCCACCTGTGCCGCAGCGACCAGCGGCACGCCGCCGAGCGAGCCGAATGCATTGCCGCCAAGCAGGACCAGAATGCCGGCAAACAGCATCAAGGCTGCTGCCAGATGGCTGCCGACGGCGAGCTCGATCGGGCCGGTGCCTTCGGGCCAGTCGACGGTACGGTAAATGTTGCCGGCGGCGAGGCTGACCGGGATGAGCAGGCCCATCGCAACCCAGAAAAATTCGGCCGGCTGGCCCGCTTCGCCGCGCGTCACCGCCACCATGACTGCGCCGACGAAACCGACGACTATGCCGACGATGCCCAGCATGGTCGGGCGCCTGACGCCGAGCAGCATCGAGAACACCAGCGTGACGACCGGCGACAGCGTGAACATGATGCCGCTGTAGCCGGCGCCCAGATGCGGAATGGCTGAAAACATCAGCAGATTGGGGATTGCATATGAGACGGCCGCGGTGACGAAGAAATAGCGCAGCCTGTGCGGCGTAAGCCGCATGCGCTTCCCGTTGAGCAGCAATGCGCACAAAAGCACGCCGCCGGCACCAAGCGAGATGACGAAGGCCCAGACCATGGCGGCCACGCCGGCCGCCGTCGCGATCTTGCCGAACGGCAGCGTCAGGCCGAGCAGTCCACCGGTGACAACCAGAAGGCCAAGCGCCGAGTCCCAGAGAAATTTCATCGCACCGTCCCGTCGCCCGTTCGCGGCACTTGGCCAATATCGCAAGCTGAGGTAAGATAAGCTAAAGATTCTTCACGTCAAGATACATAACGGTGAGAGACATGGATCGCGCAGCAAAAGCGATCGGGCAATGGAAAAAGGAACGGCCGGATCTCGATGTCTCGCCGATGGCCGTGCTCGGACGGTTGAACGAGGCCGCCTCGCTGATCGCACGAGAGCGGCTGGCGCCGCTGTTTGCAAGTTACGGGCTGCAATCCGGAGAATTCGATGTGCTGGCAACGCTGCGTCGTTCCGGGCCGCCATACGCGCTGACGCCGACGGCTCTCTACGAGGCGACGATGGTGACGTCGGGCGCGATGACCAACCGCCTCGACCGGCTCGAGAAATCCGGCCTGATCAAGCGCGGGCCGCACCCCGACGATCGCCGCGGCATTGTCGTGCAGCTGACTAAAAAGGGTCTGGCGTTGATCGACGAGGCGGTTACCGCTCACGTCGCCAACGAGCACCAGATACTTTCCGGCCTGATACGCCCGGAGCAGATCATGCTCGCTCGCCTGCTCGAAAAATTGATAGCGAGCCTGAACTAACCCAAACGGCAACCACTGGGACTCTGCGATCATTGCATTGGGAGTCGTAACTGCCAGAGGAGTTTGCCGATGACAGAACATGCAGTCGTGATTGCCGGAGGAGGTCCGACGGGCCTAACCCTGGCAGGCGAGTTGGCGTTGGCAGGCATCGACGTAGCCATTGTCGAACGCCGCCCGAACCAAGAGCTTGCCGGTTCGCGTGCTGGAGGTCTGAGTTCACGCACTCTCGAAGTTTTCGATCAGCGCGGCATCGCGGACCGGTTCCTCGCCGAAGGACAAATAGCCCAAGTCACGGGATTCGCGGCGATGCGTTTAGACATCAGCGATTTTCCGACCCGCCACAACTACGGGCTGGCGCTGAGACAGAAACACATTGAGCGCATTCTCGCTGGATGGGTCAGCGAGCTGGCAGTGCCGATCTATCGCGCCCGTGAATTAACGTGTTTCGTGCAGGACGACGCCGGCGTCACCATCGAACTGTCCGATGGTGCGTCGCTGCGGGCAAGCTATCTCGTCGGGTGTGATGGAGGCCGCAGTCTGGTCCGCAAAGCTGCTGGCATTGAGTTTCGAGGATGGGATGCGACGACCAGCAGCATCCTCGCCGAGGCCGAGATGGCGGAGGAGCCGCCACTGGGCATTCATCGCACCGCACTTGGCATCCATGCCTTCGGCAGGGAAGAGTACGAAATTCGTGACGGCAAGGTCGTCTTTGCCGATAAAGGTCCCATAGGCGTCATGGTCACTGAAAAGAATGTCGGCGCCACGACCGAGCCCACGCTGCGCGATCTCCGCGAAGCGCTCGTCGCCGCATGCGGAACAGATTACGGAATCCATAGCCCAACCTGGATTTCCAGGTTCACGGACATGTCGCGGCAGGCGGCGGCTTACCGCAAGGGCCGGGTTCTCCTAGCGGGCGATGCCGCCCATGTGCATTCCCCGGTGGGCGGACAAGGCCTCAATATCGGTGTGCAGGATGCGGTGAACCTCGGTTGGAAGTTGGCCCAAGTGGTGAAAGGAACATCGCCTGAACGCTTGCTCGACACTTATCACATCGAGCGGCATCCGGTTGCGGCCCGCGTGTTGCGTACGACAATGGCACAGGTCGCATTGCAACGTACTGATGATCGCACTGAAGCCTTGCGTGAAATCGTATCAGAGCTCCTTGGGATGGAGGAGCCTCGCAAACGGATCGCTGCCGAGATGTCCGGACTTGGTATCCATTACGACCTCGGCCAGGGGCATCCGCTGGTCGGCCGCCGCATTCCTGACCTCGACCTGGCCACGCCTGATGGTCCCATGCGCGTATTTGCGCTCCTCCAAAAAGCGCGGCCAGTGCTCTTGAATCTCGACGCGCCGGGCAGCCTCGACATCAAGCCGTGGTCAGACCGCATTAAGTTGGTTTACGCCAAATGGGACGATCCATGGGAGTTGCCTGCGCTAGGTTTGGTCTCCGCTCCAACCGCAGTTTTAATCCGACCCGATGGATATGTTGCTTGGGTAGGCGACAGGACGCAGGATGGTCTTCAAGACGCGATGAACACCTGGTTCGGACCACCGGGCTAAAAACCGCAAAAACCAGTTAGCTCGAATGGTCCCGAAATCAAACGGCTACGGAGGGCAAAAACTCAGATTCTGGTCGCAGAGCCTCGTTTGGGCCGGCGAACAGCTCTGATCTTGCCGCTGTTTCCGCCGCCACAGAAAAACTGGTCACCGCCATCGGATTCGAGCCCCGACACGCCTGTTCCCGGCGGCATATCGAGCTTCTCAAGGACCTTTCCCGTTTCAGGATCGATCCGTCTGACATCGCTCTCCTCGCCCTCCCAGGTGCCATGCCACAGCTCGCCGTCGACCCAGCTGACCCCGGTTACGACGCGGTTGGAAACGATGGTGCGAAGGATTGCCCCTGTCTCGGGATCGACCTGATGAATCTTTCGGCCCCGATGCTCCCCGACCCAGAGCGTTCCTTCGGCCCAGGCGAGCCCGGAATCACCGCCATTGCCAGGCGCCGGGATCGACGCCAGCACCCGGCCATTCCTCGGATCGATCTTCTGGATGCGATCCTCGGCGATCTGATAGAGGTGATGGCCGTCGAAGGCCGTTCCGGCGTGTGCCGCGACGTCGATCGAGCGCACCACTTTGCCGCTCGCCGGATCGAAGGCGTTCAATCTGTCGCCTGAGGCAAACCAGACATGCTCACCGTCGAAGGTAACGCCGTCCACGTGGTCGACACCCGGAAAGGGTCCATATTCTCGAAGGATTTCGGCTGCGGATCGTTCCATGATTCCATCCTAGTAGCCCGGCAGTGGGCCGGGGAGTAACAAGATTGTCGGGAAACCCGTCAGCGGCGGGGTCATCCAGCGACGCGCCCGTCCGCGGCCGAACGACTGCACCTTGCCGGCCTGGGCGAGCTGCTCGAGCGCTCGCTGCACGGTACGCGAACTGGCTCCAAGCGCAATCGACAGGGCCGAACTCGACCAAGACTCGCCGTCGGCGAGGAAGGCGAGCACGGCGGCATGCTCTTCTTCGACGGGTGGCGCCAGCACGACGACCTCACCTGCGCGGCGCGGGGCCAGCGCAAAGCCCCGCTTCGTCGCGCTCACATCCGCCAAGCTCCGAAGCTCCGCGCGAAGCCGCCCGACTTCGACCCGTAACCGTGCGCGATGTGATTCGTCCGCGTCCTTTCCGCGGAAAGCGCGCGCAATGAGCGTCGATCTTGCCACGTCCCCCGGCCAGGCTTCGGCCAGCGCGCGGGCCAGCGCGAACAGCACCGGGCGGGTCGCCAGCGAGACGACCGTGTCTGCGACCCGCACGACATTGCGGCATGCATCCACCACGAGCGCCCCCGACGCCAGGAGCGCTTCGACTTCGTCGAGCAGGAGGGGCCGTTCCCCGCCACGCGCGACAAGGCGTGCGGCCGGCGTGTCCAGCACCAGCGATGCGCTCTCCACCTCCGCGATCAGCGCGGGGATGCCGGACGCGCGCGCCGCCCGCGCCGCCAGGCCAAGCGCGGCGCGCGCAGGGCCGGTCCGCAAGCGGCGGATGGCGATGCCGGCGACAGCCAGCTCGTGGGCGGCCCGCGATGCCGGCGGCAGCGGCGAGGGATCGAAGCCGTCCAGCCTGCGCTCGGCTTCGTCGAGATGGCCGATCAGCAGCAGGCGCCGAACGTCGAGGTTGCGCGCATGCGCGGCGTTGACGCGGTCGCCATGCTTTTCAAGCGTCGCCCGTGCGGCGTCGAGTGCCTTGGCCGGCCAGGTAAGGTCGCGCGAGACGAGCGCGATCTCGGCCTCGGCGACGATACACCGCGCGCGGGCCACGGCCTCCCTCGGGCTGAATGCGCGCGCCGCCCTCTTGAGGAGAACCTTCGCCCGAACCAGGTCGCCAAGCTGCGCCATCGCGATACCGCGCAACGCCAGTGCCGGCGCATCGTCGCGCAGCGCAACCCGCTTCAAGGCGCCGAGCGGATCGCCCGCCGCGAGCGCATGCGCCGCCGCCGTGATCAGCGAGTCCATCGGAATCCCGTCACACTTGTCACTCCCACGGCTTCGACATCCGGCGCTAAGTCCATCTCACTAACCAGTCGTATCGACAACGGTGACTGTAGCCAACCTGAGTTGCGGCGCGCCAACCTTGAGTCGCGGCTAGATTGTGCACTAGCTCGAACGCAACGATAAGCACTAGGAGAGACGCAATGAAGATCGAAGGTTCAACCATCCTGGTGACTGGAGCCAATCGGGGCATCGGTCGGGCACTGGTCGAGGAAGCCCTGAGCAGAGGCGTAAAGCGCGTCTATGCCGCAACCCGCCAAGCCATGGCCCACCCGGACCGGCGTGTGACGTCCCTGACCATGGATGTGACCAACGCTGCGCAGATCCGGGAGGCGGTCGAGAAGATCGATGCCCTCGATATCCTCATCAACAACGCCGGCGTATCGCCCTTCGATGACCTCAGCGACCGTCGTGTGCTCGAACAACAGCTCGCCGTAAACCTCTTCGGCTCGTACGACGTTACCCAGGCTCTGCTGCCGTTGCTGGCCCGGTCGCGGGGAGCCATCGTCAACATTCTGTCGCTGGCCTCGATTGCCGCCGTGCCGTTCAGTCCGGCTTACTCGATCTCGAAGGCGGCCTCGTTCTCGCTGTCGCAGTCGTTGCGCACCCTTTTGGCCGGACGGGGTGTCAGCGTCCACAGGGTCCTTCCCGGCCCGGTCGACACGGACATGACACGGGGCCTGGACATTGCGAAGGCCTCTGCGGAGTCTGTCGCGCGGGCAATCCTGAACGGCGTGGAGAACGGCGAAGAGGAAATCTTCCCCGATCCCATGTCGGAATCCCTGGCGGAGGGCTGGCGCAGCAGTGCAGTCAAGGCGCTTGAATGCCAGTTTGCAGCCTATGCGGAAGCAAGCCCGTCAAGTGAAGCAAGCCCGTCAGGCAGTGGGCATGAAAGAAGCAGCGAAACGATTGCCCGCGAGCCCCATCCTTGCTGCTCGGCCTGAAACTGTAGACGCCTGTGCGGGGGTGGCGGCATCGCCGCCCTTCGGCGCCGCCCCGACCTTCACGGCGCTGCCTGGCGAAGAGATGCCTCGCTATGTCTGGAGCAGGTTGACGGATCAGTTGCGGTCGTCGGGGAAGCTTGGAATCGGCAAGAACTCGACGCCGTCTTCGGCCAGGCTCTTGGCCTCGTCCAGCGTCGCCTCGCCATAGATGCCGCGCGGATCGCTTTCACCGAAATGGATCTTGCGCGCTTCCTCGGCGAATTTGTCGCCGACATAGTCGGCATTCTCGCGCACCTTGTCGGCCATGGCCTTGAGCTGCGCCAGCGCCTGCTTCTGCGCCTCGCCCATGGCCAGCGCGATGCTTTCGCGCTTGCGCCCGGTGGAGACGGCAGGCGCCATCAGCGCCTTCTCGACCTTGTGCGAGCCGCAGGCCGGGCAATCGACGAAACCGCGCCTCTTCTGGGTGTCGAAATCGTCGTTGCTGCGGAACCAGGCTTCGAATTCGTGCTCGTGCTCGCAGAGCAGGGAAAAGCGGATCAAGAGGCGGCACCCCTGAGACGCGGCGCCTCCGCCGAACCGGCGTTTACGGCAAAATCGCGTGCGTTTTTGAGATTCGGTATCTTCTTGCGCGCAGCGACTGACTGCGCCGGGTCGATCTCGGCGACGATCACCGCCGGCTCGTCATGGGCGGCTTCGGCGACGATGCGGCCCCAGGGATCGACGATCAGCGAATGGCCATAGGTTTCGCGGCCGTCCTCGTGCACGCCGCCTTGCGCGGCGGCAACCACATAGGCGCCGTTCTCGATGGCACGCGCCCTGAGCAGCACGTGCCAGTGCGCTTCGCCGGTCTGGCGGGTGAAGGCTGCGGGCACCGAGAGCAGATCGGCGCCGGCCAGCGCCTCGGCACGGAACAGCTGCGGAAAGCGTAGATCGTAGCAGACGGCAAAGCCTAGCTTCGCGCCCTCGATTTCGGTGACGACAGCCTCGGTGCCCGGCTTATAAGCGGCGGATTCGCGCCAGCTCTCGCCATTGTCGAGATCGACGTCGAACATGTGGATCTTGTCATAGACGGCAAGGATTGCGCCGTCCGGCCCGAACAAAAGCGCGCGGTTGGCGAGCTTGCCGTCGACGCGCAGAATGGCGGTCGAGCCGATATGCAGGAAGATGCCGAGCTCCTTGGCCAGCCGCCGCGACGTCGAGACGACGATGTCCTTGTCCTCGGAGGTGAAGGAAGCGGCCCGTGCCTGGCTGTCGCGGATCAGCGCGCCGGTCATTTCCGGCGTCTGGATATAGGTCGCGCCAAGGCCTGCCGCCTCGCGCACCAGCCGTTCCAGATCGACCGCATTGCGCTCCGGGCTGGTTCCCGAACGCATCTGGATCGCCGCCGCCTTGAAACCACCCATCGTCATGTCCTTATCTGGCCGAGCCGTTGGCGAGCAATTTGTCCAGCCGTCCTTCCGCCTCCAATTCGTGGAGATCGTCAGAGCCGCCGACATGCGTGTCGCCGATGAATATCTGCGGAAAGGTGGAACGGCCGTGAGCGCGGGAGATCATCTCCTGGCGCAGCTCCGGCGAGAACGAGGCGTCGTGCTCGGTGTAGGTCACACCCTTCCTGTCGAGCAGCCGCTTGGCCGCGGTGCAATAGCCGCACATCATCCGCGTGTAGATCGTCACATCGACCATCGGTCAGCAATCCTGCCTCGTTCCTAGGCTATATAGGCGCCGATTCGTCGGCCCGAAAGTCCCCCGGCAGCACACGCGCAAAGGTCAGTACGTCGACCGCGCCGGCACCGCCCTTCTTCAACGCCTTGGCGACCGCGCGGACGGTGGCGCCGGTGGTGTAGACATCGTCGATCAGCAGCACCCGGCGGCCGGCGATTTCGATCTCCGCCTCATCAGGCACTTTGAATGCGGCGCGAACATTTTCCTCGCGTTCCCGCCGCTCAAGCCCGACCTGCTGGCGCGTGAGTTTGACGCGCCTGATGGCTGATGGCGCGAAAGGCCGCTCCCCGAGCTGCGCCACCGCCCGCGCCAGTTCCGCCGACTGGTTGAACTGCCGTCGGAAGAAACGCCGCCAGTGCAGCGGCACCGGCACGACCACGTCGGCCTCGGCGATGAGCTCGGCACCGGCGCGAAGCATCCAGCGCGCCATCCACGGCGCCAGATCGGTGCGGTCCTGGTATTTCAGCCCTTGCACCATCTGGCGGGCAACGCCGGAATAGGCGACCGCCGCCCGCGCGCGCTCGAACGGCGGCGGGTCGGCTATCGCCTCCGCCGACAGGAAACCCTCACCCATATTGTGGGTGAACGGCGTGCCCATCACCGGGCACCACGGCCGTTCCAGCAGCCTGAGTTTCGGCCAGCAGGCGCCGCACAACACGCCGGGCTGCGAGACATGGCGGCGGCAGCCGGCACAGACCGGCGGGAACAAGAGGCGCGCTGGCCAGCCCAATGCCTTGCGGGCAATGCTCTTGATCGCACTACGCTTGATCTCTGGCATGGGATCGGCCACGTGGTTGGTCCTCCGCATCACTATATCAGAGAGCGAAGCACAAGGACCTGCCCATTGCAGCCTGTAATTGACACCTCGCTCTGGCTGGCGCGCAAGCGCCGGGCACTGGCCCGCCCCATCGCCGGCGCGGATTTCCTCATGCGGCGGGCGGCCGAGGATCTTGCCGACCGGCTCGGCGCCGTCGAACGCAGGTTCGGCAAGGCGGCCTCGTTGTTTTGCCAGACGCCGGCTGCAGCAGAGGTGCTCGCCGAAAGCGGCAAGGTGACGGAAAACGTGCGCGTCGAGGCCGACGCCGCTTTCCTGGGTGGCCAGCCAGGACTGTTGGCGCCGTTGGAAACCGTGCCATTCGAGCCGGAAAGCCTCGACCTCGCAGTGTCGCTGCTGTCGCTGCAGGCGATGAACGACATTCCCGGCATGCTGGTGCAGGTCCGCCGGGCGCTGAAGCCGGACGGGCTTTTCCTTGGCGCCTTCGCCGGCACAGGCACGCTCTCCGAACTGCGCGAAAGCCTGCTTGCCGCCGAGACCGAGCTCTATGGCGGCGCCAGCCCGCGTGTGATCCCGTTCACCGACGTCCGCGACGCCGGCGCACTGCTGCAGCGCGCCGGCCTGGCACTGCCGGTTGCCGACGTCGAGACGATCACGGTGCGCTACGATTCGCTATTTGGCCTGGTCGCCGACCTGCGCGCTATGGGCGAGACCAGCGCGCTTGTCGACCGCAGCAGGCGGCCGGGCACGCGAGCGCTGTTCGCGCGCGCCGCCGAAATCTATGCGGAGCGGTTTTCGGATGCCGATGGCCGCGTCAGGGCGAGTTTCTCGGTGGTCTGGATGTCAGGCTGGGCGCCCGATGCCTCTCAGCAAAAGCCGCTGAAGCCGGGCTCCGCAAAAATATCGCTGAAGACAATCCTGGAAAACCCCGGCGGCCCCTGAGCGGATCCTTGCGCAAAAGCCAAGCGTATCCCACGCAAAAGCTAAGCCGGTCACTGTGCAAAAGCGTTGGCAAGCTTGCTGCTGTTGTCGCTGAACAACCACTGAATGGCGCCGGCAGCCTGGCCAATACCCGCGACAATGGCAAGCGACAGCACGGCGACGATCAAACCATATTCGATAGCCGTCGCACCCCTCTCGTCTTCTAAAAATCGTTGCAGCAAGATTTTCATGGGCGCCATCCCTCTTGCCCGAACCTAGCGCCGACCCGTTAAGAAAGGTTAATGCGACAGGCTTAACGCGCGGTGAACCAGCTGCATTCTAGGAACCAGCTGCATTCTAGGGTCCAGACTCGATCAGGTCAGCAACGAAGACCTCATATAAACTCGGCGGCCTGACCATCCTGAAGATAACCGAACACGCGAAAGCCGTCAGGCATTTCCTCGCCGGGCACATGCACCTTCTTGAGAGCCGAGCGGACAAGTTCTCGCTGGGCGGGCGTTTCGACCTGAATGTCTAAGTGAAGGATGGATTCGTATCCGCCCTCCCTGAAGTGGTAGAACCACTCGCGGTCGGGCTGTGAGTGGTAGCCGTTTGTGGAAAGCGTGCTCCAAGATGGTGGCGGCGTGAGCGCGTACATTTCTAGCCGAAGCTCATCCCATTTTGTGTTGTTCATCGCCGGATTGAGCATTTCGTCGCCTCTCAAAGCCAGAACGAGATCATGGTAGCCAATGCCACCCCAGACAGGAAGTTGGTGGCGAGTTTGTCGTAGCGGGTGGCGATGCGGCGGAAATCCTTGAGGCGGCAGAAGGCGTTCTCGATCAAGTGTCGTCCACGGTATCGCTCTTGGTCGTAACGGATTGCTCTCTTTCGATTGCGCCGTCCCGGGATTGCCGGCGTAGTCTTTCCCTCGCGCAGTGAACGGCGCAGTCGATCCGCATCGTGGCCCTTGTCGCCCAATAGGTAGCGCATCGGGCCAGCGCGTTCGAGTAGGGCTGGCGCTGCCTTCACGTCGCTGACGTTTCCTGCCGTCAACATCAACGCGTAGGGGCGGCCGACGACGTCTGTGAGTGCATGGACCTTAGTTGTCCAACCGCCGCGCGAACGGCCGATGGCCTGCGCTTGGCGCCCCCTTTTGCGCCGAATGCCGCCCGCTGGGCTTTGACGTAGGTGCTGTCGATCGCGGTGCTTTTCGTCACTGCGCCGGCCTGAACCAGCGCATCAAGCATCTTCAGCCAGAAGCCTCGTCGCGACCAGCGGTTGAAGCGATTGTAAACCGTGGTCGAGGGACCATAATCGGCAGGACAATCACACCAGCGGCAACCCACCTTCAGCACGTGCAGGATACCCGAAATCACCCGACGATCGTCCACGCGACGCGCACCACGCTGGTTCTTGGGCAAGTGCGGCTCGATCGTTGCCCATGCTTCGTCCGATAGCCAAAACAAAGCCATACTGCTCTTCCTGATCCACACCCGCTGGTGAATCAGGAAAGCGCCCTCCCTTCAAGGGGCTGATTGGGTTTTGGCCCTAGGAAACAGCCGAATCCTGGAGATCTGTTGAGGAGTCAGCAGTCGCCGCTGCTTCTGCCATCGGCCCGTATAACGCAGACCGAACTGGGCAGCGGCTGCAGCACGCTCTTGCGTAGCGTATAGCTGTCGCGCTGGCCGATCGAGCCGGTGCTCATCGTATCAAGCCCGTCGCGGGCAAACTGCGAGCGGGTCCGGCTGTCGAGGTAGGGCGTCGCGATCAAGGCCAGAGCCACCGCGGCCGAGCCGAACAAGAGGGCGATGCGCAATATTCCCATGCCGGCATTGGCGGCGCCAGGAAGGCGGTCGGGCCAAGGCGAGTCCCAGTCCTTTTCAAGGCTCATGCAAATCGCTCCCCAGCGGTGGAATCGGCGTAACCGCCTAGCGTCAATTTTTCACGGTCAGATAAATCTTTCATTAACGCTGCTGCCAGCGCGTTGCGGCGCTGCCCGATTTACGGCAGGTCGGCCGTTACAGCAGATCGATGAGGAACTGGATCAGCGGGGCATCGGCCGGCGGCATTGGAAAATCGCGCATCTGGCGCGGCCGCACCCATTTCAGCACCTGGCCTTCCTTCGGCTGGGCAATGCCGCGGAATCGACGGCAGACGAACAGCGGCATCAGCAGGTGAAAATCATCGTAGGAATGGCTGGCGAAGGTGAGTGGCGCCAGGCAAGGGATGTCGGTTTCGATGCCGATCTCCTCGTACAATTCGCGGATCAGGCATTGTTCCGGCGTCTCACCGGGCTCGACCTTGCCGCCCGGAAACTCCCACAGGCCGGCGAGTTGCTTGCCTTCGGGCCGCTGCGCCAAAAGCACGCGCCCGTCGGCATCGACCAGCGCGCAGGCCGCGACCAGGAGCAGGCGTTTGCCGATCGTATCCAAGCCGCTCATGCGCCGGGTGGCCGGCGATAGCGATAGCGATAGACTTCGTCGAATCCGAGCGAACGGTAGAGCGCCAGCGCCGGCGCGTTGTCAGCCTCGACCTGCAGCCAGGCTTCCCGCGCCCCGCGCAGCCGCGCCCATTTCAGCGCCGACCGGATGAGATGGCGGCCATGGCCCTGGTTGCGCACCGACCTGTCGGTGGCAATCTCGAACAGGCCGGCAAGGTCGCCGTCATGCACGCAGATCAACGTTGCCAGCGGTTCGCTGCCGGCCTCCAGCGCAAACAGCCCGGCCTCCGGCTGGATGGCGCCGATGATCTCCGACAGGCCCGGCCGCAGCGACACATCCGAGCCGCTCACCTTGAGCGCCGCGCCGATGAAACGGCTGATGTCCTTCAACGGAATCTGGTCCATGGCGTCGTCGAGCGTGGCGTCCGCCAGCGGCAGCCGCATGACCAGCGACTCCGCGAATATGCTCCAGCCCTCGCCGTCGAGGTACTTCGAAAGATCCGGCCCCGACAGCGGCGAGATGCGAAAGGTCAGCGGCCTGCCATAGGCGTCGAACCGACGGCTGGCGCGACCGATGCGCTCGGCAATGTGCTGGATGTCGCCCGGATCGAGCGGATTGACCGAATTCAGCCGCTTGGCCGGATGGCCGGCCGTCAGCCGCACCACCCAGGTGCCGTCATAATGGACGGCGGCCGCCGGCCAGGCGCGAAATCCGGCCGCCTCATAGCGGCGCACGATCGCCAACACGCTTGCCGGATGTCTGGAAGCCAACGCCATCAGCTCCGATAATCGCCGTTTATGGCGACATATTCCTTGGTGAGATCGCAGGTCCACACCGTCGCCTTGCCGCGGCCGATGCCGATATCGGCGCGGATGCGGATCTCGTCGCGCTTCATATACGCCGAAGTCGCCTCCTCGGAATAGGCGGCGTCGCGCTCGCCCTGATAGGCCAGGCGGTTGTCGCCGAACCAGATCGACAGAAGGTCGCGGTCGGCCGGTTCGCCGGCCTTGCCGACGGCCATGACGACGCGGCCCCAATTGGCGTCCTCGCCGGCGACTGCCGTCTTGACCAGCGGCGAATTGGCGATCGACAGCGCGATGCGCTTGGCCGAGCGGGCCGATTTGGCCCCGGTGACGGTGACCTCGACCTGCTTGCGGGCGCCCTCGCCGTCGCGCACCACCTGCAGTGCCAGCGATTTCAGCACCTTGCCGAGGGCACGGCGGAAGGCGCCGAGGCGCGCATCCTTGGGGTCGGAAATTGCCGGCGCGCCGCGCCTGGCGGCAGCACCCGTGGCGAACATCAGCAGCGTGTCGCTGGTCGAGGTGTCACTATCGACGGTAACCGCGTTGAAGGTCTTGGCCGTACCGCGCGACAGGAGGTCCTGCAGCACGGGTGCTGCGATCGGCGCATCGGTGGCGATGAAGGAAAGCATCGTCGCCATGTCGGGCGCGATCATCCCGGCGCCCTTGGCGATACCGTTGATGGTGACGTCGGCATCGCCGAGCTTGACCGTCGCGGTCGCCAGTTTGGGATAGGTGTCGGTAGTCATGATCGCCTTGGCGGCGTCGGTCCACAATTCCGGCTTGCCGTCCTTGACCAGCGCGGCCAGCAGATGGCTGAACTTGCCGGCGTCGAGCGGCTCGCCGATCACGCCGGTCGAGGCCAGGAACACCTCGCCCGCTGTGCAGTCGGCCGCTTTCGCCGCCACCTCGCCCGTGAGTGCGGTCGAGGCGCGGCCCTTCTGGCCGGTAAAGGCATTGGCGTTGCCGGAATTGACGACCAGCACGCGCGCCTTGCCCGCCGTGAGGTTCTGCCGGCAGAAGTCGACCGGCGCCGACGGGCATTTCGACCTGGTGAACACGCCGGCGACCGTGGTGCCGGCGTCGAACACCATGGCCAGCAGGTCGGTACGGTTCTTGTATTTTATGCCGGCCTCGGCGGTGGCGATGCGCACGCCCTCGATGGCCGGCATCTTGGCATATTTCTTCGGCGCGAGTGGCGAAACCTGTGTGGACATGGAAGACCCCGGGCGGGAAAAATCGCGAAAGGAACGCCGGTTTGCCCGATAGCACGCGCCGGCGCAAGGCGTATTCACAGCCATTACGGGTGCCGGACGCCTGACACCTGCCGCGGCAGCAAGCAGGCTGTTGCAAATTTGTTGGTGTCGCTGCGACCGATAGCGCTATGATCCTGCCCCATGGGCAGGCTTGTGGTCTTGGCACTGGCGTTTCTGGGCTTTCTGCTGCTGCGGGCGGATGCGCAGACGGCGCGGCGCGTGGCGCTTGTGGTCGGCAACGGCAGCTACGCCGAAGCCGGCACGCTGGCCAATCCCGTCAACGATGCGCTCGACATCGCCGACAAGCTGCGCGCCGTCGGTTTCGAGGTGATCGAAGGCAACGATCTCGGCAAGCGCGAGCTCGAACGCAAGATCGGCGAATTCTCCGATGCGCTGCAAGGCGCCGGTGCCGGGCTGTTCTACTATGCCGGCCATGGCCTGCAAGTCGACGGGCGCAACTTCATCGTGCCGGTCGACGCCAGGCTGGACATGCCGGTCAAGCTGCAGCTCGAGGCGGTGCCGATCGACGAGGTCCTCGACATCATGGAGCAGCAGACCAAAGTCAGCCTGGTCTTTCTCGATGCCTGCCGCAACAACCCGTTTGCCCGAAGCCTCAGCCGCAGCGCCACGACGCGCTCGGCGACGGCTCTCGCCGGCCTCGCCCAGTTCGAATCGACGCGCGGCTCGTTCATCGCCTTCTCGACGGCGCCCGGCGCTGTCGCAATGGACGGGACGGGGCGCAACTCGCCCTTTGCGGCGGCACTTTTGCGGCATATGGCCGAGCCCGGACAGAGCATCAACGACATGATGATCGCGGTGCGCCGCGACGTCGTTTCTGCAACGCGCGAGGCGCAGCGTCCCTGGGAGCAGGGGTCGCTGCTCGAGCGTTTCGAATTCGTTCCGGGCGCAGACACTGCCCAGCAACCGAAACCGGCCGTCAGCCCGGCTCCCGCGTCGCAGGTGGCTGCGCTCGAACGCTCCGTCGGCGACGAGGGTGCCATCGAAAAATTCTTGCGCGAAAACTATCTGGCGCCTGATGCCAGGAGAATGCGCGAAACCGTCAAGCGGCTTTACGGTTCGTCGGCCACCATCTACGGCACGCGCTACGACAGCGAGGCGATCGTCAAGGTCAAGACCGACTGGTTCGCGCAATGGGCATCGTGGTCGTTCGGTCTCGAACCCGGCAGCCTTGAGGTGACGCCGCACGGCCAGGACCGTGCCGACGTGGTTTTCGCCATGCGCTACGACTATGTGCCGAAAGACAAATCGGCGCAGCGGCTGACCGGCAAGGCGCGGGTGACGCTGGAACTCGTGCTGGCCGATGGCGCGTGGCGCATTGCCTCGGAAACGTCGCAAGCGCTGGAATGAACATCAGCGGACCGCTGGGTTGATGAACCCGCGAAACGCCCGCTGCACGCCCGGAATCAGCCCCCAGATCATGATCGAGACCATCAGCGGCGCGATGACCAGCGTGCGCTGCCAGATTTGCCATTCCTGCGTCAGCGGAAAAACCACGTACAAAATGGCAGTGATCAGCGGATACACGCCGAGCAGCACCAGCAGGGCGAAGCGCAGGCGCGAAAAACGCGTGGCGGCGGTCGAGGTCATTGGCGTTCTCCTCATCGTTACGGAACGTTCCGTTACATATAAAACGGATCGTTCCGTTTCGTCAAGAGTTGTATATGATGGCTGCTGAACTCACGGGTAAGGAAGAAGAGATGGGCGAAATCACCGATCCCGGGCGCAAGTCGGCTGGCGCACGGCGCAGCCCGGAAAGCGCCGATGCCATTCTCGATGCCGCCGAGGCGGTACTGGTCGAAGCCGGCTATTCCGGCTTCTCGATCGAGGCGGTGGCGCGCCGCGCACGCGCCGGAAAACCGACGATCTATCGCTGGTGGCCAAGCAAGGCCGCCTTGCTGCTCGACGTTTACCAGCGGCAAAAGCGGGTCGACAATCCCGATACCGGGAGCCTTGCGGAGGATCTCGTCGGCTTCCTGAAGAGCTTGTTCGCGCATTGGCGCGACACGTCGTCGGGCAGCGTGTTCCGATCGCTGATTGCCGAAGCGCAGTCGGATGAAAACGCGTCCGCCGCCCTTGCCGAATACGCAAGAGGGCGTCGTGTCCATACCGGCCAGATGGTCGAACGCGCCAGGGCAAGGGGAGAAATAGCTGCCGACGTCGATGCCACTGTCGTCGCCGACCTGATTGCCTCGTTCGCCTGGACGCATCTTCTGACGAACCGCCTGGACGAGGACGAAGCGACGCTGCGCAGGGCGGTCGGCTATGTCTTGAAAGGCATCGTCGCTGACGATGCCGGCGACGCCACGGCGGTCCGGCGGCGACGTCGACGCATCATCGCTCGCCCTACCAAATAGAAGCGACAGGGCGGCAGCGCGCCCTGTCGTAGCCCAATCTGGCCTATTTGGCGCTTTCCAGCGCGTCGACCGTCTTCTTCAGGTTCGCATCGGGGATGTCGACCTTGGCGTTGGCGCGCAGCGACTTGACCAGCGCGAAATACTTGTCGCGGATGACCGCCTGGCGCGCCTGGTCCTTGACCTGGTCGAAGGCCGGCGGCTGCTTGGTGCGCTTGTCCTCGACCTTGATGACATGCCAGCCGAACTGTGACTGCACCGGCTGGTCGGTATATTTGCCGACCGCCAGTGCAAACACCGCCTTGTCGAATTCCGGCACCATCTGGCCAGGTCCGAACCAGCCGAGATCGCCGCCGCTGGTCTTGCCGCTCGGATCGCTGGTGTGCTCGTTGGCAAGCTTCTGGAAATCGGCGCCGCCGTCGAGCTGCTTGATGATGGCGTCTGCCTCTTCCTTCGTCTTCACGAGGATGTGACGGGCGTGCACCTCATTGGTGGGCGGCGTGTTGGCGATTTCCTGGTCGTAGCGGGCGCGGACCTCGGCATCGGTAACCTTGTCGACGACGCCCTTCTCGACCATTTCGCCATGCAGCGCGCGCTGGTGCAGGAATGCCATGCGGCGCTGGAAGTCGGGGTCCTTGTCGAGGCCGGTGGTCACCGCCTGAGCCGCCATGACGCGGATTTCGATCGCCGCCGACAGCGCCGCGGCGCGGCGCTGCTCGGGCGGAAGCTGCGCGAACTGCTGCGACAGCTCGCCCTCGGCAAGCCCAAGGTCTGCCTCGGTCAGCGTCTGGCCGTTGACGGTGGCGACCACGGCGTTCGGATCGACCGGCTTGGCCGCCGGAGCGGGTGCTGCCGGCTGGGCAGGGGCGGCTTCCTGCGCCATCAGCGGCGACAGCGAGAGGGCCGATAGCCCGAATGCCAGACCAAGGCTGGCGAGCGACGCGCGGCGGAACAATACTGACATTACGATTATCTCCAAAGCGGGGTAGCTAGAGCGGAATGGCTTCCAGACCAGCAGGATTGTGGCGGAATTTGGCGCGGTCGACAGGGCGAGCGCGGCGTTGACATCGAATGAGCCCCCTCTTATCTGTCCAACGACTTTGCGTCCAGAACCGTTTTCCGGGCGCTTTTTGCGTTTGTCCGCGTTCACGTGGAGTTGATGGGGCCGGCCGGCGCCTGTCGCAATGACTTGGAATGCTATCGAAAGGGCCATTGGATGGTCAGTCTCGGCGGTCTCGCCCGTAAGGTTTTCGGCTCCTCCAACGATCGTCGGGTCAAATCGACCCGGCCGCGCGTCGAGGCGATCAATGCCATGGAAAACGAGATGCGGGCGCTTTCCGACGCCGAGCTTCAGGCCCGCACCGACAAATTCCGCCAGGACATCGCCAACGGCGCCAGTCTCGACGACCTCCTGGTGCCGGCCTTCGCCACCGTGCGCGAGGCCGCCCGCCGCGTGCTCGGCATGCGGCCGTTCGACGTGCAGCTGATCGGCGGCATGGTGCTGCACACTGGCGGCATTGCCGAGATGCGCACCGGCGAAGGCAAGACGCTGGTGGCGACGCTGCCGGTCTATCTCAACGCGCTCGCCGGCAATGGCGTCCATGTCGTCACCGTCAACGATTATCTGGCCACGCGCGACTCCGAATGGATGGGCCGCGTCTACAAATTCCTCGGCCTTAAGGTCGGCGTTATCGTCCATGGCCTGTCCGACGAGGAGCGCCGCGTCGCCTACGCCGCCGACGTCACCTACGCCACCAACAACGAGCTCGGCTTCGACTATCTGCGCGACAACATGAAATACGAGCGCGCCCAGATGGTGCAGCGCGGCCACAGCTACGCCATCGTCGACGAGGTCGATTCCATCCTGGTCGACGAAGCCCGCACGCCGCTGATCATTTCCGGTCCGCTCGAGGACCGTTCGGAAATGTACAACACCATCGACACCTTCATCATCCAGCTACAGCCGCAGGACTACGAGATCGACGAGAAGCAGAAGACGTCGATCTTCACCGAGGAAGGCACCGAGAAGCTGGAGAACATGCTGCGCGATGCCGGCCTGCTCAAGGGCGAGTCGCTCTACGACGTCGAGAACGTCGCCATCGTCCACCACGTCAACAACGCGCTGAAGGCGCACCGGCTGTTCCAGCGGGACAAGGACTACATCGTACGCAACGGCGAGATTGTCATCATCGACGAGTTCACCGGCCGCATGATGCCCGGCCGCCGCTATTCGGAGGGCCTGCACCAGGCGCTCGAAGCCAAGGAGCATGTGGCGATCCAGCCGGAGAACCAGACGCTCGCCTCGGTCACCTTCCAGAACTATTTCCGCCTCTACAAGAAGCTCGCCGGCATGACCGGCACGGCGCTGACCGAGGCCGAGGAATTCGCCAACATCTACAATCTCGACGTCACCGAGATCCCGACCAACCTGCCGGTCATCCGCATTGACGAAGACGACGAGGTCTACCGGACGGTCGAGGAGAAATACAAGGCGATCGTCAAGGAGATCAAGGAAGCCCGCGCCAAGGGCCAGCCGACGCTGGTCGGCACGACTTCCATCGAGAAGTCCGAGCAGCTGGCCGAACGCCTGCGCAAGGAAGGTTTTAAGGATTTCGAGGTGCTGAACGCCCGCCACCACGAGCGCGAGGCGGCGATCGTCGCCCAGGCCGGCAAGCCCGGCGCCATCACCATTGCCACCAACATGGCCGGCCGCGGCACCGACATCCAGCTCGGCGGCAATGCCGACATGCGCATCGCCGACGAGCTTGGCGACATGCCGGCCGGCCCCGAGCGCGAAGCCAAGGAAAAGGAAATCCGCGACGACATCGCCCGGCTGAAGGAAAAGGCGCTCGCCGCCGGCGGCCTCTACGTGCTGGCCACCGAACGCCATGAATCGCGCCGCATCGACAACCAGTTGCGCGGCCGCTCGGGCCGCCAGGGCGATCCCGGCCGGTCGAAATTCTTCCTGTCGCTGCAGGACGACCTGATGCGCATCTTCGGTTCCGAGCGCATGGACGGCATGCTGCAGAAGCTCGGCCTCAAGGAAGACGAGGCGATCATCCATCCGTGGATCAACAAGGCGCTGGAAAAGGCGCAGAAGAAGGTCGAGGCGCGCAACTTCGACATCCGCAAGAACCTGCTGAAATATGACGATGTCTCGAACGACCAGCGCAAGGTGGTGTTCGAGCAGCGCATCGAGCTGATGGACGGCGAGGGCCTGTCCGAAACCATCACAGAGATGCGCGAAGGCGTCATCGAGGAGATCGTCGCCAAGAACATTCCCGAAAACGCCTATGCCGAGCAGTGGAACGTCGCCGGCCTCAAGGCCGAGATCGCCGAATTCCTCAATCTCGATCTGCCGGTCGAGAACTGGGTCAAGGAAGAAGGCATCGCCGAGGACGACATCCGCGAGCGCGTCAGCCAGGCCGCCGAGGCCGCCGCCAAGGAACGCGCCGAGCGCTTCGGCCCCGACGTGATGACCTATGTCGAGCGCTCGGTGGTGCTGCAGACGCTCGACCATCTGTGGCGCGAGCACATCGTCAATCTCGACCATCTGCGCTCGGTCGTCGGCTTCCGCGGCTATGCGCAGCGCGATCCGCTGCAGGAGTACAAGGGCGAAGCGTTCGAGCTGTTCCAGGCGATGCTGGGCAATCTGCGCCAGGCCGTCACCGCGCAATTGATGCGCGTCGAGCTGGTCCGCCAGGCGGCCGATGCGCCGCCGCCCGAGGCGCCCGACATGTTCGGCAGCCACATCGACGGCTTCACCGGCGAAGACGATTTCGAAGGCGGCGAGACGGCCGTGCTGGTCCGCCAGGAGACCAACGCCATCGTCGCCCCCGAAGACCGCGATCCGAAGAACCCGGCAAGCTGGGGCAAGGTCGGCCGCAACGAAGCTTGCCCGTGTGGGTCGGGCAAGAAATACAAGCACTGCCACGGGGCGTTTGCGTAAGCGCCTACTTTCCTTCTCCCGTCATACGGGGAGAAGGTGCCCGAAAGGGCGATGAGGGGCAGCAGAGGCGTTGGCGACTAGTCGATCTCCCCATTTGAGGGGGAGATGGCCGGCAGGCCACAGGGGGCGCTGTCCCGCCGACACCAAAATACGCATTTCGAATTTTCTGTATCTCGACCGTCGGTGGTGTTTCAGTTTGAAATCTAATAGCCGGGTGACGCACGCGCTGATGTCCGCGCTTCATGAAGATCGGAACTTGCTAAAGTGGGTAAAGACACTACTTCGATTCAATAACCCCGTTCGAGGTCGATCTTGTTGGACAGAGGCTCTCCTCTTGCGACTTGACCGCAGAGATCTGCGGCCTGGTCGATTCCAGAATCCACCCAGAAGCTCGCGACATGAGGTGTGACGGTCACCTTGGGATGAGTCCACAACGGCGATGAAGCCTCCAGCGGTTCACGCTCAAACACGTCAAGACAAGCACCAGAAAGCTGACCTTCGTCGAGAGCGCGGATCAGGTCGGCTTCGTTGACATGCGCGCCCCTGCCGACATTCACAAGGTAGGCACCTCGCTTCATTTTTCCAAAGGCACTCGAGTCCCACGAGTGTCACCAGTCAGGGGAAGTGAACAGATAACGTAGTCCCGACTTGTGAATGCGTCCGCAAGCTGGGCACGGCCAAAGTAACTGTGTATACCAGGAAGCGTCTTTTGATGACGAGACCAGACTGCTGTGTCGTAGCCCAAGTCCGCAAACAGCTTTGCGGCCCAGCCACCGATCCGGCCCGCACCCAGCACAACTATTCTTGTCTCGGAGATCTTCCGCGGCGCGATCGGATTCCACAACTTGCGGGCTTGTAGACTAATGTAATCCGCAACATGCCGTTGCTGGCAGAGAACGCGAAGGACGATGTACTGCACCACTTCCGAAGCCTGCTCACGCGTTGCGAGCCTGATGAGCGGAACACTCTTGGGAAAGCTCTGAAGATCAATACCCTCGACACCAGCTCCCAAATAGACGACGGCGCTTAGCCCCGTCATGGCATCAAAAAAGCCAGGACTGGCGCCCTTGTCGATCAGCACAATATCTATGTCACTTTTGTTCCCGGCGTCTGGCCAAAGCCTGAACTCCAGCTGCGGCACACGGGTTTTCAGCTCAGCAGCCCACACTTGTGCATCAATGTAGTCAGGATACTCATTGACCATCAGAACGGTAATGGGCTCGCCTAACACTTCGCCCCTCCCAGATTCAGGTAATCAGGCATCCACCGGATTACCGGTCTGTTGAGACTGAGGTTTGCGCAAACTGGCACCAGTTGCAAGACCAGACCCGGCAAAAATGGCGTTGGTGATCGGCCAAAGTCGTGATGTCTGCCCGCTGCTGGCCGAGGATGTCGATTTCGCTTTCTTCAAGGCATAGTTCTCCCCTGGTTTTGCTGAAACGCATGACAACCGGGCCGGTCACGCCGGTGATGGATAGGGCGATGGCCGGAGTTCCGCGATCAGCCGCAGGATGTCGGGGAAGAGTTGCCTCGGGATAGCGACCTCCGCATCTGGAAGGCGACATAACACCCATGGCTGATAACCTCGGCACCGATCTTGATGAGCTTGTTTGTGAGCTGGTAAGTGGTGGCAGAACATCCTTCCTGGCCTTTAGGTCCGGTTGGCATTCCTAGTTCTCCGCATGGCTAAAGACGACAGCGCCGTTGTCCTTACGAACTTCAACGGACACGATTCCATCGTCACCCTTTCGGGTTTGGAACATGGAGGTTGCATGATCTTTCGCGGTCTTCTCCTCGTCGAAGATCACCTTGTCGACGATGCCCTGCCTTCCATACCAGATGACAGTGTAGACCATTGTTGCTGCCATGCGTTCCGCTAAGCATATAGGCGTTTTGGCATATGGGGCAAACGAGATAGGCGTTTCCGCGTATTTCAAACTGAGACACTACCGAGCAGGGTGAAGGGTTGCGCGAATGATGAATATGAAGCAGCGCACCCGCCCCTCATCCGCCTGCCGGCGCCTTCTCCCCGAGACGGGGCGAAGGAAAGCCCACCCAACCGTTTCTTAATGTGTCTCCGCTACACCAACACCCTGTAAATTGGCGGAAAACGGAGAGTATCGGGGTGCGCTTTTCCGCGGCGACGACAGCCGGGCGGTTCTTGCCGCAGCGCCTTGCGCTGCGCATAAGGCCGCTGCTTGGCCTGATCGATGCCGTCCTGTTCAGCGCCGGCGCGCGCGGCGAGGCCGGCCGCATGTCGCTGATCGCCTTTTCGGTCCGCATCGTCAGCGCCGTCATCGCCTTCGTCAGCCAGGTTTTGATGGCGCGCTGGATGGGGTCGTTCGAATACGGCATTTTCGTGCTCGTGTGGGTGACGATGGTCATCGTCGGCAATCTCGCCTGCCTCGGCTTCCACACCTCGATCATCCGCTTCATCCCGGAATATCGCGAGCGCGGCATGCTGGCCGAACTGCGCGGCATCGTGCGGGCCAGCCGGCTGTTCGTGCTGGTTGCTTCAACGGTGATCGCCGGCCTCGGCGCGCTCGGCGTCTGGCTACTGTCGCCCTTTATCGAGAACTATTATGTCGTGCCGTTCATCCTCGGCATCATCTGCCTGCCGATGATCGCCATGTCCGACCTGCTGCAAGGGCTGGCGCGGGCCAATTCCTGGGCGCTGTTTGCGCTGTCGCCGACATTCCTGGTGCGGCCGCTGCTGATCCTGGCGTTCATGGCGCTGATGCTGCTGGCGGGCTACGCGCCCGACGCCAGAACGGCGATCTTCGCCGCGATCGCCGCCACCTACGCCACCACGCTCGGTCAGCTCGTCGGCGTCACCTCGCGCATCGACAAAAGAATTCCGGCCGGGCCGATGAAGCTGCATTTCGGCCAATGGTTCATCGTCTCGCTGCCGATCTTCCTGGTCGAGAGCTTCTTCTTCCTGCTCACCAATGCCGACGTGCTGATGGTCGGCGCCTATCTCGATCCCAACGACGTCGCCGTCTATTTCGCCACCGTCAAGACGCTGGCGCTAGTGCATTTCGTCTATTTCGCGGTCAAGGCCGGCGTCGCCCAGCGCTATGCGCAGTTCACCCATGGCGAGCCGCACAGGCTCGCCGCCTTCGCCCGCGAAACCGTGTCGTGGACCTTCTGGCCGTCGCTGGCGATGGCGCTGCTCGTGCTGGCCCTAGGCGAGCCGATGCTGACCCTGTTCGGCCCGGAATTTTCCGCCGGCTATCCGCTGCTGTTCCTGCTGGTGTTCGGCGTCGTCGCGCGGGCCGCCGTCGGCCCTTGCGAAAGCCTGCTCACCATGAGCGGCAACCAGAACATCTGTGCCGCTGTCTATGCTATGACGCTGGCCTTCAACATCGCGCTTAGCGTCGTGCTGATCCCGCTCTTCGGTCTGTGGGGCGCGGCGATGGCCACCGTCTTCGCCATGATCTTCGAGGCCGGCGCGCTGTCCTTTACGGTCTGGCGCAAGCTCGGCATCGCCATGGTCATTTTCGTGCCCGCCAAAGGAGCTGCCTGATGGCTGCCGTCCCCTTGCTCGAGGAAACCAGCGGCGGCCCGGCCGGCGCCATGGTGTCCGGCCTTGCCGGGCTTGCCCGCGAAGCCGATCCCGCCCATGTCGAGATCCTCGCCAACAACCGGCCCGAGCGCAAGCTTGCCATCTATCCGGCCTCCGCCGGCTTCGACCTGGTCGAGGAGCTCGACTATCTCTGTACCCGCACGATCGAGCCCAACGTCTTCTTCAATCCGCGCTTCCTGGCGCCGGCCATGCCCAGGCTCGAGGACCGCGAGGTGCGGCTGGCCGTCATCCGGGACGGCGACCAGTATCGCAACCGGCTGCGCCTGCTGGTGCCGTTCTCGGTCGAGCGACCGGTGGTGCCGCTCGGGGTTCCCGTCATGCGCACCTGGTCGAGCCCGTTCGGCCCGATCGGCACGCCGTTGGTCGACCGCGACGATCCGATCGGTGTCATCGAGGATTTCTTCGCGATGCTGTCGAGGCCGCATCTCAAGCTGCCGAAGGTCTTCGTGCTGCCCGACATAAGGCTGGATGGCCCGGTGGCGAACCTGCTCGCCAGCGTCGCCGAAACGCGCGGCCTGACGCTGGTCACCACCGGCAAGGCCGAGCGCCCGGTGCTCGAAAGCGAGCTCGATGGCGAGGAATATCTGAAAGCTTCGCTGCGCGCGCACCATTATCGCGAGTTCCGCCGCCTGAAGCGCCGCCTCGCCGACCTCGGCCGGCTGCAGCATGTCGTGGCGCGCGGGCCTGACGAGATCCGCCACGCCATCGAAAATTTCCTGACGCTGGAGGCTGCCGGCTGGAAAGGCCGCGAGCGCACTGCCATGGCGATCGACCGCTACCGCGCCGCCTTCGCCCGCGAGGCGGTGCACCGGCTGGCCGAGCAGGATCTCTGCCGCATCCATTCGCTGACGCTCGACGGCCGCACCATTGCCTGCCTGGTCGTCTTCGTCGAGGCCGGCGTCGCCTACACCTGGAAGACCGCCTATGACGAGACGCTCGCCGCCTATTCGCCGGGCACGCTGCTGATGATCGAGGTGACCAGGCAGCATCTCGACGACCCCAACATCATGATGACCGATTCCTGCGCGGTGCCCGACCATCCGGTGATGAGCCGGCTGTGGAGCGAACGCAAGCCGATGGGCACGCTGGTGATCGGGCTGACGCCGGATGCCGACCGCCCCGCCCGCCAGGCGGCGTCGCAGCTTCACCTCTACCGTGAAACCCGCAACATGGCGCGCCTGCTGCGCAACCGGATGAGGAGCCTGCTGCGCCGGCGCTAGTGCATCGGTCCAAAGCGGGCCCGGCCGTCCGTCTCCGCACCGTCGGCCCGCTCGGGCCTAGGTCGTCAGGGTTAATTCTCCCGATCAGCGGAAAGGATTAGCATCGACGCAGTCCCAACCGGGATGAGGCGATCAATTACGGCCGCGCGTCCAGCATCACTGCCGCCTCGGTCCTGCACGGCCAGAAGAAAAAAATCTGGGAGGAATGCATGATGAAAACAACTCACCTCAGGCGTGTCGGTATCCTCACCTTGGCAGGTCTCATTGGCGCGTGGCTGAACGCCGCCACTCCTCGGGCGGCCGAACCCGACAAAGCCGAGATCGATGCCCTGCGTAAATCGCTGTCCAGGTATGAAGACTACAAGGTTGCCATTCGCGAGCTTTATCTATCGACGGTAGGATGCGTCTTCTACAGCGGCGAAAAGGTAGAGGGGGCGATGGACTACCCGAAGGGCGCGATGGGCATCCATTTCGTCAACGTCACGACTGTCGGCCCGACCGCGGATCCGACGCGCCCCAATGTGCTGATCTATGAGCCGGTCGGCGGCGAATTGCGCCTGGTCGGCGCGGAATGGCTCGTGCCCTTGACGCCGGACACAAAGGAGCCGCCGAAGCTCTTCGGCCAGACATTCCAGGGGCCGATGGAGGGGCATTACCCGCTCATCCCGAAGGAGTTCCACCACTACGACCTTCACGCCTGGCTGTTCAAGGACAACCCGCTCGGAATGTTCAGCCCGACGAACCCGGACGTGAAATGCGACAACTATCCGTTTCCGATGCCTGAGCAGCCGACCAAGATGGTGCCGGGGCCAATGTAATAGCGGCCGGGCTGCGATCCGAGCTTGCGAGGAAAGGCAGCCGGACTTCAATGGCGTTATCCCAGAGGACGCTTCTGGGATAACGTCCAACCAAAAGTCCGTTCCCGGAACTTCGGACTCGTTTTGCCGTTTGGCAACGACGGCACGAGACTGCCGCGAATTCACGAAGGCGTTCCAAGGAGCCGACCCGCGAAACGACGGAGGACCAAGTGAAAAGTCTGATCCAGACAGGATTGTCCGCAGCCGGTTCGGGTACGATCGTCAGCTTCGCCACGACAGCTGCGCTGGCCCTGCTTGCAAGGCGGGAAGGCAAAGGCGCCCTGCAGCCCACGAATGCGACCAGCCACTGGCTCTACGGCGAACAGGCCGCGTCCGTGCGGCGCGGTGACGTGGCGCACACGCTCGTCGGCTATGGCACGCATCACGCTTCCTCCATCTTCTGGGCATTCCTTTTCGAACTATGGCTCGCCTCGAGGCCGCCGCGTCCGTCGCTTCTGATATTTCGCGATGCGTTGGCGGCAGCGGCCATTGCCGCGGCAACAGATTATGGCTTCGTGCCGAAGCGGTTGACGCCAGGTTGGGAGACGGTGCTGCCGAAGCGATCTATCGCGGCGACTTTTGCGGTGATGGCGGTCGGTCTAGCGATGGGCGGCATGATCAACAAGGAATTGCGCCGGCAGCATTAGGGACAGGGATTTGAGACAGATGCTTCGCACGGCGCGTTCACATCATCGCGACGGGCGGATCGTCGCGCTCGTCCCATTCTGCGGCATCTCCACCTCATCGGGAACCTTTCTCAAGGGACATGGTTCCGAATGTGCGGCGAAAGCGTGCTGCTCATTCCTGCTATCGCCAAGGAGATTCGACCATGAAGCTTCGCGAGTTGTTGGATCAAGTAAAGGACCTGCCGCCGGACACCTTGGTCTGTGCCGCCGAAATCGATGAAGCCTTTGCAGTCAACGTTGTTGGCGTTGAAGCTGTCGAGAGCGCCAGAATCCAAAGCCGCAAACCGGATGGCACCGAAGCTGTCGAACTCGCTAACGGGACCGACAAAGTCATCGTGATCCGCTGGTGAAAACCGGGGAAGTTGCGTTCAACAGCATGATGTTCCGCTCCACTGTGGGGTGCTGAATTGCGAATGCTGGCAGCGTATCGATGGCGGCGGTCGCCTATGGCTTGGCGGGCATGGCTTGGACGAAAGCCGCCATCTGGCGTTCGAGCGCTTTGAACGCGCTGCCGCGCCAGCTCTCGGCCATGGAGGCCGATTTCGGATCAGGGAAGATTTCCTCCTCCCCTCGCGCCATGCCGTCCAGGATACCTTTCGCGACGCTCTCCGCGGAGCTCTTCGGTATATCGGCGTCTCTGCTCATGTCGGTGTCTATGGGACCGGACAGGACTGCATGAACGCTCACGCCACGAGCGCCGGCGAGAGCACGCAGCGATTGCGTCATGGAAAACGCGGCGGCCTTCGATAGTGAGTAAGACGGAATAATCGGGAAGGGAACGAGAGCCGCTTCCGACAGGATGTTGACCACGGCGCCGCGCGAATTCGTGAGCAGCGGCAGGAATGCGTGGGTTACGCCATGCACGCCGAGCAGGTTGACGGCGAGGTGTCGCTCGAGCGCAGCACGATCGCCAAGATCGTCGTAGAGCCCGATGCCGGCGTTGTTGATGAGGATATCGAGAGACCCGATCCGCTCGACAGCCGCCCCAATCTGCACCGCATCGGTCACGTCCAGGATCAGCGGCGTGACGCGCCGATCCGCGTGGGCGAGCGGTTTGCGCGCGCCGGCATAGACGCGCTTGGCACCCCGCCTCAATATTTCCTCGACCAGCGCCTTGCCGAGGCCGCGATTGGCCCCGGTCACGAGAACGGCTTTGTTTGTGACTTCCATCGATTTCGGCACGGCGATCTCTCTTCCTCTTGCATGAATGCAAGCCATTCGTTCTTGCATCATGCAAGTAGGCTATGGTTTTCTGTTCCCACGCTTGGACGCCGTCTGCCCCGTTGCATTGCTCCAGGGCAGCCGGCGCCGTGACCGGGCGAACCTTGCAACTAGGACCCGACTTCCAACGTCGTGTAGGAGATCGGCGAAGGCCGCTCCAGGAAGGCGCCGGTTATGGCCGAAACGAAATTCTTCGCGTCCGCCGAGCGTAGAAAAGCGTCGCGCTCCTGCTTCGATGCCCAGCGCTCGACGCAGATGGTAACGTTGGGCTCTGCCTCCGAGCGAAAGACGCTATAGTCGATGCACCCGCTTTGCTTGCGGGCCGCCCCCGCCACGTCCCGCAGGGCATTCCGCACCTTGCTTTCGATGCCGGGCTTCGCCGCTGCCGTCGTCATGACGATCATCTCGGCGCCATCGCCTGCCGCCTTGCGCTCGACGGCGCCGAGGTCCTCGTTTTGCGGCACAACCGTTGGGTTGGCGTTCTCTTCGCCCTTGTTGGGTTGCCCCTTGCCCGTCGAAATCAGGTCGCGGAGACTCGCGACATAGAAGCGCCACGAGTCATGGCAGACATCGTAGCATTCTTCACTCGGCGTCAGCCCGACATGGGTGAAACGCAGCTCGGTCCCCTTTTCGGTCGGCGCGATCTCGAAGACCACGTCCGTGCCGGTCCACTCGGTCGCATCCTTGACGAAGTTGAAGTAGTTCTGGACGACGTGCCAGACGACCTTCTTGCCAGGCACAAGCTCCGTGACCTTGAATGTGCCGCGGTGGATATCCTTGAAATGATAGTAGAATATCGCACCGAGCTTGTTGGTATCGCCATCTATATCTTCCGACCACCAGGCTCGCGGATTGACAACCGCGGCAAAAACCTCTTCGGGGCTTTGCTTAACGACGAATGACGTCGTGTAATCTTCTTCCTTTTTCATAACATATCTCCTGTCTGGATCTGATTGGTTGATGGACACACGAAATCTCGGGCGATGAAGTGGAGCGACACTCTCTCGACCTCTGTCGCTTGCATCATGCAAGCACAATTGCGTACTTGCATGATGCAAGTCAATAGGGTATGTTCACACCATGCTTGGTCGTCTCTATGAAAAACAAAACTGCTCGGCCTCACGCGCCCTGGAACTGGTCGGCGAGCGCTGGAGCCTGTTGATCCTGCGCGACGCGATATTCGGCGGCTGCACGCGCTTTTCGCAATTCCAGAAGAGCCTGGGGATCGCCACCAACATCCTGGCCAAGCGCCTCGAGGATTTCGTCGAGGCCGGCCTGATGGACCGTCGCCCGGGTGCCGCCGGCGAGCAGGCCGACTACGTCCTGACCCGGAAGGGGCTGGAATTCAAAACGGTCATTATCGCGCTGACCGAGTGGGGCGACAAATGGGTGCGGCCCGGACCCATCGTCTACTGCGACCAATCCGACGGCAAGCCGGTCGAGGTGCAATTGCGTCGCGCCGGCAATGGCAAGCGGGCCGACTTCGCCGACGTCGTGGCGGCCCTGCGCTAGGCACGGCGGCGGCTCCGGCCCGCAGCACGATCCAAGACGAAGCTGTTTCGCATCGTGCCATAATGCCCGCATATCTCACCTCCCGAGGTTGCATCCGTGGGCCGGGTCTGGTGGGTAGTTCGCGGGAGGAAACATGTCCGTCGGGCAGCGATCGACTTTGCGGCAACGTCTTCTTGCGGGACCGCGGCACGCCTGATCGCGTGCGGTGAGGAACGCCAGATTGCGCTTGGGGCTGGTCCGCGCACCGTTCAGCGGAAGCTTGGGCAGCTTGCGGCAACAGGCAAGACGCAACCATTCGGTGGCCGTCGAGGGCGTCGTGGACGATCCCACCCACGCCATTGGATTTAACAGGAAGTGGCGTGGGAATTTTAGGAAATGGTGCCCCTAGCCGGGATCGAACCAGCACTCCTTGCGGAACTCGATTTTGAGTCGAGCGCGTCTACCAATTCCGCCATAGGGGCTCAGGCCGGGCGGCCTGGATGGGCGCGGACTATACGGTTGGAGGCCTGTTCGTCAACTGGCCAATTCCCGAGACCCCATGTAGCTCAAACCCAGGCTTTCGATTTCGTCGATCGGAGGCTTCGGTCTAAAGTGGGCATCTCAGCCCGTTTGAACCCTTCTACCGCAACAGCGGAATGCCGATGAATACCGACGCCCCATCCATGAGCCAATGCGCCGTCGCCAGCGGCAGGATGCGGCGCACGCGCAGGTACACGAGGGTGATGAATGTCGAATGCGCGATGGGTGCCAAGAGCCGGTAGAGCATGAAGTGTGGGTCGAACGTCAGCGGCATCACCGCATGCTGAAACGACCAGGAAAACGCTACGACGGCAACGGCAAATCCCGTGCTTCCCGACAAGACTTGGAAACGCGGCAGAAGATAGCCGTTATAGGTGGTCTGCTCCGTAATGCCCCAGACCAACGGAAAGATCAGCACCCCGTAGAGCGCAGGCAAGAGCGGCAAAGGTCCGTATATTTGCGGTGCGTCAGGGTTGCCATAGACCAACAGGCTGCTGGCGGTGATCCCAGCGTAGATGAAAACGAGGCTCGGGAGGATGAGCGCAACGCCCAACAACAGATCGCGCCCCAAGCGTTTGCGATCGAAACCGACCAAATCGAGCAACGTGATGCCCTCGCGCCGCGCAAGGCACCAAAGGAGTCCAAGGCAGCCCGCGTCGATCAAGCTGCCATATACCGGCAGCCAAGCCCGTGCGTCGCGCCAGGGCGTCGCCGAACCGTGCGCAGCGTACACGGCCGCAACCAGGCCCTGCGCGGCAACAGCGAAAGCCGACCGCGCGAACAACATCAGGGCGGGGCCGGACCATGTCAGCGCGCCGGCAGATCGCCGCTCGAGAATGGCGGCACGGGAGTTCGGGATTATGGCTTCGCTCATGATCGATGAAGTTGGGATCGGCTTCCGAACGTTATGGTGGAAACGAGTTCAGCCAAGTCCGGTTTCCGGAGTGAAAGCAGAATGTATCGAGCCGGCCATGAGCAAAACATCATCACCGAGGGCGGCTCACATCTCCTCGAGGGCGTCGGCAATATAGCCGCCGGTCTGAAGCTTCCACAGTCGGGCATAGAGCCCGTCGCGCTCCAGCAGCGCCGATGGTTTTCCCTCCTCGACGATGCGGCCTTTGTCGAGGACGACGATCCGGTCCATCCTGGCAATCGTCGACAGGCGATGGGCGATGGCGATCACAGTTTTGCCTTCCATCAGAAGAGCGAGCTTGTCCTGGACCGCCGCCTCGGCCTCGCTGTCCAATGCGGACGTCGCCTCATCGAGAACCAGGATTGGCGCGTCCTTGAGCAACACCCGGGCGATCGCGACGCGCTGACGCTGGCCGCCGGAAAGTTTTACCCCGCGGTCGCCGACGAAAGCGTCGTAGCCGGTGCGGCCTTCGCCATCTCTGAGATCGGCGATGAAGCCGTCGGCCTCGGCCAGCATCGCGGCGCGCTCCAACGCCTCCGGCGGGGCATCGGGCCGGCCATAACGGATGTTGTCGCCGACGGAGCGATTCAGCAGTGAGACGTCCTGGGTGACGACGCCGATGCTCTCCCGAAGGCTGGCCTGGGTCACGCTGCGGAGATCCTGCCCATCGATCAGGATCGCGCCGCCCTTCAGCTCGAAGAACCTCAGGAGCAGGCTGACAAGGGTCGACTTGCCGGCCCCGGAGAGGCCGACGAGCCCGACCTTCTCGCCGGCGCGCACGGTGAGCGACAGGTCTTCGATCACCCGTTGACCCTCGCGGTATTCGAACTGGATGTTCTTGAACTCGACTTCGCCGGCCGTGACGTCGAGCGGCTTGGCGTTCGGCGCGTCTTTTATGGTCGGCGGCGTCGTCACGACCAGCATTGCGTCGCGGATCGTGCCCACCGCCTGGAAAATCTGCTGGCCCATCTGCAGGAAGGCACGGGAGTTGGCATTGAGCCGCTGCACGATGGCGATCGAAGCGGCGAACTGACCAACCGTGACGAAGCCGGCGACAAATCCCCAGAGCCCTATGGCAACGTTGGTGAGAAAGAGGGCAACGTTGAGCAGGACGACGCCCATATCGGTCGTCAGATAGATGCGCCTTTCGCGCTGCTGGGTCTCGATGGCGTTTTCCATCACGGTCCGCATCGCGCCCGCCTCGCTGTCTTCCGCCGCAAACAGCTTGACCATCTGAATGTTGCTGTAGAGGTCGGTCATGGCGCCGACCACGAGGCTTCGCCCCCGCGCCGAGCGGCGCGACCGCTTAGAATATTGGGGTACCGCCACCACCGCAATGGCGATGTTGGCGGAGATCCAGAGGAAAACCGGAAGCGCCAGCGGCCAGGACAACGCGCCAAGCAGAACGAGCGAACCGACGAGTTGCACCAGAAACAGCGGTATTCTGTAGAAGGCCACGACGATCTGCTGCTGCACGGCGGATGCGACTTGCGAAATGCGCGACGCCACCTGACCTGCGAAGAGGTCGTGGAAGAAGGCAAGATCCTGACGTTCCACCGCCTTGTGGCCCTGCCACTGCATCGCCGCCGGCATGCATACGGCCACCGTCTGCGAGTTCAGCGCATTGCCCACGAAGATGAGCAACGGCAGCACGGGGAAAACCAGCACGCCGAGCACGACCAGCGTCGGCCAGTCCTCCTGCAGGAAAACCGCCGCGCCCTTCGCGCTCACCCCATCGACGACGAACGAGGCCCCCCAAATCGTCGCAAGGTTGATCCCCTCGACCGCCATCATCAGGACGGTAATGGCCGCAAGGGTGCCGCGGAACATCCGCGCAAAATGCAGGAGCAGCGCAAACGGCCCGCTCGCAGGCAGCGGCGCGGGTGGAATATCCAGCGGACGGATGAGCTTCTCAAAGGCGCGATAAATGAAATCAGACAACGACATGGCGGCGCAAAGGGCGAAGCAGGGAGAGAGGATGCGACAGGAATCGCCGGTATTTAAACACGGATCGTGTTCGGCCGGAAAACCCACGATGTAATTGGAAACTGCCTTGACGCACTTCAGGCAGGCAAGTGTTCGACGCCATGGCTTGCTCGTCAATCAACTGGCCAAATCCCGACATCTGGGCTCGCTCAAGCCTCAGCCTTTCGATTTCGTGAAGCAGCTGCCATTGTGCAGCGCGGAAAATCTTTCTAGACAGGCGGCGCATGTCATTGAAGCGCACCTTGTCCGACGAGGTTGATGCGGGGCGCTTCCAAGTCTTGTTTGTACATGTCGTGATCCCAAGACCGCTTCTGGTTTGGGCGTGCATTAGGAGTGCCGATGCTTCGCGGACTTTACGACTGGACCTTGTCGCTGGCGGCGAGCAAATCGGCCGAATGGTGGCTGGCCTTCATCGCCTTCGTCGAGAGCTCGGTGTTCCTGGTGCCGGCCGACGTCCTCTATCTGCCGATGGCGCTGTCGCGGCCGGATCGCGCCTATCGTTACGCGCTGGTCGCCACCGTCGCCTCTGTGCTGGGCGGCATCGCGGGCTGGTTCATCGGCCATTATGCCTATGATGCGGTCGCGCGGCCGATCCTCGAATTTTACGGCAAATATGACGAGTTCGAAGCGATGCGCGTCTCATCGGGTGTCGGCTTCATCATCCTGATGCTGGTCACCTCCGGCCTCGCCCATCTGCCGCCGATCAAGGTTGTGACGATCCTGTCGGGCGTCATCGGTGTTCCTTTGCTGCTGTTCATCGTGCTGGCAATCGTGGCGCGCGGTGCTCGCTTCCTGTTTCTCGCGTGGCTCTTGCGCCGCTATGGCGAGCCGATCCGCCACTTCATCGAAAAGCGCCTTGGCCAGATTGCAGGCGCCGCCGCCGCTGCCCTGATTTTGCTCTATATCGTCGTCAAATACGCCGTCTGAACGACATCGAACCGAATGGACTGAGTCCGATGACAGCGACCGTGAATGCCGATACCGGACGCCAGCGGCTGCGCACCGCCCTGTTTCTCGCTGTCGCCATGGCCGCCACGGTCGGCTCGGCGCTGGCCTTCCAGTATCTCGGCGGCTATATCCCCTGCAAGCTCTGCCTCGAGCAGCGCACGCCTTACTACGTCGGCGTGCCCTTGATGCTGCTGGCGGTGCTTGCGTCGGCTCTTCACGCGCCAGCCTGGGTAAGCCGTGGCCTGCTGGCTATTGGCGGCCTGCTGATGCTCTACGGCGTCTATCTCGGCGTTTATCACTCCGGCGTCGAATGGGCGTGGTGGCCAGGCCCGACCGATTGCACCGCAGCCGCCGGGCCGGTGGACACCGGCGGCAAGGGCGTGCTCGATGCGCTCGACAAATTCGTCCCGCCCTCCTGCGACAAGGCGGCGCTCCGCATCCTCGGCCTGTCGCTGGCCGGCTGGAACGTCATCGCCAGCTTTGTCCTGGCAGTCGTAGCCTTCCGCAGCGCCTTCGCCCGCGACTGATCGGCACAACGCAGAGTTCGTCCAGAAATTCGTCAGGCCGGAGTGCATGACGTGGCTTTCGAGAACCGGAGCGGAGCGTACTAAAGTACGTGAGCACCGGAAGCGCAGAAAGCTGCGTCAGGCGACCGGCATGGCGGATTTCTGCCGAACTCTATGGTTCGAGTTCGACATCCCAGTACAGATAATCCATCCAGCTTTCGTGTAGATGGTTGGGCGGGAACAGCCGGCCGTTATTATGCAAATCATGCACCGTCGGCTGGTAGGGCTTCTGCAGCGGCCACATCTTGGCGTGGGCCGGCATCATGCCGCCCTTCCTCAGATTGCAGGGCGAGCAGGCAGCGACGACATTCTCCCAGGTCGTGGCGCCGCCGCGATGGCGAGGAATGACATGGTCGAACGTCAGATCGTCCGGCGTGCCGCAATATTGGCATTGGAAACGGTCACGCAGGAAGACGTTGAAACGGGTAAACGCCGGATGCCTCGACGGCTTCACGTAAGCCTTCAGGCTGACGACGCTCGGCAGCTTCATCGAAAAGGTCGGTGAAGAGACGGCGTGTTCGTATTCGGCGACGATGTTCACCCTCTCGAGGAACACCGCCTTGATGGCATCCTGCCAGGACCAGAGCGACAGGGGGTAATAGCTGAGCGGACGGTAATCCGCATTCAGCACCAGCGCTGGAAGCCCATCCGGAGATACGGCAACCGTCACGTCGTTGACCTCCTTCACCCTAGAACCGGTCGACGCGGATACTGTAAGCCCGACATGACAGGGATGTGAAGCGGATTGTCGATCATGCCGGGTCTCAAAAACGCATGATTTCAATGCTTTTTTGCGGATTCAGGCCGGAGGCGCGGCATCCCTGCCCTTCAATTCGCGATAATAAGCCCAGAAAAGCCGCGATGCGACACCGCGCCACGGGCTCCATGATTCGGCAAGCCGGATCAGCATTTTCTCCGGCGGACGCGGGTCGATGCCGAGTGCATGGCCGACCGCGCTCTGCAATGCAACGTCGCGCGCCGGAAAGATATCTGGGTGTCCGGCGGCAAACAAAAGGTAGACTTCAGCCGTCCACGGGCCGATCCCCGGCACCCTGGTCATGGCCGCGATCGCCTCGCTTGCATCGAGCCGGCCGAGGTGATCGAGGTCGAGCCCGTCGGCCACCGCCCGGGCGACGGCAACCAGGCCGCCCTGCTTGGGCCGCGACAGCCCGGCCTCGCGAAAGATCGCCTCGTCGGCGGCAAGTATCGCCTGCGGCGTCAGCGGATCGAGCAGTCTCGTCAGCCGGCCGAAGATGGCGTCGGCGCTCGCGCGGGACACTTGTTGCGAAACGACGATGGAAGCAAGGCTCCTGAACCCCGGCTCCGACAGCCTGAGCGGCACCTCGCCGGCCATGCCGCGCACTTTTTCCAGGCGTGGGTCGAGTAAGCATAGCCTATCCAGCCCTTGCGCAATGTCGTCGAGACTGGCGATGCGTTGCATATCTGCTTGTTCCAAAATCAAAAGTGCCGCACGCTTCGTCACGTGTCCCTCTGGACGCACGACGCCACCGGCGCAAAGTAGCAATTGGCGAAAGCGCCACACAACCCGATTGCCGCCGGACAATGACACTGCTGACATTCCGCTTCGCGCCGAGCCCGAACGGCGAACTGCATCTCGGCCATGCCTGTTCGGCGCTGCTCAATCAGAAATTGGCAAAGGCGGCGGGCGGACGCCTGCTGCTGCGCATCGAGGATATCGACACGACGCGCTGCACGCCGGAATTCGAGGCAGGCATTTTTCGCGACCTGAAATGGCTGGGGCTTGGCTGGGAGGAACCGGTGCGCCGCCAGTCCGAGCATTTTGCCGAATATCGGGCGATGCTCGAGCGGCTGATCAAGGAAGAACTTGTCTACCCGGCCTTCATGAGCAGAAGTGAGATCCGCGCCTTTATCGCCGACAGCGAGAAGCATGGCCGCGACTGGCCGCGCGACCCGGACGGCGTGCCGCTCTATCCCGCCGCCGACAAGGCGTTGACGGCGAGCGAACGCAAGCGGCGCGCCGCCGAAAATGTGCCATTTGCCTGGCGGCTGGACGTCGATGCGGCAATAGCGCGCGCCGGCAAGGACCTGTCATGGGCCGAATACACGGACGAGACGCTCTCCGCGACGCGTCGTGTCGAAGCCCATCCGCAGGATTGGGGCGACGTGGTCGTGGCGCGCCGCGAAATCCCGACCAGCTATCACCTCGCCGTCACCATGGACGACGCGCTGCAGGGCGTCAGCCATGTCGTGCGCGGCCAGGATCTCTATTCCGCGACCAGCGTGCAGCGGCTGCTTCAGCAACTGCTTGGCCTGCCGCAGCCGGCCTATTTTCACCATCGCCTGATCCTCGGCCCGGACGGACGAAAACTGTCGAAGAGTCTTGGCGATACCGGCCTTGCCGCCCAGCGTAAGACGGGCGCATCGCCGGGCGAGGTGAGGCGGCTGGTCGGTCTCTAGACTAGACCGGTGAGCTCGGGGCCATCAACGGCGCTCCTTCAATTCAAATGACTCTATGGATCAACCGTTTGGTTTTGCTTGCCGGCCCGAACGGCATTAAGCAGTCGCCGCAGTCGATCCCTCACCCGAATTCATCGCGGCCTCCGGAAATGCACAGCCTCAAGCGGTTCATCCCCGCCTCTTTCGTCGTCCTGTGGGCGACCGGCTTCATCGGCGCGCGCTATGCCATGCCGTGGGCGGAGCCCTTTACGTTCCTGGCCGCGCGCTTTGTCCTGGCCGCAATCCTGCTTGTCGCTTTGATGGCCGCACTTGGTTCGAGCCGCGCCACCCGCGATGAGGCGCTGCACGCGACCGGTGCCGGCATCCTGATGCATGGCATCTATCTCGGCGGCGTGTTCTGGGCAATCCACCGGGGCATGCCCGCCGGACTTTCAGCCCTGATCGTCGGCCTGCAGCCGCTGATCACGGCAGTGCTCGCCGGCCGGCTTCTCGGCGAGGCCATCCTGCCGCGCCACTGGGCCGGTCTCGGCCTCGGGTTGATCGGCGTGGTGATCGTGCTTTGGCCGAAGCTCGGTGCGCTCGGCGGCGGCGTGACGGCCGAGACACTGGGCGCCTCGCTGGTCTCGGTACTCGGCATGAGCGCCGGCACCATCTGGCAGAAGCGCTTTGCTTCCGGCGGCGATCTGGTGGCTGCCACGTTCTGGCAATATGTCGGCGGCGCATCGGTGATGGCTCTGGCCTCGCTCGCCTTCGAGACCCGAACGGTCATCGTCAACGGCGAACTGATCTTCGCCATGGCCTGGCTCGTGCTGGTGCTATCGATCGGCGCCATCTTCCTGTTGATGGTGATGATCCGCGACGGCGAGATGTCGAAGGTCGCCTCGCTGTTTTACCTCGTGCCGGCTGTCACCGCGGTCATCGCCTGGGCATTGTTCGGTGAGCACTTGAGCCCGCTCCAGATCGCCGGCATGGCGATCGCGACGCTCGGCGTCGGGCTGGCGACGGCTCAGCCGCCGACGCGGGCACGCGCCTCTAAATAGCGGCTGATCGCGGCGTTGAGCTCGCCACCGAGGATGAAGATCGCTGAGACGATATAGAGGAACACGACGGCGATCATGATCGAGGCGAGGCCGGCATAGGTCGTCACATAGGACGAGAAATGATCGAGATAGGCGGCGAAGATGGTCGACCCGATGAGCCAGCCGACCAGCGTGAAGATGATGCCAGGCACGATCGAAACGAAGCGGCGCTTGCCGGCCGGCAACCAGAAATGCACGGCGAACAGGCCGCCGATGATGACTACCGAGGCGATGACGTAACGCCACAGCGTGATCGTGCCCATATAGGGTTTTATCCATTCGAAATGCGACTCGGCCAGCCGTGCCAGCAATGGCGCGAAGACCAGCAGCACGCTGATGGCCAAAAACCCGGCCGTCGCGATCAGCACGAAGATGATGCTCTGCACCCGCCGGTAGATGATGCCGCGCGTTTCCGAGACGCGATAGGCCCGGTTGAGCGAGGTGCGCAGCGCCTCGATGCCGTTCGAGGCGAAATATCCGGCAAGCACGATACCGTAGGTCAACAGGTCGCTGCGCCGGACGGTAAGCACGTTGAGCACCTCGCGCGCGATCGGTTTGGCGATCTGCTCGGGCCATGTGTCGAACACAAGGTGCACGGCGGTGTCGGCGAAAGCCTGCGCGCCGAAAAAACTCGCCAGCGTCGTGGCGAAGATCAGGAAAGGAAAAAGCGCCATCAGCGCGGTGATCGCCAGATGGCTGGCCATTGCCCAGCCGTCGTCGGTGTTGAAATGGCCGAGCGCGTCGTAGAGGACGCGTTTGAGGGCTACGATCTTCCGCAACAAGAACCGCGTTCCCTTCGATTGTCCCGACGCCGCGAATATGGGAAGGGTTTGCGGTAAATGACAACCCTAGGTCAAACCATCAGTCCTCCCGGAGAAGAGTTGCGCTCCATCATTGTCACAGGTGCCTCTTCCGGTATAGGCGCCTATTGCGCCCGAGCGCTGAAGGCGGAAGGCTGGCGGGTGTTCGCAACGGCCCGAAAGCCCGAAGATATCGCCGCGCTCGAGGCCGATGGCATCGAGGCCTTTTATCTGGACTACACCGAGCCCGGATCGATCGAGGCGCTGGTAGTGTCGGTGCTGGAACGGACCAGCGGCCGGCTCGATGCGCTCTTCAACAACGGCGCCTACGGGCAGCCCGGCGCCGTCGAGGACCTGCCGGTCGAGGCTTTACGGCAGCAGTTCGAAGCCAATGTCTTTGGCTGGCATGATCTCACTCGCCGCGTCGTACCGGTGATGCGCCGCCAGGGTCATGGCCGTCTCGTTCATTGCTCGTCGATCCTCGGCCTCGCGCCGGTGCCTTTCCGCGGCGCCTACTCGGCATCGAAGCACGCTATCGAAGGGCTGATGCTGTCCCTCTATCAAGAACTCCTGGGCAGCGGCATCAATGTTTCGCTGATCGAGCCCGGGCCGGTGAAATCGAAGATCGCCAGCAACAGCCTTGCGTGGTTCCTGGCGAATATCGATCACGAGAAGTCCGTTCATCGCCTCGCCTATGCGGCGCAACTCAAACGGCTGCGGGCCGGCGGCAGCACATCGCGGCTGAAGCCCGGGCCGGAGGTGGTTTATGCCGCCTTGCACCATGCGCTTCTGTCGCGGCGCCCACGCCCGCATTATGTGGTAACAGTGCCGGCCAGGATCGGCGCGATCCTTAAACGCATCCTGCCGTCATCGGTACTCTACCGTCTGCTCGCCAAACGCGCCTGAACGCAATCCAACCTGGAACACACCATGGCAACCGTCTTCAACATCCTCGCCGTTCTCGTCATGGTCGCCGTGGTGATCGTGCTGATCCGCGGCCTCATCAACATGATGCGCGGCGGCTCCAGCATGACCTCCAACAAGCTGATGCAGACGCGCGTGCTGTTGCAGTTCGTGGCCTTGGTGCTGATCATGCTGGCGGTGTATTTCACTCGTAAGTGACGCAGCAGCCACCAGCCGGGAGGTAACCCGTGGTCAAGCTCAACAAGATCTACACCCGCACTGGCGACGATGGCACCACAGGCCTCGGCTCTGGCGAGCGGCGGCTGAAATCCGACCTTCGCATCGACGCCTACGGCACGGTCGACGAGGCCAATGCCTGCATCGGCATGGCCCGCATTCATACCGCGGCAGTAAATCCGGCGATCGATGCGATGCTCGGCCGCATCCAGAACGACCTTTTCGACCTCGGCGCCGATCTGGCAGTTCCCGATAATGGCAAGCCGCTCGACTACGAGCCGTTGCGCATCATCGCCTCGCAGACCGACCGCATCGAACAGGATATCGATCTCCTCAACAAGGACCTTGAGCCGCTCAAATCCTTCGTGCTCAACGGCGGTACGCCGGCAGCGGCTGCCCTTCACCTCGCCCGCACGGTGGCCCGCCGCGCCGAGCGCATCATGGTGGCGCTGTCGCAAGACCCGGACGAGCACGTCAACCGCGAGGCGATAAGATACATCAACCGTGTCTCGGACTTTCTGTTCGTCGCCGCACGCGCGGTCAATGACAACGGAAATGCCGACGTGCTATGGGTTCCCGGCAAGAACCGCTGAATCCGCCGGAAGCGGGAGAGGCCCGATGTTCATCCCGCTTTACGACACCAACCGGCTGCGGCACATCAAGCTGCAATATGTGACGATCAGCCTGATCGCGCTCAACGTGCTGATCTACTTTGTCACCACACTGGGCGGCGAGGATTTCGCCAACGCCGCGGTGCTGGGCCTCGGTTTCATCCCGTCGGTTGTGCATGACAGCGTCGAGCTCGCTCCGCAATTTGTCGTCATTCCGGAGAGCCTGAGCTATCTGACCTATTCCTTCCTGCACGCGGATATCTTCCACCTCGGCGGCAACATGCTGTTCCTGTGGGTGTTCGGCGACAATGTCGAGGATGCACTCGGCCATGTCCGCTACCTCGTCTTCTACCTGCTTTGCGCCATCGCCGGCGCTTTCTTCCAGGGTCTGGTTGCCTGGGATTCGCCGGTGCCGCTGATTGGCGCGTCGGGCGCCATCGCCGGTGTGGTCGCCGCCTATCTGATCCTTTATCCGCGGGTGAAGGTATGGGTGCTGGTCTTCGCGCGCATCCCGTTGCGCATCCCGGCCTTCATCCCGCTGATCCTGTGGATCCTGTTCCAGATCTTCATGTTCGCCCAGGGGGGCGAGGATCAGGTTTCCTGGGCCTGCCATATCGGCGGCATCATCGCTGGAGCCGTGCTGGTGCTTGTCTTGCGCAGCCGCGGCGTACCGCTACTCGCCGGCGCAGACGAGGAGCCGGCCGTGGTCGCCGGTCCGGTGCCCGTAGCCGTGGAGCCGGCGCCAAGCGACCCACAACCTGCGCAGCCGGCGCCGCGCTGGGGCCGGGGGACCGTTTCCGGTCCGGACTGAACCGATTTGAGTGCTTCGCCGAGGATCCGAGTGCGCCCCGGATATTGACGCGCGGGGTCGCCGCAACTACGGAAGCGCCACCCTACTGGCGTGGCGAAGACCAGAATTCCGTCCGGAATGTCGGCTTTCGACAACTCTGAAGAGGTGCACGCTGCTATAGCGCGCCCGACGAGCGTGAAGAGACTATCGTGAAAGAGGTGACAGGCAAATGAAGATCCTTGTGCCCGTGAAGCGGGTTGTGGATGCGAACGTCAAGGTCCGGGTTAAGGCGGACGGTTCGGCGGTGGAACTCGCCAACGTCAAGATGGCGATGAACCCGTTCGACGAGATCGCGGTCGAAGAGGCGATCCGGCTGAAGGAAGCTGGCAAGGCCGAAGAGATCATCGTCGTGTCGATCGGGCCGCAGCAGGCACAGGAGACCTTGCGCACGGCGCTCGCCATGGGCGCCGACCGCGCCATCCTGGTCAAGACCGACGAGCAGACTGAGCCGCTGGGCGTCGCCAAGGTGCTGAAGGGCGTCGTCGAGGCAGAACAGCCCGGCCTTGTCATTCTCGGCAAGCAGGCGATCGACGACGATTCCAACCAGACCGGCCAGATGCTGGCCGCACTTCTCGGCTGGGCGCAGGGCACCTTCGCCTCCAAGATCGTGCTCGACGGTGACAAGGCCACGGTGACGCGCGAGGTCGATGGCGGCCTGCAGACGCTGGAACTGAAGATGCCGGCGATCGTCACGGCCGATTTGCGGCTGAACCAGCCACGCTACGCGTCTCTGCCCAACATCATGAAGGCCAAGAAGAAGCCGCTCGACGAGAAGAGCCCTGCCGATTACGGCGCCGACGTCAAGCCGCGGCTTAAAGTGATCAAGACCGAGGAGCCGGGCGGCCGCAAGGCGGGCGTCAAGGTCAAGAGCGTCGCCGAACTGGTAGACAAGCTGAAGAACGAAGCCGGCGTGCTCTAAGGAAATCCGATGAGGCCGGCCTGCAAACGGCCGGTTTCTCCGCTTCCGGTGCTCACGTACTGAAGTACGCTCCGCTCCGGTTCTCGAAACCAACCGTTTTCGACTCGGCCTGACCGGATTTCAGGAGCCTCGAAGACGAAAGTCAGGAAAACATCATGGCTATTCTTCTGATTGCCGAACACGACAACGCTGCGCTTTCCGACCAGACCGCCAAGGCGCTTTCGGCGGCGCTGCAGATCGGTTCGGACGTGCATGTGCTGGTTGCCGGCAAAGGTGCCAAGCCGGCAGCGGATGCCGCCGCCAAGCTCAAGGGCGTCACCAAGGTGCTGCTCGCCGACGCCGACGAACTGACCGAGCGTCTCGCCGAACCGCTGGCGGCACTCGTCGTTTCGCTTGCTGAGCCATACGAGACGATCATCGCGCCGGCGACCTCGTCGGGCAAGAACGTCGCGCCCCGCGTGGCAGCGCTGCTCGATGTCGCCCAGATATCTGAAATCATCGAAGTCGTGTCGCCCGACACCTTCAAGCGGCCGATCTATGCCGGCAACGCCATCCAGACGGTGCAGTCCAGTGACGCCAAGAAGGTCATCACGGTGCGTACCGCTTCCTTCCAGGCAGCACCCGAGGGCGGTTCCGCGCCGGTCGAGACGGTCCAGGCGGCGGCCAATCCCGGCCTGTCGAGCTTTGTCGAGAACAAGCTCTCCGAGACCGACCGTCCGGAGCTGACCTCGGCCAAGATCATCATCTCGGGCGGCCGTGCGCTGGGCTCCTCCGAGAAGTTCCAGGAGGTCATCCTGCCGGTCGCCGACAAGCTCGGTGCGGCGGTTGGCGCATCTCGCGCCGCCGTCGATGCCGGCTATGCGCCGAACGACTGGCAGGTCGGCCAGACCGGCAAGGTGGTAGCGCCCGACCTTTATATTGCCGTCGGCATCTCCGGTGCCATCCAGCACCTTGCCGGCATGAAGGATTCGAAGGTGATCGTTGCCATCAACAAGGACGAGGAAGCGCCGATCTTCCAGGTCGCCGACTACGGTCTCGTCGGCGATCTCTTCGTCATTCTGCCGGAACTGCAAAAGGCGCTTTGACGCCTTCTGCCAAAGCGTATTAAATTCTGAGGGGTGGGGTAGACGAAGTCGCCCCGCCCTTTTAGTTTGCACTGCACAAAAAACGGGCCGCAAAGGCCTCGACGGGATCGGGTAATGAGCAAGATCGAGACGATCGGCATCATCGGCGCGGGCCAGATGGGTGGCGGCATCGCCCATGTGTCGGCGCTGGCGGGCTATAAGGTGCTGGTTTACGATATTTCGCCCGACCGCATCGAAAAGGGCATCGCTACGATCAGCGGCAACATGGCCCGTCAGGTCGGCTCCGGCAAACTCGAGGAAAAGCTGCGCAATGAGGCGATGGCGCGCATTTCGGCGGCACCGGTCATGGCCGACCTTGCGGGCGCCGATCTGGTGATCGAAGCAGCGACCGAGGACGAGACGGTCAAGCGCAAGATCTATGCCCAGCTCTGCCCGCAGCTCAACCCCGAGGCCATCCTGGCGACGAACACATCATCGATCTCGATCACACGGCTGGCTTCGCAGACCGACCGGCCGGAACGCTTCATCGGCATACATTTCATGAATCCGGTTCCGGTGATGAAACTGGTCGAACTGGTGCGCGGCATCGCCACCGAGGACCAGACCTTCGAGGCGGCAAAAACCTACGTGAAGCAGCTCGACAAGACGATCACCGTCTCGGAGGATTTCCCGGCCTTCATCGTCAACCGCATCCTGCTGCCGATGATCAACGAGGCGATCTACACGCTCTATGAAGGTGTCGGCTCGGTCGACGCCATCGATACCGCCATGAAGCTCGGCGCCAACCATCCGATGGGGCCGCTGCAGCTTGCCGATTTCATCGGGCTCGATACCTGCCTGTCGATCATGCAGGTGCTGCATGACGGGCTGTCGGATTCGAAATACCGCCCCTGCCCGCTGCTGGTCAAATATGTCGAGGCCGGCTGGCTCGGCCGCAAGACCGGGCGCGGCTTCTACGACTATCGCGGCGAGCATCCCGTTCCGACACGCTGATCGCCTCGCTACCAGCGCACATAAAGTCGTCCGCCGAGCGCCCCGAGCACGGCAAGGATGGCGACCGCGATCGTATACCAGGTGCCGACGAAAAGCGGCGAATCGTCGAAGCAATGCGCCGCATAGAAGGTCGCCGCCAGCCCGCCGGCAAGCAGGCCCGCGGCCGCACCGGCAAGCACCGGCCTTGTCGGCGCGCCATGGCGCAGCACCGCGAGAAAGACGGCAAGCGGGCCGATCCCGATCAACGGAATGAAGGTCATGCAGATGACCATGTTCGTGCCGACCAGGCGCGTGCCCCAGTCGGACGCAGGCACGGCGAAGAGTTCGAGAATCACAGCCACAATCACCAGCAGCGGCGCGGCGACCATCCAGCTCACCGCCCGGCCGGTCGATGCACCGGGCGTCGACAGCCCACGCACCAGGACAAAGGCGCTGGCGGCAAGAGCAATCGTGAAGACGAATTTGGACAGGAACCGCATCGTGTGCATGGCGATCGCAATGTCGGGGCGCGGGCCGATCGTCAGCCAGAAAACCGCGGCCGCGATCACGATGGCCGCGCCGGTGGCAAGCCACCAGGTGGTGCCTAGCGGCAGCGCCTTGCTGCGGGCATCGGCGTCGAGCGCCTTGATGAGATCTTCGGTCCTCATGTTATTCCCGCCCCGCCCTGAACCGTTTGGCAATGGCGGCAAGCCCGCGGTGCAGTGACACCCGCACAGCCGTCTCGCTGATGCCGAATTTGGCCGCGGTCTCACCGATTGACCGGCCTTCGACCGATACGGCCGAGACGACGGAACGCTGTGCCGGCGACAGGCTGTCGAGCGCCCGGTTGATGTCGCGCTCGCTCACCGTCTCCGATTCCGGCTCGGCAAAGGTCTCGGCGATTTCGTCGATCTCGATCTCGATCCGCCGACCGCGCCGCCGGAACGCATCGATCAGCTTGAAGCGGGCTATTGCATAGACCCAAGGCAGCACCGGCGCATCATGGCGCCAGGTGTGTCGTTTCACATGAATGGCCAGCAAGGTTTCCTGCACGACATCCTCGGGATCCACCCCGCCCTGCACGATCTTGCGCCGGGCAAAGCCACGAACGAGCGCGGCGATCCGGTGCAGAAAGTCGGCATAGGCCCTTTCGTCTCCGGCGATCGCGGCCCGCAGCAGGCGTGAAAGCTCGGCTTCGTCCTTGCCGCTCACAAGAGTTCACTCCCCGATATTCGCGTCTCGGCGCTGATTTGTTACGGGGCCGGCGAAATAATGTCCAAGGCAAATTAGCTGAGCATCACGAAAGTTTGCTCCTTTTGAGCGATTGAGTGGGCCAGCAATGTTGACTGCACCAGTCAGGTATTGGTAGGTGCAGCGTGCCAAGCCAAAGACCATCGAAATCGAGGACGACGCCATGAAATATGCTCTTTCCGCCCTTGCCGGTGCGACAGCACTTGCAATCAGCCTGATCGCCGGCCCGGCAATAGCAGAGGACGAGGGCATCGTCGTCTACAACGCCCAGCACGAAAACCTGACCAAGGCCTGGGCGGAGGGATTCACCAAGGAAACCGGCATCAAGGTTACCGTCCGCAATGGCGGCGACAGCGATTTCTCCAATCAGATCGTTGCGGAAGGCACCGCTTCGCCCGCCGATGTATTCCTGACGGAGAATTCGCCGGCCATGGCATTAGTCGAGGCGGCCGGCCTGTTCGCACCGGTCGGCACCGAGACGCTGGCCCAGGTTCCGCAGGAGTACCAGCCGGCGAGCGGCAAATGGGTCGGCGTCGCCGCGCGCAGCACCGTCTTTGCCTACAACAAGACCAAGCTGAGCGCCGACCAGCTGCCCAAATCGCTGCTCGATCTCGCCGATCCGAGCTGGAAGGGCCGCTGGGCCGCTTCGCCCTCCGGCGCCGATTTCCAGGCGATCGTCAGCGCGCTTCTGCAGCTCAAGGGTGAGGCGGCGACGGCCGAATGGCTGAAGGCGATGAAGGAGAATTTTACCGCCTATAAGGGCAACAGCACGGTGATGAAGGCGGTCAATGCCGGCGAGGTCGAAGGCGGCGTGATCTATCACTATTACTACTACGGCGATCAGGCCAAGACCGGCGAGAACAGCAAGAACGTCGAGTTGCACTATTTCAAGCATCAGGATCCCGGTGCTTTCGTCTCGATTTCCGGCGGCGGCGTGCTGGCCTCGAGCAAGCACCCGAAGGAAGCGCAGGCTTTCCTGAAATGGGTCACCGGCAATGGCGGCCAGGACGTGCTGAAAACAGGCGATTCGTTCGAATACGCAGTCGGCAAGGGCGCCGAGTCCAATCCGAAGCTGGTGCCGCTGGCCGATCTGCAGGCGCCGAAAGTCGACCCGACGACGCTGAACTCGAAAAAGGTGACCGACCTGATGACGGCGGCCGGCTTGCTTTAGCCGGCGTTCGTCCTAAAAGGGCAACCGACTGCGCTCCTGTGGGAATTCGCTTTCCACAGGAGCGCTCTGTTTTCAAGATGGCATTTGCCTATGACCACAAGCTACCCGCGAGATTATCCGCCGCCGATCGTTTCCGCCTCCGGGCGGAGCTGGCGCAACGTCTGATCTGATGCAATCCGCGATCGATCTCGCACGCCCAGGCTTGCCGGCCGACGCCAAGGCCGTGCGGGCACGTCGTTGGTCGGTCTCATGGATTGCGTTGGCTGCCGTCTTTGTCTCGCTTTTCGCGCTGCTGCCGCTTGCCTTCATCGTCTGGGTGGCGGTGCAGACCGGCTGGGAAACGGTGGCGGCGCTGGTGTTCAGGCCGCGCGTCGGCGAACTTCTGGTCAACACCAGCCTGCTTGTGGTGTTGGCGGTGCCGATCTCGATCGTGCTGTCGGTCATGCTGGCCTGGCTGACCGAGCGCAGCGATCTGCCGGGTGCCCGCCTATGGGCCTGGCTGTCGGTGGCGCCGCTCGCCATTCCGGCCTTCGTCCACAGTTACGCCTGGGTCACCATGGTGCCCAGACTGCACGGGCTGTGGGCCGGCGTGCTTGTGTCGGTCATCGCCTATTTCCCCTTCCTTTATCTGCCGGTGGCGGCGGCATTGCGCCGGCTCGATCCCGCTCTCGAGGATGCAGCGGCAGCCCTTGGTCTCGGCCCGTGGCGTGTGTTCAGGCGTGTCGTGCTGCCGCAGCTCCGGCTCGCCATTTGCGGCGGCTCCCTGCTGGTCGGCCTGCATCTCCTGGCCGAATACGGGCTCTATGTCTTCATCCGCTTCGACACCTTCACCACCGCGATCGTCGACCAGTTTCAGTCGACCTTCAACGGTCCCGCCGCCAACATGCTGGCCGGCGTGCTGGTGACCTGCTGCCTTGTGCTGCTCGGGCTGGAGGTGCTGGTGCGCGGCGAGGAGCGCTATGCCCGCGTCGGTTCGGGTGCTGCGCGCCAGCAGCAGCGCACGGGCCTTGGGCGCGCCACCATTCCTTGCCTGCTGCTGCCTGCCATTACCACGCTGCTGGCGCTCGGCGTGCCGTTCGCCACTATCGGCCGCTGGCTCATGGCCGGCGGCGCCGATGTCTGGCGGCTCGACGAGATCGGCCTGGCGCTTGGCCAAACGCTGTTCCTAGCAATTGCCGGCGCGCTGCTCGCCACCGTCGCGGCAATGCCGATGGCGTGGATTTCGATCCGCGCGCCGGGGCGGCTGCAACGCGTCCTGGAGGGCTGCAACTATATCGTCGGCGCGTTGCCCGGCGTTGTCATCGCCCTGGCGCTGGTCACCATCGCCGTGCGTATCGCCATGCCGCTCTACCAGACCCTGTTCACCATCCTGGTCGCCTATGCGCTGATGTTCCTGCCGCGCGCCCTGATTAGCCTCAGGGCGTCGATCGCACAGGCGCCGGTCGAGCTCGAACGCGCCGCCTCCAGCCTCGGCCGGTCGCCGCTCAAGGCGCTGTGGTCGACGACCATCCGCCTGTCGGCGCCGGGCGCCGCAGCCGGCATGGCGTTGGTCGCGCTGGGTATCATGAACGAATTGACCGCAACCCAGATGCTGGCGCCCAACGGCACCCGCACGCTGGCCATGGCGTTCTGGTCCTATAGCGGCGAGATCGACTATGCGTCGGCGGCGCCTTATGCCCTGATCATGGTGGCGATGTCGCTGCCTTTGACCTGGTTGCTCTACGTCCAGTCGAAGCGGATGGCCGGGCGATGAGCTTTCTCGAGCTGAGCGGCATCCACAAGCACTACGGGCCGGTCGCAGCACTTGCCGGCGTCGACCTCAGCGTGGCCAGCGGCAGCCGTACGGCTGTCGTCGGGCCGTCCGGTTGCGGCAAGACCACCTTGCTGCGGCTGATCGCCGGCTTCGAGGCGCCGGACCAGGGCCGCATCGTGCTTGATGGCGAGGTGCTGGCCGAAGGCGACACGGCCGTGCCGGCGCATCGCCGCGGCATCGGGCTGGTGGCGCAGGACGGCGCTCTATTCCCGCATCTGAGCATCGCCGCCAATATCGGCTTCGGCATGGGGCGTCACGAGGAAAAGCGCAGTGAGCGCATCGCCGAGCTCGCCTATGTCGTCGGGCTGGACAAAGGTATCCTGAAGCGCCGTCCGCACGAACTCTCCGGTGGCCAGCAGCAGCGCGTCGCGCTCGCCCGCGCCATGGCCATGAAGCCGCGGCTGATGCTGCTCGACGAGCCGTTCTCGGCGCTCGACACCGGCCTGCGCGCCTCGATGCGCAAGGCCGTGGCCGAGCTCCTTGAAACCGCCGGCATCACCACCATCCTGGTCACCCACGACCAGGCCGAGGCGCTGTCATTCGCCAGCCAGGTCGCGGTGATGCGCGACGGCAAATTCTCGCAGGTCGGCACGCCGCGCGAGCTCTATTTCAAGCCGAAGGACAGGATGGTCGCCGAGTTCCTTGGCGACGCCATCGTCCTGCCGGCAAGGATCGCCGATGGCTTCGCCATCTCGCCGCTCGGCCGCATCGCTGTCGACAGCTCGGAGCGGCGCGACGTCGCCCGCATCATGCTGCGGCCGGAGCAGGTGTTGCTGAAACGCACATCGCGTGAAGGCATGTCCGGCACGCCGGACATGCTGTTCGGCGAGGTGACGGAATCGGAGTTCGCCGGCTCGATGTGCACCATCGCGGTGCGTCTGTTGAACAGCCCCGATCCGCCCGACGCCGCCGCCATCGGCAATACGCCGTTGATCCTGCGCAAGCCGGGCATGGACGCGCCGGCGATCGGCGAGATCGTCCGGCTGACCGTGTCGGGCAAGGCGCATGTGTTTGCCTGAACGGTTTTGCGCAAGGCCGACTTCAATCGACCCGTTTGCCCGCCTGATCGAACCAATGCAGCTTTTCGGACCTAGCCACGACGCGCAATTGGTCGCCTGGCTTGGCGCTGGCGCGGCCTGAGACGCGCACCACGATGCGGCTGCCGGCTGCCACGCAATGGAGAAAGCTTTCGGCACCGACCGGTTCGACCGCTTCCACTGTTGCCGGCAGCGCGAGCGCGCCGGCCGGCGCCTCTGCCGCGAAGGTGATATCGGCGTCCTCCGGACGAAAGCCTAGTGTCACTGCCTTGCCCTGTCGAGGCGCCAAGCCAATCACAGTACCGTCCGCCAATACCGAGCTTGGGGAGGCCCCTGTGAGCGCCAGCAGATTCATCGGCGGTGCGCCTATGAACGAAGCGACGAAGGTCGAGGCCGGTTTCTCGTACACATCAAGCGGCGCGCCGGTCTGCTCGACCAGGCCGGCGTTCATGACGACGAGGATGTCGGCCAGCGTCATCGCCTCAAGCTGGTCGTGCGTGACATAAACCGAGGTGACGCCAAGCGAGCGCTGCAGATTCTTGATCTCGATGCGCATCTGCCCGCGCAATTTCGCATCGAGGTTGGACAGCGGTTCGTCGAACAGGAAGACCTTCGGGTTGCGCACGATGGCGCGACCCATGGCGACGCGCTGGCGCTGACCGCCGGAAAGCTCGCGCGGGCGCCGGTCGAGCAGCGCCGAAAGCTCCAGCACCTTGGCAGTCGAGCGTACCCTGCTGTCGATCTCGTCATTCGGCGTGCCGCGGTTGCGCAGGCCATAGGCCATGTTGTCATAGACCTTCATATGTGGGTAGAGCGCGTAGTTCTGGAACACCATGGCGATGTCGCGCTCGGTCGGGCCAATGGCGTTGACCACCTTGCCGTCGATGGCGACTGTACCGGCAGAAATCGTCTCCAGCCCGGCGATCATCCTCAGCAGCGTAGACTTGCCGCAGCCGGAGGGGCCGACCAGCACGCAAAGCTCCTTGTCGGGAATGGCGATGGAAACGCCCTTCACGGCCTCGACGCCGCTGGGATAGATTTTCCTGACATCCTTCAGATCCACGGTCGCCATCGGCTTCTCACTTTTCGGATTCGACCAGACCGCGCACGAACCAGCGTTGCATCAGCACGACCACCAGGATCGGCGGCACGATGGCCAGCATTGCCGTGACCATCACCAGGTGCCATTGGGTGTCGGCATCGGCGAAGGAAACCATCTTTCTCAGCGCGATGACGATGGTATTCATGTCGTTGCTGTTGGTGACGAGCAGCGGCCAAAGATACTGCGTCCAGCCATAGATGAAGAGGATCACGAACAGCGCGGCGATGTTTGTCCGCGACAGCGGCACCAGAATATCGAAAAAGAAGCGCCATGGCCCGGCACCGTCGACACGCGCCGCCTCGACCAATTCGCCCGGTATGGTCATGAAGAACTGGCGAAACAGCAGCGTTGCGGTGGCTGAGGCGATCAGCGGGACGATCAGGCCGGCATAGGTGTCGATCATGCCGAGATCGACCATCACCTTGTAGGTCGGCAGGATGCGCACCTCGACTGGAAGCATCAAGGTGATGAAGATCAGCCAGAAGAAGGTCATGCGCAGCGGAAAGCGAAAGAACACGATCGCGTAGGCCGACAGGATCGAGATGAAGATCTTTCCCACCGCAACGCCGAGCGCCATGATCGTGGTGTTGAGGAGCAGCCTGCCGACGCTGACCCCGCCGATACGACCGATGCCGCCGAACAGCGCCTCGCTGTAATTGTTCCATAGCTGGCCGCCGGGCAAGAGCGGCAGGGGCGGCCTGAGGATCGTTTGCAGCGTGTGCGTCGAGGCAACGAAGGTGTAGTAGATCGGAAAAGCCACGATCAATATGCCGAGGATGAGCACGGCATGGGCGATGAAGGTGCGGAGCGGGGACTGGCCGATCATCGCTACCCTCAGCCGTAATGGACTTTGCGTTCCACATAGCGGAACTGGATCGCTGTGAGCGCAATGACGATGGCCATCAGGATGACCGACTGCGCCGCCGAATCGCCCAGGATCAGATTGACGAAGCCGTCATTGTAGACCTTGTAGACCAGCGTCTCGGTCGTCTTGCCCGGCCCGCCGCCGGTGACGGCATGAACGATGCCGAACGTGTCGAACAGGGCATAGACGGTGTTGACGACCAGCAGGAAAAAGGTTGTCGGCGCAAGCAGCGGGAAGACGATGGTCCAGAAGCGCTTGGTTTCGCCGGCGCCGTCCATGGCCGCCGCTTCGATCAGCGTTTTCGGCACCGCCTGCAGGCCGGCGACGAAGAACAGGAAGTTGTAGCTGATCTGCTTCCAGGCAGCAGCCGACACCAGCAGGATCATGGCGTGGGTGCCGTTGAGCAGCGGGTCCCATACGATGCCGAGGCTTCTCAGCAAATAGGCCAACGAGCCGATCGAGGGATTGAACAGGAAAAGCCAAAGCATGCCGGCAATCGCCGGCGCCACGGCGTAAGGCCATATCAGCAGTGTGCGGTAGAGGCCTTTGCCGCGCACGGCCTTCTCGGCCATGACCGCGAGCAGCAGGGCCACAACCATGGCAACGATCGCGGTCGCAAGAGAGAACACTACTGTGACCTTGATCGAGTTGAGGTAGGCCGGATCGGCCAGCACCTTCCGGAAATTGGCAAACCAGACGAACCTGCTCTTCAGCCCGAACGGGTCTTGCCTGAGCATCGACTGGTAAAGCGCCTGACCGGCCGGCCAGTAGAAGAAAACCAGGGTGATGGCGAGTTGTGGCGCCACCAGCAGGTAGGGCAGGATCTTGTTGGGAAAGACGACGCGTGGAGACAGGCTGATTTCCCTCGCTATCCAGGTATCGCCCACGCGAGCTCGCGTGGGCGATATTCCAACCGACTAACCGAGATAATCCCGTCAGTTCTCCAGCGCTTCCTTGATCGCCGCGTTGCCGCGCGCAACCGCATTGTCGAGTGCCTGCTGGGCGGTTTGCTGGCCGGCCAGCATCTTCTCCAGCTCCTCGTTCTGGATATCGCGCACCTGCGGCAGATTCGGCAGGCGCACGCCCTTCGAATTGTCGGTCGGCGACTTGCCGATCATCTGCAGGATGGGTGTCTCGCGGCCGGGGTTCTTGTCATAGAAGCCTGATTTCTTCGTCGCCTCATACGCGGCGAGCGTCACAGGCAGGTATCCCGACTTCTGGTGCAGATATTCCTGCACATCGGTCTTGGACAGATAGGCAAAGAAGGCGGCGACACCCTTGTATTCCTCGTCCGACTTGTTGCCGAACACCCAGAGGCTGGCACCGCCCGGCGTCGTGTTCTGCGGGGCACCCTTGGCGTCACTGTCGTAAGGAAGCTGGCCGATGCCATAGTTCATGCCGGACTTGACGATATCGCCGAGGCCGCCCGACGATTCGGTGAAGATGCCGCATTCGCCGGCGAGGAATATCTGCTTGGCTTCGGAGGTGCGTCCGCCATATTTGAATGTGCCGTCCTTGGCCAGGTCAGCGAGCGCCTGGAAGTGGTTGACGAAAATCGGCGCATTGATCTTGAGTTCGACATCACCGCCGGCCAGGCCATTCTGCTGGGTGGCCCAAGGCACGTCATTCCACCCCGCGAAATTCTCCAGGTGGATCCAGGTCAGCCAGGTCGAGGTATAGCCGCAAGGGGAGGCGCCGCTCGTCTTGATCTTCTTGGCAGCTTCCCACACCTCGTTCCACGTCTTGGGCGGATTGTTCACGTCGAGGCCTGCCTTCTGGAAGATGTCCTTGTTGTAGTAGAGGATCGGCGAGGAAGAGTTGTAGGGGAACGATAGCATGGTGCCGTCCGGCTTCGAATAATAGCCGACGATGCCGGGCAGATACTGGCTCTTGTCGAAAGTCATCCCGGCGCCGGTCATCACATCGGCCACCGGCTTTATCGCACCCTCGGCCGCCATCATCACGCCGGTGCCGACGTCGAACACCTGGAGGATATCGGGCGCTTGCCCGGCACGAAAGGCAGCGATGCCGGCATTCAGCGTCTCCGGATAGGTGCCCTTGAACACCGGAACGAGCTCATAGTCGCTCTGGCTGGCGTTGAAATCCTTGGAGATCTTGGCGACGACCTCGGCGTTGGCGCCGGTCATGGCGTGCCACCAGCTGATCTGCGTGACGGCGAAGGCGGAGGTGGTGGAAAGCAGGGTCACGGTCGCGGCGATACCGGCCGCAAAGCCGAAGAACTTCATGTTTCATCTCCCGTTTGTCATTGGCGAAAGGGGCACTTCCGCAAAGCCAATATGTGGCGCTGATGACAATCGGACAACGGTTTTATTGCGGATCAATGAACATCATTCCTTCCTAAAGTGCACTCGCTACCGAAACCGGGCGCCAGAAATCACATCACCGTCTTTTCGGCGCAGCGGCGCGTCGGTTTTCCCCCGAAAAGACCCGCCTCATGGCCCGCGGGTTAACCATTCGTTAAAATCTCCAAGAGCTAATCAGTCACACCTCCCCTGTTAGTTTTGGCAGACCGAGTGAACCAGGATGCTGACGGTCTATAATTGTATTGTAAGTCAGCACGATCCGAGACTGGTTGCGCTCGCCGCACTCGTCTGTGGAATTTCTTGCTTCTCAGCGGTTAATCTCCTTAAGCATGTCGGCCGATCGACCGAGCGAAACCGGCTTGTCTGGCTGATGATCGCCGCGGCCTCGACCGGGTTCGGCATATGGGCGACGCATTTCATCGCCATGACCGCGTTTACGCCGGGAATCCCGAACGCATACAATCCGGGATTATCCGCCTTTTCGCTTGCCGCCGCCGTTATCATGACCGCGCTTGGGATGTGGGTCGCCACCTTGCGCCGCGGCATCGACCATTTCCTCGTCGGTGGCGCCATTCTGGGCGGCGCCATCGCGACGATGCACTACATCGGCATGGCAGCTTTCGAGGTCGAAGGCCGGGTCGTATGGAACCTGCTCCTTGTCGCGATATCGCTTCTGGCCGGCGTGACCCTCGCGGCACTGGCGCTCCTTGTCGTCTTGCGCCGTCCGTCAGCGCTCGCGACTTTCGGCGGCGCCGCGCTTTTGACGCTGGCGATTTGCAGCTTGCATTTCATCGCGATGGCCGCGGTGTCGATCATTCCGGACTCCTCGATTGAAATATCCGAACATTCCATCGAGCCCATTTCCCAGGCCTTTGCCGCAGCGGTCGCCAGCCTGATAATCCTTGTGCTATCGGGTGCCGCGCTATGGATCGACCTGCGCTTTCGCCGCCAGAAGCTCGAGGCCGATCGCATGCACGATCTCGCCAATGCGGCGGTGGAAGGTCTGATCGTTTGCGATGGCACCCGCATTGTCAGCGCCAATGACAGTATGGCGAAGCTGACCGGAACAGCGACAGCCACCCTGAACACGATGCAATTCGGCGAGCTTTTCGACGGACAGAGCGCAGCCGATATGTCCGGCTTCGGCGAACAGGCGCAGGAAGCGAAGTTAAGAGGCAGCGACGGGGCGAGAATTCCTGTCGAGCTGATCGCCAGGAAAATAACCTACTGCGGCAGGCCTCATACGGTGCTTGCCGTTCGCGACATCCGTGAGCGCAAGAAGGCAGAACAAGAGATCCTCCGCCTCGCGCATTTCGATCCGCTTACCGGGCTTGCCAATCGGCGGAGCTTTTCTTCCCGGCTGGAAGCAGAATTCGCCTCGATGGATCGTGGCGGCAAGGATGGACATCTGGCGCTCCTGCTGCTTGACCTTGACCGGTTCAAGCAAGTCAACGACCTCTATGGCCACGGGGCCGGCGATGCTATGCTGCAGAAGCTGGCGCACTGCATTTCCGGCATCCCGCGCCACGGACAGATGCTCGCGCGTCTCGGCGGCGATGAATTTGCCATCATAGCTCCGAACCTCCCCGACCCCCTGGCCGCAGGCCGGATAGCCGAGGACTTGCTGGCGGCGATCCGGGAGGAAAACAGGGTTTCGGTCGGCTCCGGCCTCGTCTCGGCCAGCATCGGCATCGCCTTCTTTCCGCTGGATGCCGAAGACCAGGCCGGCCTGATCAGCCATGCCGACACGGCACTCCATCGCGCCAAAACCGAAGGCAGGGACACTTATCGGTTTTTCGAGATAGCCATGGGCACCGCGGCCCGCGACAAGCGCGTGATGGAGCATGAATTGCGCCAGGCGATCGCCCGCAAGGAGTTCCACCTCGTCTATCAGCCGCAGAAGGAGATCCGCGGCGGCAGGATGATCGGCTTCGAAGCCCTGGTCCGTTGGCAGCACCCTGAGCGGGGTGACATTTCTCCGGCCGTTTTCATCCCCGTGGCCGAGGACAGTGGCGCTATCGCGCAGATAGGCGACTGGGTGCTGACGACGGCTTGTAACGATGCTGCTCGCTGGACAAACCCGCTGATGGTCGCCGTCAACGTCTCCGCCGTGCAACTTCACAATCCGAACTTCAGCCGCAAGGTGCACGACGCATTGACGAGATCCGGCCTGGCCCCCGGCAGGCTCGAACTGGAGATCACCGAAACGGCCCTGGTGAAGGACATGCCGCGCGCGCTGGCAACCTTGAGGCAGGTCAAGGCGCTTGGCGTGCATGTGGCGATGGACGATTTTGGCACCGGCTATTCTTCGCTGTCCAACCTCAGCGCCTTTCCCTTCGACAAGATCAAGATCGACGGGTCGTTCATCAAATCGGTCGACAAGAACGCCCAGTTCGCGGCGATCGTTCGCGCCGTGCTGGGGCTTGGACGCGGTCTCGGCCTACCGGTTCTGGCAGAAGGTATCGAGACGCCGGGTGAATTGCAGTTCCTGGACGCCGAGGCTTGCGAGATCGGGCAAGGCTACTACCTCGGCAAACCGGCTCCGATCGAGACATTCGGGGAACTGACGGGCGTGGCCTCTCCGGCAATCCGCACCGCCAGCCGACGCGGCGCAAGCATTGCCGTGCTCAAGCCGCGCCTGCGCACGGTCTGAGCCTATCCCGGCTGAAGCGCCGCCTCGACCAGACGCTTGGCATCCGGCCCCGACCATTCGGCCGGGCCATTCATATGGGCGATCAGGCAGCCTTGCCCATCGATCAGCATGGTGACCGGCAGACCGAGCGCCAGGCCGCGCGTCTTGACGTCGTTGAACAGCGCCATCGTGGCATCGCGATAGTAGCCGAGCGACTTGACGCCGGTGTCCTCCAGGAACTTCTTCGGTTTGGCATCGTCGCCGGCATCGACGTTGACGGCAACAACCTGAAACGCATCGCTGCCCATCTCCTTCTGCAGCGCATCGAGCGCCGGCATTTCGGCGCGGCAAGGTGCGCACCATGTCGCCCACAGATTGAGCAGCACCGTCTTGCCGGCATGATCGGCGATCGTCGTCGGCTTGCCGTCGGGGCCGTTGAAGGCAAGGCTTTTCAGCGATTGCGGCGGATCCGCCGGCAAAAGCGCGGCAACTTGGCCGGTGGCAGCGGCGGCGATCTTCTTGGCACGGTCGGTCTTGGCGGCGCAGGCGACGTCGTCCTTGCCGCCGCCGGCGGCCACTTGCGCGGGCGCCTTGTTGCCAGAACTGCTTTCCCTGACATATACCGCGACCGCGCCGGCCAGCACGCCCGCAACCAAAGCGGCGAGGATGAGACGCAAAGCCGGGAAAAATCTATTGCCGTCTGCCATTTTGCAAAAACTGCTCCGGAGCACGGGTTATAGCGATGAACGACAAGAAGGCCAGCAACCAGATGTGGGGCGGACGTTTTGCCTCGGGTCCGGCCGCAATCATGGAAGCGATCAACGCGTCGATCTCGTTCGACCGCAAACTCTATGCGCAGGATATTCGCGGCTCGATCGCCCATAGCCAGATGCTGGCGCAAACGGGCATTATTTCGGCGGCCGATCAAGAAAAAATCGCTCACGGGCTGAACACGATCCTGGCAGAGATCGAGGCCGGCACCTTCGAGTTCTCGACCAGGCTGGAAGACATCCACATGAATGTCGAGGCCCGTCTGGCCGATTTGATCGGCCCCGCCGCCGGCCGCCTGCATACCGCCCGCTCGCGCAACGACCAGGTGGCGGTCGACCTCAGGCTGTGGGTCAAGGACGAATGCTTTCGTGTCGCCGAGGCGCTGAAGGGCCTGATCACGGCGTTCCTGGATCGGGCCGAGGAGCATGCGGCAACGGTGATGCCGGGCTTCACCCACATGCAGGCGGCGCAGCCGGTGACCTTCGGCCACCACTGCATGGCTTATGTCGAGATGTTTGCACGCGACCTGTCGCGCGTCCGCGATGCGATTGAGCGGATGGATGAAAGCCCGCTCGGCGCCGCCGCCCTTGCCGGCACCAGCTTTTCCATCGACCGGCACCAGACGGCGAAGGCGCTTGGCTTCCGCGAGCCGATGCGCAATTCGCTCGACAGTGTTTCGGACCGCGATTTCGCGCTCGAGTTCCTGGGCTTGGCGGCGATCTGCGCGACGCATCTGTCGCGGCTGGCCGAAGAGATCATCATCTGGTCGACGCCGCAATTCGGCTTCGTCAGGCTATCGGATAGTTTCTCGACGGGTTCGTCGATCATGCCGCAGAAGAAGAACCCGGACGCTGCCGAACTGGTGCGCGGCAAGACCGGCCGCGTCACCGGCCATCTCGTCGGCCTGCTGACGGTGATGAAGGGCATGCCGCTGACCTATGGCAAGGACATGCAGGAAGACAAGGAATCCGTCTTCGACGCGGCCGAGACGCTCGACCTGATGCTGGCGGCAATGACCGGCATGGTGCGCGACATGATGGTGAACACTGCTGCGATGAAAAAGGCGGCCGGCGCCGGCTATTCGACTGCGACCGACCTCGCCGACTGGCTGGTGCGCACGCTCGGCCTGCCGTTCCGCGAGGCGCACCATATCACTGGCCGGGCGGTGGCGCTGGCCGAGGACAGGAAGATCGGGCTCGACAGGCTTTCGCTGGAGGATCTGCAGTCCATTCACCCCGGTATCAGCGCCGACGTGTTTTCGGTTCTTGCCGTGCAGAATTCTGTAAAGAGCCGCACGAGCTTCGGCGGCACCGCGCCGTCCGAGGTGCGCAAGCAGATCCGCTACTGGAAAAAGCGGCTCGCCAAGGCGTAAGACGCGGGGTGCAATGGCCGCAAAACTCGGCTAGAAGCGGCTGCGGGCAACAGTTTCGGACGGATGGCACGATGACCGGAAGCAGGATTTTGGTGACGCTGACGCTGCTGGCGGCAATGGCCACCGTTGCGGCCTGCGGCAGGAAGGCTGCGCTCGACACGCCGTACGCGGCAGCCGTGCAGGCCCGCAAGGACGCCGAGAAGGCCAAGCAACCTTTGCCGCCGGAGCCGGAAAAACCTGTCGAGGACAAGAAATTCATCCTCGACCCGCTGCTCTGATTTCGGACCAATCTCGTGAACCATTTCGACTACCGCGACGGCGCGCTGCATGCCGAGGACGTGGCGATATCAGACATCGCCGCCAGCGTCGGCACGCCGTTCTACTGTTATTCGACGGCGACGCTGACCAGGCATTTTCGCGTCTTCACCGAGGCCTTTGCCGGGCTCGATGCTCTCGTCTGCTATGCCATGAAGGCGAATTCCAACCAGGCCGTGCTGAGGGTGCTGGCAAGGCTCGGCGCCGGCGCCGACGTGGTCTCGGAGGGCGAATTGCGCCGCGCTTTGGCGGCCGGCATCCCGGCAAGCAAGATCTTGTTTTCGGGCGTCGGCAAGACCGCGCGCGAAATGGATTTCGCACTCTCGGCCGGCATTCTCTGCTTCAACGTCGAATCCGAACCGGAGCTGGAGCTGCTGTCGGCCCGCGCCACCGCGCTGGGCAAGGTCGCGCCGATCTCGCTGCGCATCAATCCGGATGTCGACGCCAGGACGCACAAGAAGATTTCGACTGGGAAGGCCGAGAACAAGTTCGGCATTCCGTGGCAGCATGCGCGGAAGGTCTATGCGCGCGCGGCTGAGCTGCCGGGCATCAAGGTCACCGGCATAGACACCCATATCGGCAGCCAGATCACCGAATTGCAGCCCTTCGACGACGCCTTTGCGCTGCTGGTGGAGTTGGTCGGCGCCTTGCGCTCCGACGGTCATGCCATCGAGCACATCGATGTCGGCGGCGGCCTTGGCATTCCCTACCGCGTCAACAACAACCCGCCGCCTTTGCCCGATGCCTATGCCCAGATCGTCAGGAAGCATGTTGCCAAACTTGGGCTGAAAGTGATGTTCGAGCCAGGCCGGCTGATCGTCGGCAATGCCGGCATCCTGGTCTCGCAGGTGATCTTCGTGAAGGAGGGCGACGCCAAGAACTTCCTCGTCGTAGACGCCGCGATGAACGACCTGATCCGGCCGACGCTTTACGACGCTTTCCACGACATCAGGCCGGTGTCGCAGCAGCCGGCCGCTGCACCACGCATGAAGGTCGACGTCGTTGGCCCGGTTTGTGAGACCGGCGACTATCTCGGGCTCGACCGTGACCTGCCCCGGCTGAAATCCGGCGACCTGATCGCTGTCTCCACCGCCGGCGCCTATGGCGCCGTTCAGGCCGGCACCTACAATACCAGGCTGCTGGTACCGGAAGTGCTGGTCGACGGCGACCGCTTCCACGTTGTGCGCCCGCGCCAGACCTATGACGAGCTGATCGGACTGGACTCGGTGCCGGACTGGTTGGAGTAGAACTCTGCAGCTACAGCCGGTGCTGAATGAGCGCCCTGGTCTCGGCGATTCTGTCCTCATTCCGGCGATAGAATATCCACTGCTTGATGCGCTTGCTGCGCAAAAGCCCTGCCTGGGTGAGCACGCGCATATGCTCGCTGAGCGTTGCCTGGGTGATCCCCAGCTTTTCCGCGATCAGCAGCGCGCAGACGCCGTCCTCGACCAGATCGCCGTCCGTCTGCGACGGAAAATGCGCTCGCGGGTCCTTCAGCCAATCGAGGATCTGCAGCCTGCGCTCGTTGGCGATTGCTTTGAAGACATCGATCTCTTGCATTTAGGCACTTTGCCAAGTTACTAAGTTATGTCAACTCTGAATGTCAACTCTGGGAGTGAAAGCATGCTGCACGGCCACACGATCACACGCGAGCGCATTGCGGCGATAGAACCCCGCATCCGGCCCTTCGTGCGCCACACGCCGGTGCTGCGCGTCGACATGGCCGATTTCGGCCGCCCGCCTCTGCCTGTCGACCTGAAGCTTGAGTGCTTGCAGCATTCCGGCTCGTTCAACGCACGTGGTGCGTTCACCAATCTCCTCGAACGGCCGGTTCCTGCGGCCGGCGTCGTCGCCGCATCGGGCGGCAACCACGGTGCCGCCGTCGCCTATGCCGCCATGCGGCTCGGCCACAAGGCGACCATCTTTGTTCCCGAAGTGAGCCCGCAGGCCAAGCTGGACCGCATCCGCGGCTACGGCGCCGAGTTGATCGTCGGCGGCGCCCGTTATGCCGAGGCGCTGGCCGCCAGCGAGAGCTTCGCCGAAAAATCCGGCGCGCTGCAGATCCACGCCTTCAACCAGGAGGAGACGCTGGTCGGGCAAGGCACGCTCGGCCTCGAGATCGAGGCCGACCTGCCGAAGCTCAACACCCTGCTGGTCGCCGTCGGCGGCGGCGGGCTGATCGGCGGCATCGCTGCCTGGTTTTCCGGCCGCATCAGGATAATCGCGGTCGAGCCGGAGGGTGCGCCGACGCTTCATCGCGCCTTCGAGGCGGGCCGACCCGTCGACGCGCCGGCTGAGGGCATCGCCGCCGATTCGCTCGCGCCAAAGCGTGTCGGCGAAATGATGTTTCCTATCGCCGAGGCATTCGTCGAGCGCTCGATCCTGGTCGGCGACGACGACATTATCGCCGCCCAGGCGGCGCTGTGGGACCGCGTGCGAATCATCTCCGAGCCGGGCGGTGCGGCCGCCTTCGCGGCGCTCCTGTCCGGCCGCTACGCACCGGCTGCAGGCGAGCGCGTTGCCGTACTGGTCTGCGGCGCAAACGCCAATCCGGCGAAATTCTGACAATATCCGGGGCATTATTGTTCACGTTTTGGGGAACCGCCTCGCCTTCGCCGTGTTTGTTGGTATCCTTAGGGCGATGTGCATCCGCTTGGACGCACGGAGTGCGCTAAGATTTTAGGTCTTCGCATCGTGCTTCCCGAAAATCGACTTTTCGGGCCCATGCGATAGACTCGTGAGGCCTGGGCTATCCCGCCCGGCCAGGAAGGGCCGATGACACAACGACCCATTTTCACCAGCGATCGCAGTCTGGCCAGGCGCCTTGCCTTGAGCCGGCTGGGGACGCAGGTCTCGATAATCGTCGAACGCGGCTGGCCATTGCTGCTGCCACTGATCATCGTCGCCAGCCTGTTCCTCAGCATTTCGTGGCTCGGCCTGTTCCCATTTTTGCCCGATCTGGCGCGGATCGGTCTTATCACGGCATTCGGCGTCGCAGCGCTTGCCGCACTCTATCCACTGCGTTTCTTCCGCACGCCATCCAGTGCCGAGGTCGACCGCCGCATCGAGGCGGCCAACCGATTGCTGCACAGCCCGGTGCAGGTCCAGACCGATCGCCCGAGCGGCAAGGAAAGCATTTTTTCGCAAGCCCTGTGGCGCGAGCATCAGCGGCGCATGGCGGACCGGCTGGGCGAGCTTGGCGGCGACGTGCCGCGCACACGCGTGCCGGAACGCGACCCGTGGGCGCTGCGCGCCGTTGCCGCGCTTTTGTTGGTCACTGCCTTTGCCTTCTCCTTCGGGCCATCGGGCGGCAGGCTGAGCGACGGTTTTGTTGCCCGTGCCGCCCGCGACGTCGTGCCGCCGCGCATTGATGCCTGGGTGACGCCGCCGGCCTATACCGGCAGGCCGCCGGTATTCCTGAACGCCCCGGTCCTGGCCAACAACGCGACTCAAGCGCTGCCGACCTTCACGGTTCCGGAGGGCAGCGATGTGTCGCTGCGCGTCACCGGCGGTTCGGGCGAGGAAACGCTGAGCTACGCCGACACCGGCGGCAACACCCGCGCCATCGATCCGACCGGGCCGCAAGCCGCCAAGACTGAGGCAAGTCCGGCAACGCCTTCCACCGTGCGCCAGTTCAGCGGCAAGTTAACGGCCGACGGCACGCTGACGCTGCAGTCCAGCGACGGCGAGCTCGGCCGCTGGGCCTTCGCCATAATTCCCGACAAGCCGCCGCAGATCCGCTTTGTCGGCGAACCGAAGCGCGCCGTCAACGGCGCCTTCGAACTCAACTACCAGATCGACGACGACTATGGCGCGGCCTCCGCCAAGGCGGTTTTCGCATTGGCCGACCCGCAAGTGCCCAACGCGCATCCGCTCTATGGCCCGCCGGAAATGCCGCTGACGTTGCCGCGCCGCGGCGGCAAGGCCAATGCCGCTAAGTCGACGAAGGATCTGACCGACCATGTCTGGGCAGGTGGCAACGTCAAGCTGTCGCTTGTCGCCACCGACGGTGCCGGACACACGGCGACCAGCGAAACCAAGACGCTGGTGATGCCGGAGCGGCAATTCTCCAACCCGTTGGCGCGGGCTGTGGTCGAGCAGCGCCGCATACTGGCGCTCGACGCCTATGCCAAGGACCGCGTGCTCGACCTGATGGATGCAATCACGCTCAGGCCGGAAGACACGTTCGACAACATGGCGCACTACCTCGCCATCATGAGCGCCCGCACCCGGCTGAAGATGGCAGACAGCGACGACCAGTTGCGCGACGAGGTCGCTTACCTCTGGGAGATCGCGCTCGGCATTGAGGAAGGCAATCTGTCGGCGGCCGAGAAGCGGCTGCGCCAAGCGCAGCAGGCGCTGCAGGATGCGATCAAGAACGGCGCCAGCGACCAAGAGATCGAGAAGGCGATGAAGGAACTGCGCGAGGCGATGAACCAGTTCCTGCAGGAATTCGCGGCGCGGGCGCAGCAGAATCCGAATGCGCCACAGATGCAGCAGAACGGCCAGGAACTGCGCCAGAGCGACATCGACCGCATGATGGACCAGATCGAGAACCTGGCGAAATCCGGCAATCGCGACCAGGCGCAGCAATTGCTGTCGGAGCTGCAGGACATGATGAACAATCTGCAGGCAGGCCGCCAGCAACAGGGCGGTCAGCAGGACAGCGAGATGCGCCAGCAGATGGACAAGCTGGGCGAAATCATGCGGCGCCAGCAGGAGATGATGAACGACACTTTCCGCATGGACCAGATGCAGCGCGGCCAGCAACAGCGCGGGCAGAACCGCGACGAGCAGCTCGGCGAGAACGGTGAGCCAGGCCCGATGGGCGAAGAGGGCAAGCCCGTCCCGGGTGACGACCGCGATCCGCTCGGCCGGCCGAAGCCGATGACGCCGCAGGAATTTGCTGACGCGCTGAAGCAATTGCAGGAAGGCCAGGGCAAGCTGCAGAGCGAGCTCGATCAATTGAGGAAGAGCCTCGAAGGCATGGGCCTTGACCCCAATGAGGGGTTTGGCGAGGCCGGCAAATCCATGGGCAATGCCGAACAGGCGCTCGGCGAGGGCGAAGGCGATCAGGCCGTCGGTCACCAGGGCCGCGCATTGGAAGCCTTGCGCAGGGGCGCCAAGGACATGATGAAGCAACTGCAGGCGATGCAAGGCGACCAGGGCGGCAACGGGCAGGGCGGACGCCAGCAGAATGCCGACCGTGACCCGCTCGGGCGGCCCCGCACCAGCGAGGGTCCCGATGACGGAAGTTCGGTGAGAGTGCCTGACGAGATCGATGTGCAGCGTGCCCGCCAGATCCTCGAAGCGATCCGCAAGCGGCTCGGCAACGCACTCAGCCCCGATATCGAGCGCAGCTATCTGGAGCGGTTGCTGGAGCTGAAGTAAGGCTGCCCCCCAATATTCGGAAGATCGCCGTGCGGTCCGTGGAGGCCGCCACCGCCGGACTGAGCGGCACTTTTAACGGTTGGTGAACGCCTCGCGGATCGCCTCTTCCATGCCGTCGATGGCCTCGCCGGAAGCGTTCGGATTGCGCCGCAGCACCACGTTCGAGGAATCGATGTCGCCGAACCCGTCGGCGGCCGTAAGCTCGCGGCAGCCGGCCGGGATGTTGCTGCGCGAGATCGGCGCAATCGCCAACCCGGAGGTGACGGCGAGCCGCAGGCCGCCATTGGTATCGCTGGTGTAGGCGACACGATAGGCGAGACCGCGCTGTTCCAGCGACTTTATAGCGAAATCCTTGCACCAACCGGCACGGTTGTAGAGCGCGATCGGCACCGGCCGCTCCTCATGCATGTGATGCAGCTCCGACGTCACCCATACGGTCGGGTCATGCATCAGCACCTCACCGCCGGACAGATCCTGCCATTCGAACACCACCGCCAGATCGAGCTCGCCGGCAGCGAGCGCCGCGATCTGCGCACCGGAATGCGCGTAGCGGACGGTGATGTCGACCTGAGGATGGCGCTTGGCAAAGGCGCCGAGTGCCCGCGACAGGATCGCGTGGCCATATTCCTCCGGGATACCGATGCGCACCGGCCCGCCAAGCGGCGCCGCGACCATCGATGCCGCCGTCTCGTCGAGCAGTGAAACGATGCGCCTGGCGTTGGCTATGAGTTCGCCGCCGCGCTGCGTCAACGCTACACCGCGCGACCCGCGCTCGAACAGGCTGTCGCCGATCATGCCTTCGAGCCTCTTCATCTGCATCGAGACCGCCGACTGGGTGCGGCCGGCCCGCTCCGCCGCTTTGGTGAAATTGCCGGTGTCGGCGACCGCCACGAAGGTGCGCAACAGGTCGCTGTCGAGATTGGGTCGCATGTGCCCGCCATAAGAAAATCTGATTGCTGGCATCATTCCAATTCGTTTGCAACATGTCAAACGGCGGACGATAGTCGCCTTACCCATTGGATATGCGGCCGGGAAATCGGCTGCGGACCAATCAAAAGTCCTCACTCGTACCCGCTGCCCGAAACGGTGGCGGGTTCTTTTTACCCGGATGCAGGCCTGCTTTCGGCCGCGCACGCGGGAGACAGGAGCGCCTATGCAGAATCGGCTTGTGCTCGGCATCCTCAGCCTCTGTCTCGGCGTGCTGGTCTTTTCGCTGCAGGACCCGCTGGTCAAGGCGGTGTCGAGCCACTATCCGGTCACCGAGGTGATGGCGATCCGCTCGATCGTCGCCCTGCCGATCCTGGTTTTCCTTGTCCACGCCGATGTCGGATTCCAGGCGATCCTGTCGAAGCGGTTCGGCATGCTGACGATGCGCGCCTTCATCCAGTTCACCTCCTACACGGCCTACTACCTGGCAATCGCCGCCCTGCCGCTGGCTGACGCGGTGGCGCTCTATTTCATGGCGCCGCTGTTCATCATGGCGTTGGCCGGCCCCTATCTCGGCGAACGCGTGTCCTGGCAGGCGCTCGCCACCGTCCTGGTCGGCATGCTCGGCGTGCTGGTGATGATGCGCCCGGGCGCCGGCTTGTTCGACTGGGCAGCGCTGCTGTCGCTAGGTTCGGCTTTGCTCTACGGTTTCTCGCAGCTGATGGCACGCAAGATCGGCGACACCGAATCCTCGACTGTCATGGCTTTCTATCAGAACGGCGCCTATCTGGTCGGCGCCGCCTTGGCGGCGGCATTGTTTTGGCTGGCAGGCATTGACCACGCCGTGCATCCGAGCCTCGAATTCCTCGTCCGGCCATGGGTCTGGCCGGCGACGCCGGATCTCCTCAAGATGGGGGCATGCGGCTTCGTTGCCTCGGCCGGCATGATCCTGTTGTCGCAGGCCTACCGGCTGGCGCCCGCCAACAGCGTCGCCACCTTCGAATACACCGGTATCATCTGGTCGCCGCTATGGGGTTTTCTGTTCTTTGCCGAAGTGCCGCGACCAGCGACGGCGGCGGGCGCAGCCCTCATCATCGGCGCCGGCCTGTTTGCGCTCAATGCCAGCCGGCGCCTGAGCGGCGCGCCAGCCATTACGGCGACCTGCGACCCTGCCTGAGGCGGTCGGCCTTGGGCTTTAGGCGAAGCAGGCGAGCGCCTGTTCGACGCGGGCGCGGATTTCAGCCAGCGTGAACGGCTTTTGCACGACGTCGAGAATAATGCCGTCCAATTCCTCGGCGCGCTCGCGCTGGTCGGCATAGCCGGTCATCAGCATGATCTTCATCGCCGGGAACAGCGCCGCTGCCGCCTTGGCCATCTCGATGCCGTCCATCTCCGGCATGCGGATGTCGGACAGCACAAGGTCGTAGCTCCCTTGCGCCGTCCGGATCAGAGAAAGGCCATGTGCGCCGTCCGCGGCAACAGTGACATTATGCCCGGCGCGTTCGAGCGCGCGAGCGGCGAGAGTGCGGACGGATTCATCGTCCTCGACGATCAGGAGCTTTGCCATGGGCAGGATATTTGGCGGGGAAAAGTTGATGTTTCCTGAAGGCGCTGAAGGTCGATGCGGCCTTTTCAGAATTCGCTCCGCCGAGTCAGATGGCGTGGTTTTCGAGAACCGGAGCGGAGCGGACGTTCGAGTCCGAGAGCACCGGCAGGTGGCCGCCGGAGTAGAATTATCAAAAGGCCTCAAGCGTCGCCCTTGACGATGCCGACGAAGGGCAATTCGCGAAACGCGTGGGCGACGTCCATGCCATAACCGACGACGAAATAATCGGGGCAGTCGAAGCCGACATAGTCGGCGTTGAGCGTGGTCTGGCGGCGCATGCGCTTGTCGAGCAGCACGGCGATGGCACAGCTCCTCGCGCCGCGCGACAGCATGAGGTCGCGGGTGAAACTCAGCGTCTTGCCGGATTCCAGAATGTCATCGATCAAAAGCACATCGCGACCGGCGACCTCGTTGTCGATGTCGCGCAGCACCCTCACCTCACCGCTGGTCGTGCCGGCGCCATAGCTGGAGATGAAGATGAACTCGACCTCCGGCGACAGGCCGACATCGTGCATGGCACGGATAAGATCGGCGGCGAAGATGAATGATCCCTTCAGCACCGAGATTACCAGAAGGTCGTGGTAGTCGTGCCCGGCGATCTCCTTGGCAAGTTCCAGGTTTCGCCGCGCGATGGCGGACGCCGAAAACAGGACTTCGATGTCCTTGCCGCGCACAACTGGCATTGGCTGCCCTTCCAGAAATGATCGCCTTGTAGGCGAAGCCGACCGAAAACGGTCTTCAACCTGTTTCTAGGCATGTCGTGCCGTCTGGCAAGGCCAAATCTTCGCAGGGCGCCCGCGAACGGTCGGATGTCCCAGCGCGTCGCGAATCGTTTATCTGGTGACCTGTTGATTTTCTGGCGCCGCTCTAACGAACCAGCGCATGGCCGCCCGAAATCCAGAAGGCGGCAAAGGCGGCACCGACGCCGACAATCCAGAAGATCGGCCCACCATGCACCCACAACGGGCGTTCGGCGGCGGTTTCGGGCTTGCGCAACATGTCCATGCCTTCGATCGAAGGCATGGACATCATGCGCGCAGGCGGCGGCGCAAAGTCTGGACGTGTAAAATGGCGGGGCAGCACCTCATAATCGGCATCGATGACCTCGGCGGTCACGTCGCGCATGATGCGTTCCGGCTCGGCGGCCGGATCGGTCATGATTTCGCCGGAACCGGGCGCGCGGTTCGATCCTCAGCCATCATGGCCCAACACTACCGCACCTGTTCGCTGTTCGTTTCTTTTGGGTAAACGGAAATGGTTAACGCTTCCCCACCGGAACCCCTGTGACTCGCTCGAAAAGCCCCCAAATTAACCGTCGGTTAACCATGCCGGCCGATGGTCTTTCCACAGAAAGGGCTGGCATCTTGCCGCCGAGAATTTCAGGTCGTCGAAAGTGATCCGCTTCGAAAATGTCGGCCTCCGCTATGGCATGGGTCCGGAGATTCTCCGCGACATCTCCTTGCACATTCCGAAGCGCTCCTTTCAGTTCCTGAGCGGACCTTCAGGCGCCGGCAAGACGACGTTGCTGCGGCTTTTGTTCATGTCGCTGAAGCCGACGCGCGGCCTGATCACCATTTTCGGCAAGGACCGCTCGCGCATCTCGCGTACCGAATTGCCGCATCTGAGACGACGCATCGGCGTGGTGTTCCAGGATTTTCGCCTGCTCGACCATATGACCACCTACGAGAACGTGGCGTTGCCGCTGCGCGTGCGCGGCCGCGAGGAGGCGACCTATCGCACCGACGTCACCGAGCTGCTGAAATGGGTCGGCCTCGGCGAGCGCATGCATGTGCTGCCGCCGGTGCTGTCTGGCGGCGAGAAGCAGCGCGCCGCCATCGCCCGGGCGTTGATCGAGCAGCCCGAGATCCTGCTCGCCGACGAGCCGACCGGCAATGTCGACCCGCCGCTGGCACGACGCTTGCTGCGGTTGTTCATCGAGCTCAACCGGCTGGGCACCGCCGTGGTGATCGCCACACACGACCTCGGCCTGATGGAACAGGTCGACGCACGGCGAATGATCCTGGCCGGCGGAAGGCTGGACATCTATGACTGAGCTCTCCGTCGAACATTTCGAGGGTCAGGACGCCGCGGCGGCAAAGCCCCGCGTCCAGCGCAAAATGGCGCCGATCGTGCCGGCGCAGAACATCGCCGGCCGGGCGCTGGTGCTGGTCATCGCCATCATGACGTTTCTGTCCTGCCTGACGTTTGGCGCCGTCACGCTGGTGCGTGACACCGCCTCCGTCTGGGAGAACCAGATCTCGCGCGAAGCGACAATCCAGATCAAGCCGGTCGACGGCCTCGACATGGAGGCCGCACTTGCGCTGGCCTCGCAGATCGCCGGCGAATTCCCTGGCGTGAAAAGCGCCCGGATCGTCGACCGCGAAGCGACGGCCCGGCTGCTCGAGCCTTGGCTGGGCTCGGGCCTGAACATCGATGAGCTGCCGGTGCCGCGCTTGATCATCATCACCATCGACGAGAATAGTCCGCCCGATTTCGCCGCACTGCGCGCGGCGATCACGCCGAAGCTGCCGAGTGCCTCGCTCGACGATCATCGCACCTGGGTCGACCGGCTGGTTGCCATGGCCCGCACCACGGTAACGATCGGTGTCGCAGTGCTGGCGCTGATGCTGTCGGCGACGGTGCTGACCGTTGTGTTCGCAACGCGCGGCGCCATGGCCGGCAATGGCCACATCATCGAGGTGCTGCATTTTGTCGGCGCCGAGGCGCGCTTCATCGCGCGCGAATTCCGCCGGCATTTTCTGGTCACCGGCATGAAGGGCGCCGCGGCAGGCGGCGGCGCGGCGATCCTGGTCTTCATCGTCTTCTCCTGGTGGTCGTCACGCAACATGGCAACGCCGCAGGCCGACCAGGCGACCGCCCTGTTCGGCAATTTCGCCATCGGCTCGGCGGGTTATCTCGGGGTCGCTGTCATGGTGCTGGTGATCGGCGCGCTGACGGCGGCAACCTCCCATTTCACCGTGGTTACCTATCTCAGCGACATCGACATTCGCCAGCCGGACGCCGGCTAAAGGAAAGATCGATCACGGATGAAAACGCATCGTCACGAAAATTGCATTTTTTTCCTACCAAAGGCCGTATTTCGGGATTAACCATTTCATGATGGACGTTCGGGACTCGACCGATACCGCTGGATGCATGCCAGTGCTGGTTGCGCGCCCGCCTGTATTCGCCGAGCCTGATGAATTTGCCAAGCCGGGTCAGTTCGCCAAACATGGGCGGCTGCTGGCAGCCCGCTCTTTGCGCATCTCGGCTCTCCTTCTGCTCGCCTTTATGGCGCTGTTTGTCGCCGGCTTCGGCTGGTTCGCCAATACCGTCAGCCGCCTGACTACGCCCGCCAATCCGGCAAGGGCCGACGCTATCATCGTGCTGACCGGCGGCCAGTCGCGCCTCGACGCTGCGATGGGCCTGCTTGCGTTAGGCAAGGGCGAGCGGCTGCTGATCAGCGGCGTCCATCCCTCCGCCAGCCGCCGCCAGCTTCAGGCCGCGACCGGCGGCGACAAGAGGCTGTTTTCCTGCTGCGTCGACATCGACCGCGCCGCGCTCGACACGATCGGCAATGCCGAGGAAAGTGCCAAATGGGTCGAGGACCATGCCTACGGCACGGTCATTCTCGTCACCAACAATTATCACATGCCGCGCAGCCTGCTGGAAATGGGCCGGCTGCTGCACGGCGCCAGGCTCGAACCCTATCCGGTGGTCAACACCAACCTCGAGAATGGCGGCTGGCTGACCAAGCCAGAAGCGCTACGCGTGCTGTTCACCGAATATAACAAATACCTGCTGGCGCTGGCGCGCGGCATCATGCCGGTGAAGCAATCGCCCAACGGCGTCACGCTGGCCGACGCCGCGGGCGGAAGCTGAACGGCACCGGCACTTTTATTCCCTAGCTGCTGCACCCGAGCGCAAGCGTGCGATCTCCTGTTCGAGCCGTTCGATGCGCTTGTCGCGTTCGCCCAGCGCCGCCGCCACGTCGGCCGCTTCGAAACGCTGCGGGATGTGCTGCGAGCAATTTGAATCCCAAGCCGAAACCGTAAACAGGATGACCTGCTCGGGTCGCGCCTTATAGTCTTGCGGCATCAGCTTTGCCGTCAGCTCGGCATCGCCCTCGACGACTTGCGCTTTGCCCCAGATCTTGATGCGCTGCCGGTGCGCATAATCGATCAGGAATAGGAAAGCCTGTCGGTTGTCGCTGAGGTTGCCCTGGGTGATGAACTGCCTGTTGCCGGAAAAATCGGCAAAGCCGATCGTCCGTTCGTCGAGCACCTTGAGGAAACCGGCAGGCCCGCCGCGATGCTGGATGTAAGGCTGCCCGTCCGCATTGGCGGTCGACAGAAAGACGCTGGTCTGCGCCTCGATGAAGGCGGCGAGATCGGGCGTGATTGCCGCCTGCCAGCCGCCACGCTCCTCGACACGGGCATAGGCCTGGCGCGAGCCCTTGCGCGCCTGAATCGCCTTCACCGTCGGGGTGAAAGCAACATCGCTGGTGTGAGCGTTCATGGAAGCCTCCTCAAGCGCCGAGCTGCGCTGCATTGCTAGTCAGGAAATAGGTCCTTCCATCTTCGAGATGCAGATGCCATATCTGCAATCTATCCTTCCGTTTTTCGGGAGGGCAACTTTTCGGGAGAGCTATGGATCGCCTCCAGTCCATGTCGCTTTTCGTTGCCGCGGCAGAGACAGGCAGCCTCTCGGCTGCCGGGCGCCGCTTCGGCATTCCGCTGACGACGGTCAGCCGCAAGGTTTCGGACCTGGAAAAGCACCTGAAGACACGGCTGTTGAACCGCTCGGCGCGGCAGCTGTCGCTGACCGATGCAGGCCACGCCTATCTCGCCGCCTGTCGTCGCATTCTCGATGAGGTCGGCGAGGCCGAGCGAATAGCCGCCGGCGAATACAATGCCCCGACCGGCGAACTGATCGTCACTGCGCCGATCGTCTTCGGCCGCCTGCATGTGCTGCCGGTCGTCACCAGCTTCCTCTCCGTCTATCCTGAGGTAGGTGTGCGGCTGACACTCGCCGACCGGATAACCCAGTTGGTCGAAGAGCACATCGACCTCGCCATCCGCATCGGCGAGCTTGCCGATTCGAGCCTGATCGCCACCCGCCTGGGTTCAATCCGCCGCGTCGTTTGCGCGAGCCCGGCCTATCTCGCCGAGCACGGCACGCCGAAAACGCCGCAAGAGCTTGCAGCGCACAGTGCCATCACCTTTGAAGGGCTCACCGCTGCCAGTTGGACCTTCGCCACCGGCAAGGCCGAATTCGCCGTGCCGGTCCGCTCCAGGCTACGGGTCAACACCGCTGAGGCAGCGATCGATGCGGCGATTGCCGGCGTCGGCGTGACGAGGCTGCTTTCCTACCAGATCGCCGCCGCAGTCCGGTCGGGTACGCTGCGCCCGGTGCTGCAAGAGTTTGAGCCCGACCCATGGCCGGTGAGCCTCGTCCATGCCGGCCAAGGGCTACTGCCGGTGAAGCTGCGCGCATTCCTCGACTTCGCCGCCCCGCGCCTGAGACAGCGCCTGCTGCAGGCCGCGTGGCAAACGTGAAGAAGACGGCCCATCGCAAGGCCGGGCCGATCGCCCGCCTCGCAGCGTTTCCTTTTTGCCGGCGCTTGGTGTAACCAACGCACACCTCCTCACCGGGCACATGCTGTATGCTGTATTTCCGCTCGCTGGCGTTCAATCTCGCCTTTTACCTCAATTTGATCGTCCAGATGATCCTCTGGACCCCGTATTATTTCCTGTCGCCACGCCATCGCGCCTGGTTCGTGCCGAAATTCTGGTCGCGCACCAGCATGTGGCTCTACGACAAGATCGCCGGCACCAGAAGTGAGATCACCGGCCAGGAAAACCTGCCTGAAGGCTCCTTCATCCTGGCGCCGAAGCACCAGTCCTTCTGGGACACGATCGCTTTCCTGCCGTATCTCGACGATCCCGTTTACATATTGAAACGGGAGCTGACCTGGATCCCGTTCTTCGGCTGGTACATTTTGAAGATGCGGATGATTCCTGTCGACCGCGGCAGCCGCTCGAAGGCATTGAAGACGGTGATCGCCGCGACCAAACAGGAATTGGCGCGCAATCCGCGCCAGCTGATCATCTATCCCGAGGGCACCCGCCGGGCGCCGGGCGACGAACCGGTCTACAAATACGGCATCGTCGAACTCTACGCGCAACTTGGCATTCCGGTGGTGCCGGTCGCTCACGTCGCCGGCCTCTATTGGCCGCGCCGCAAGTTCCTGCGCTATCCCGGCACGATCAAGGCGCGCTTCCTGCCACCGATCCCGCCCGGCCTCGGCAAGGACGAATTTATGCAACGGCTGATCGGCGAGACGGAGGCCGCCTGCGACCAGCTTCTCGTCGAGGCGGCGCAGACGCCGAACCCGCCGCCGATGCCGCCGACGGCAATGAAACGGCTTGGTGAGCTGGATGCGAAACCTGAATTGAAAGGCTGAAACAACGGCCTCAGATGCCACAAAGACTTATGGCAGGGCAGCCAGCGCGGCCGTCGCAACCAGCGTCACGGCAAACACCAGATTGATGATCCGCGACGCCAAGGGTTTGCGCAACAAACGTGCAAAAGCCGCGCCGGCGAGAAGCCACAAGAGATGAATGGCAACAATCATCAAGGCGAGGACCGCCAGCTTGGCTGAAATAGCAAGACCGCCGGTGCCGGAAGACGCGCCGGCAAACACGGCGGCAATCGCCACATAGGCTTTCGGATTGGCAACGGCCAGAAGGAACCCGCCCAGGAAAGTGGGAAGCGCCGCCCCACCAATGCGTGCCGCCAGTGGCGGCGTCGTCGCTATCTTGAACGCCAGATAGAGGATGTAGGCTGCTGACGCGACCGCCAACAGCGCTGCGAGCTTCGGCAGCGCGGTGAGAACGGCCATGATGCCCGTCGCCACCACCAAAAGCACGAGGACCGTCCCGACAACGATTCCCGAGGCATAACGGAGCGAATCGCGCAGGCCGAATGCGGCGCCGATCGCGGTGACACTTATCGTCGCCGGCCCCGGGCTGCCCATAACGATGGCCGATGCCAGCACAAGCGCCAGCAATTGCTGCCATAGCTGCTGATCGAGAAGACCCTGTCCGGCCATGCGACGTCCCTGCATCCTGCGACGATGCAGGGACGGTAGGGCAAGGCAGCGGCGCCGGTCTTGAACGATCGTGCGCGGCTATGCGCTGGCCTTGTCGAGCTCGGCGATATCGTCCGGGCTGAGCTGCAACGACGCGGCACGCACCAGGCTGTCGAGCTGGTCGAGCGTCGTCGCGCTGGCGATCGGAGCGGTGACGCCGGGCCGTGCCATGACCCAGGCAAGCGCCACTTCCGCTGGCTTGGCCGAATGTCTGGCTGAAACGGCATCGAGCGCTGAGAGAATGCGCATGCCGCGGGTGTTGAGATAGCCTTTCACACCGCCACCGCGCAGGCTTTTGCCGAGGTCGGCCTCGCTGCGGTACTTGCCGCTCAGAAACCCCTTGGCGAGGCTGAAATAGGTGATGACGCCGATGTCCTCGGCCGCGCACAGATCACGCAGCGGACCATCGAAGGACGAGCGGTCGTAAAGGTTGTATTCCGGCTGCAGCACCTCGTAGCGCGGCAGGCCGCGCAGGCTTGCTACGTCGAGTGCGGCCCGCAACTGGGCGGCGTCGAGGTTGGAAGCGCCGGCATAACGGATTTTGCCCTTGTCGAGCAGTTTCTGGTAGGCGCCGAGCGTTTCCTCATAGGGAGTGGCCGGATCAGGCCAGTGCGACAGATAGAGATCGATTGTATCGACCTGCAGCCGCTTCAGCGTGGCGTCGATGGCCTTTTCGATGTAGGCGGCGGACAGATCCCTCTTGCCCTGCCCCATATCCGAACCGACCTTGGTGATAACGACAACCTTGTCGCGGTTGCCGCGGCTTTTCATCCATTTGCCGATAATGGTTTCGGATTCGCCGCCCTCGTGGCCGGGAATCCAGCGCGAATAGGAATCGGCCGTGTCGATGGCGTTGAGGCCAGCGTCGACAAAGCGGTCGAGCAGGTCGAACGAGGTTTTCTCATCGGCGGTCCAGCCGAACACATTGCCGCCCAGAACCAATGGCGCGATGGATAGGTCGGTGCGACCGAGACGACGTTTCTGCAAGGCTGATCTCCATGGTGATTCATGCTGGGGCGGGTGGGAGCCGCCGACCGAGCTAACCTATGTCGCACCGTGGCAACGTCAAACGCATAGCCTCTTTTCCAGCCCGCCGGCGCTTCACAAAACCGCGACCCGCCGCGCCGTGTCGGGCTTCAAGACGCTGTCCCGAATTTCCAAACCAGTACCCTCTGAGGAAACAATCTGGCAAGTTTAGCACATAGATTGTCAAATCTGCCAATTCAGACCTTTGCCGGCCGGCCATAGGTTCCGCGGCGCCGACGCAAATCTCGGCACGGTCTGGCCAAGCCCGGACTGTTTGCCCCGGATCGTTTGTTGTGGAGACCGGAATGAAAGCAATTGTATTTGACGCCATCGGCTCGCCGCGCGACGTGCTCTATGTGGACGACCTGCCGATGCCGCGGATCGGCGACGGCGAAGTGCTGGTCAGGATGGTCTCGGCCTCGATCAATCCGGGCGACTTCCTGTTTATCCAGAACCTCTATCCCGAACCGAAGAAGCCGCATTTTCCCCGGCAGATCGCGGGAAACCATGGCGCCGGCATCGTCGAAGCCGTTGGCGCGGACGTTTTGCTGGAACCGGGCACGCTTGTCGCATTCAGCTATTATGGCAGTTGGGCCGAGTACGCGGCGATTCCCGCCGAATGGCTGATCCCGTTGCCTGCCGGCTATCCGGTCGAACGCGCCGGGCAGATGGTGAACCCCATTACCGCGTGGGATCTGCTGGTGGATTCCCGTGTGCGGCCTGGCCAGTGGCTGGCTGTCACGGCCGGCTATTCGTCGATTTCGACAATGGTGATGCAGTTCGCCCAACGACGCGGCATCAACGTCATCGCGCTTGTGCGGCGCTCGCACCAAAGCTTCGACCTGAAGACGCTTGGCGTCGGCGCCATTCTTGACCTTTCGGACTTGAAGACAAGTATCCGGGAAGCGGTGATGGATATCACCGGTGGCGCCGGATTGAACGGGATTATCGACAATGTCGGCGGACCTGTCAGCGGCGAATTGATCCGCACCCTGGCGCTCGGCGGGCAGATGGTGATCAATGGCGGCATGAGTGCCGAGCGCTTCGAGCTGCACAATTTCGATGTCTTGCTGAGCGGCGTCGAGATCAGGGCGAATATCTATCGCTATTTCTTTTCGCCGCTGGCCGAAGCCGACCGGCCTGTGCTACGCGAGATTATCGACACCTTCGGCCAGCCCGGCTTCCACGTTCCTGTCGGCGGTCTCCACCCGCTGACCGAGTTCAAGCTTGCCGTGGCAAACAGCCTGGATCGCGCCGATCTTGGAAAACAGATTTTCAGGATGTAGCCCGCTCACGACACCGAAGCTACGTCGCGACCCGTCTTGTCACGTCTTCCAGCCAGTGGTCGCTTATACCCAGTGCTTCGAGGTGCTCCAGCGTGCTGAGCACGTAATCCTCATTCCTCCCCGACTGGCCGACGGCGCCGCGGACGACGGCCGCCGCCTCGGCTGCGTCGAGCGCACCGGCATATTGCTCATGGCTGCGGTCCACGACATAGGCGACGGCGTCGACCGTCTCGCCCCCATCCGTTTTACCCTTGTCGAGGCGAACGCTGAGCACACGTTCGAGATAGACGTTGGTGACCAGCTCGCGTTCGCGCAGATAGGTAATGACCTCGTTGCGCAGCTCGCCTGGAACCCGGAACGCGAGCCCGATGCAGGAGCCGCCGCGGTCGAGGCCGAGCACCAGGCCCGGCCGTTCGCGCGTGCCGCGATGCACGAAAGAATAGACGCACAGCGAACGGCGGTAGCCATGCAGGCGGGCGCGCCGCGTCTCGACATGCGCGAATCCCGGTCGCCAGATCAGTGAGCCGTAGCCAAAAACCCAAAAATCGCCCATATCGCCAAGCCTGATTGTGACGAACCACCCACCGGTGGTGTTTCAGTCCGTCTACCTGTTGTTGCCGCAAGCGACAGCCCGCCCGTGCCACCCGCGTTAACGAAAGCCGCAGCATGACGTCAAGTGACGAGCGCCCGCCGCCCAGCCAACGTCGCCGCCTGTTGTGGCTTGCCGCTTTCATTCTCGTGCTGTTCGGCATCTACAGCGCGGGCTGGTTCTACCTGGCGGACCTGGTCGAGAGCGCGACCGACAAGGCGGTCGCCGATCTCGACGACAAAGGCATCAGGGCCGACTGCGCCAATCTCGCGGTCAGCGGCTATCCCTTCAGCTTCACCGTTTCCTGCGACAGCCTGGCTTACGAGGACGACAGCCGCAACGTCGCGGCATCGACAGGCAAGATCAACGCCGCCACGCAGATCACGCGGCTTCTGTCGCCTGCCGCCGAGCTCAGGGGGCCGCTCAGGACCTCAGTTCCCGGCATGACCCCGCTCTGGATCGACTGGGATGATCTGCGGGCCGACATGAAGCTGTCCTGGCCGCTGCCGAGGCGCCTCTCGCTGCAGACAGAAGGCCTGTCCGGCCAGACCGATCCGGCAGACGACACCGATCCCGTCTCGCTGTTCAGCGCCGGAACCGCCACGGGACAATTGCGCCCAAACGGCCCGGACATCGACTATGCCGGCAATTTCACCGATCTTGAAATCGACGCGGCGGCCATCGACGGGCGCGTCTTGCCGCCGCTGGACGGCAGCGGCGACCTGACGCTGAAGAACGGCGTGACACTGATCAAGGCAAATCCGAAGAGCCTTCGCGGCCAGGCCGCCGAAATCCACAAGCTCGATCTGTCGTCCGGAACCGCGCGCATCACCGTTTCCGGACCGCTGTCGGTCGATGACGACGGTCTCATAAATGCCGACCTGACAATCAGGCTCAATGATCCGAAGGCCGTGGCGGCAATCCTCGCCACCGCCATCCCCGAGCAGAAGAAACAGATCCAAACCGGCTTTGCCGGACTGGCGCTGCTCGGCAACCAGCCGTCGATGCCGCTGAAGATCGTCAGGGGCAAGGCCTCGCTCGGCTTCATCCCGCTCGGCAAGATCAAGCCGCTCGACTAGAGCAACTCCAGGAAAAGTGTGAAACGGTTTTCCGTCCGGAATTGCGCAAAAACAAAGAGATAGAGCGGTTCGGCGTTTCTGTGAAACGATGAACCGCTGTAAGCCAGGCTGGCCTGCGATCGGCCTGCCGCGGCTTATCCCTTCGGCGGGTGTTCGACTGCCTGGCGGCCGAAATCCGGTACGTCGATATCCTGGCCGGCCTCGATGATCGAGCGGCGGACGGCGCGGGTGCGGGTGAACAGGTCGAACAGTTTTTCGCCGTCGCCCCAGCGGATCGCCCGCTGCAGCGAGGACAGATCCTCGGAAAACCGCGCCAGCATTTCGAGAATGGCGTCCTTGTTGTGCAGGCAGACGTCGCGCCACATGGTCGGGTCGGACGCCGCGAGACGGGTGAAGTCGCGAAAGCCGGAAGCCGAGTATTTGATGACCTCGGACTTGGTCACCGACTCCAGATCGTCGGCGGTACCGACGATGTTGTAAGCGATGATATGCGGCAGGTGCGAAACGATGGCCAGCGTCATGTCGTGATGCTGCGGGTCCATCGTGTCGATGTTGGAGCCGCAGCGGCGCCAGAATTCCGAGAGCTTTTCCAGTGCTGCGGGATCGGTACCGGGCAGAGGCGTGAAAATGCACCAGCGGTTCTCGAACAGTTCGGCAAAACCGGCGTCCGGTCCCGATTTTTCGGTGCCGGCCAAAGGATGGCCGGGGATGAAGTGCACGCCATCAGGCACATGCGGCTGCATCTGCGCGATCACCGATGCCTTGGTCGAGCCGACATCGGTGAGGATGGCGCCCTTCTTCAGCGCCGGCGCGATCTCTGCGGCGACCGTGCCTGAAGAGCCGACCGGCACCGAAACGATAACCAGATCAGCATCGCGAACCGCCTCTTTCGCATCCGTCGTATAGGTGTCGCCAAGGCCGAGTTGGCTCGCCCGTGCCAGCGTCGCGTCGCTGCGCGTCGAAATCGCGACTTGGCCGGCGAGTCCCTCGCGGCGGATGACGCGGGCCAGCGACGAGCCGATCAGGCCGATGCCGACCAGCGCGATCTTTTCGAACATCGGTGAGGTCATGGTGTTCTAGCTTTTCAGGAATGTCGCGAGTGCTGCGACAACGCCGCGATTGGCCTCTTCGGTGCCGATGCTCATGCGCAGCGCGTTCGGAAAACCGTAGCCGGAAACGCGCCGCAATATGTAGCCGCGCGCACTGAGGTAGTCGTCGGCGGCCGCCGCCGAATGCTTTTTGTCCTCGGGAAAGTGGATGAGGATGAAATTGCCGACGCTCGGCGTCACCCGCAGCCCGAGCCCGCTTAATTGCTCGCTCAGCCAGGCCAGCCAGGTCTCGTTGTGCGCGACGCTGCGTTCGATGTGGGCACGGTCGCGGATCGCCGCGATGCCGGCCTCGATTGCCGTCGCATTGACGTTGAAGGGTCCCCGCACGCGGTTGATCGCGTCGATGACGTGCATTGGCGCATACATCCAGCCGATCCGCGCCCCGCCCAGGCCCAATTTGGAGAAAGTGCGGGTCATGACCACGTTTTCCGCGCTGCCCACCAACTCGACGCCGGCTTCATAATCGTTGCGCCGGACATATTCGGCGTAAGCTGCATCCAGCACCAGAAGCACGTTTCGCGGCAGGCCGGCATGCAGGCGGCGGACCTCCTGGAACGGCACGTAGGTGCCGGTTGGATTGTTTGGATTGGCAAGGAAGATGATCCGGGTAGCCGGCGTCACCGCGGCGAGGATCGCATCGATATCGGCGCGTTCATCGGTCTCCTTGACCGTCACCGGGACGGCACCGGCCGACTGTATGTAGATCTTGTAGACCATGAAGCCGTGTTCGGTGATGATGGCTTCGTCGCCGGGCGCGAGGTAGGTCTGCGCCAGCAGGCCCAGAATCTCGTCGGAGCCGTTGGAGCAGACGATGTTCGCCGGGTTGAGCCCGTGCACCTCGGCGATCGCTTCCCTCAGGCGCCTGGCGCTGCCGTCGGGATAGACCGCGAGCTTGTCGGCGACCGCGCGCGCGGCCTCTATCGCCTTTGGCGAAGGACCGAGCGGGTTCTCGTTCGCCGACAATTTATGGACCTTGGCGACACCTTCAGGCGCCGCGCTCTTGCCGGGCACATAGGCTTCGATGTCCATGATGCCGGCGCGGGGCCTTGGACGTGTCTGATCCGGTGTCTGGCTCATTTCATGAAATCCGTCGAGAGTGCCTCCATCCGGAAGCCGCAGCGGAAATACAAGCCGTGGCCCGGAATGTCGAGGGGCCGGCAATTCGGGATCAAGAACTTGCCGTTGACGAAGCCATGCGCGAGTCATAGAAGAACGGCTACAGTTCCGTGGTGATTTGGCCGGTCGGCTTGCAGCCACGTTAAACAACTTGCTAAAGGGCCGTTTGCATCTTGTAACCGGCTTTGCGAAGGCATGGCCGGTTTTTTGTTGCCCAGACCGGTGGACAACTGAAGGCCGGGCAAGGAGATGTGATGGTCGCTTTGCGCGCGCGAAAAACCAACAACGAGGCCGACCAGCCGTCGAGCCCGGTGTTGCGTTTCGGCGCCGACAAGCCGCTCAAGCTCGACGCCGGCACGCTGCTGTCGCCGTTCCAGATCGCCTACCAGACCTATGGCACGCTCAACGACGCGCGCTCCAACGCCATCCTCGTCTGCCATGCGCTGACCGGCGACCAGCATGTCGCCAACACCAATCCGGTGACCGGCAAGCCGGGCTGGTGGGAAGTGCTGATCGGTCCCGGCAAGATCATCGATACCGACCGTTTCTTCGTCATCTCGTCAAACGTCATCGGCGGCTGTCTCGGCTCCACCGGCCCCGCCTCGACCAATCCCGCCACCGCCAAGCCCTACGGGCTCGACCTGCCGATCATCACCATCCGCGACATGGTGCGGGCGCAGCTGATGCTGGTCGAGCATTTCGGCATCGAACAGCTGTTCAGCGTGCTTGGCGGCTCGATGGGCGGCATGCAGGTGCTGCAATGGGCCTCCAGCTATCCGGAGCGCGTCTTCTCGGCGCTGCCGATCGCCACCGGCGCCCGCCATTCCTCGCAGAACATCGCTTTCCACGAGGTCGGCAGGCAGGCGGTGATGGCCGACCCGGACTGGCATGGCGGCAAGTATTTCGAGCACAGCAAGCGGCCGGAAAAGGGGCTGGCGGTGGCGCGCATGGCCGCCCACATCACCTATCTGTCGGAAGCAGCGCTGCACCGCAAGTTCGGCCGCAACCTGCAGGACCGCGAAGCCCTGACCTTTGGTTTCGATGCCGACTTCCAGATCGAGAGCTATCTGCGCCATCAGGGCATGACCTTCGTCGATCGCTTCGATGCCAACTCCTATCTCTACATGACCCGGGCGATGGACTATTTCGATCTCGCCGCCGACCATGGCGGCCGGTTGGCCGATGCCTTCGCCGGCACCAAGACGCGCTTCTGCCTGGTTTCGTTCACCAGCGACTGGCTGTTCCCGACCGAGGAGAGCCGCTCGGTCGTGCACGCGCTGAACGCGGCCGGCGCTTCGGTCTCGTTCGTCGAGATCGAGACCGACCGCGGCCACGACGCCTTCCTGCTCGACGAACCGGAACTGTTCGCCGCCATCAAGGGCTTCATCGCCTCGGCCGCGCGGGCGAGAGGGCTCGGCGCATGACCCCGAAAAGTTGCGGATTGTTCGGATCAGGACCATGTGCCAGGCATCAGCGCATGACCCCGAAAAGTTGCAGGCTTTTCGGATCAGGGTCATGCGTCAGGCAAGAGGCGAACGCATGAGCGTCAACCGCGCCCAGCGCGTCGACCTCGAAGTCGTCGCCGATCTCATCCCGCCGCAGTCGCGGGTGCTGGATGTCGGTTCCGGCGACGGCCTGCTGCTCGAATTGCTGCAGGCGACCAAGAAGGTCGACGGTCGCGGCCTGGAACTGTCGCAGCGCGGCGTCAACGAATGCGTGGCGCGCGGCCTGTCGGTTATTCAAGGCGATGCCGACAAGGATCTCCAATTCTATCCCGACAAGGGTTTCGACTTCGTCGTTCTGTCGCAGACCTTGCAGGCGACCCGCAATCCGAAGCTGGTGCTCGACGAACTGCTCCGGATCGGCAACCGCGCCATCGTCTCATTCCCGAATTTCGGCCACTGGCGGGTGCGCCTTTCGCTGCTCTTCAACGGCCGCATGCCGGTGACCAAGGACCTGCCCTATTCCTGGTACGACACGCCCAACATCCATTTCTGCACCATTCGCGACTTCGTCAATCTGTGCGACGAGCTTGGCGCGACGGTGGAAAAGGCAACCGCGCTCGACGCCAACGGCCAGCGGATCGGCTTCTCCATGCCTTGGTGGTTCTGGAACTTTTTCGGCCAGCAAGCGGTATTCCTGCTGAAACGATAGGTTTGACAGGCAGAAGCAACGAACCTCAGACCTGCGCAAGAAACCATATTTTCAATTTTCAATCCAATGAAGTTGCCCGGCATTCTTTGTTGCTTTAACAGGTCTCAAACGGGTTGGTTTGGGGGAAGCAATGAAGACGTTAGTATTAGCAACAGCTTTGATGTCGGCCACTTTGATTTCCGGATGCACGACGTCGAAGACCGATTTCCAGAATGGACAAGTCGCGTTGAGCGGCAGCCCGGCGCTGAAACGGCAGGCGATCCAGCGGTGCATGACCAAATTCAAGATGCGGTTCGGCAAGGTTGAAAGGGCAAACCTCGCCGCGCTCATGAACGTCCCGGATGCCGGATTGGAACACACGTTCTGCACGCGATTGATGAACGGCTTCGCGAACGGGAGGATCAACTACTCGGATTACCTGGCTGCATTGTCGCATGGCGACATGTCCAACGCGATCAAGGTGCTGCAGGGGCGGTGAAGCTGCCGATGCAGACGCGATCCAAATTCGGTGCCGCCAGATAGATGGCGGCACCATAGACGCCGGTTGTACCCGATCATTCCCCCTATTCAGGCACGTCCGTGGCCTTGTGGGGGTGCTGGACGCCGTCGACGAAGACCACGTCGGACTGGGAATTGCCGGTGCGCAGCGGCAATATCTCCTGATAGGCGGGCGAGTCGTACCATGCACGTGCCTGCTGCCGGTTGGGAAACTCGATGACTATGAGATAGCCCGGCCAGGTGTTTTCAACGATTTCCACCTCGCCTCCGTGCACCACGAAGCGGCCGCCAAACGGTTCCAGCGTGGCATCGATCTTGTGCAGGTACTCGACGATCTGCGGCCCCGGCGTGACCTGGCGCATATGGGCGACGGCGTAGGCGGTCATGGCGTGTCTCCTTGTGGTCGAAGGCCGGACAACCGGCTTGATGGGAGCATTTTGCCGAGACGTAGTGCGCTGGTCGATTACCCCAGAGGTAATGACACTGAATACAAAAGCGACGCGCGGCTGCCGTCACCTGAAAGATATTTCCGCCTGGCACCGATGATTTCCACCCGCCTGCGCTGTCCTTATCGATGAGCGCGTCTGGATGGTCCGGCGGCCGGGAACGAGAGGTGATCCATGGGATCGTTGCAAAATCAGAATGTCGTCGTCGTCGGAGGCAGCCGTGGTGTCGGCCGCTCGATCGCGGAGGCCGCTCTCAAGGAGAAAGCGACGGTGCTGGCCGTCGCCCGCGGAAAACAGGCCCTGGCGCAATTTGCCTGGGAGGTCTCGGGCGTGAAGACGCTCGCGGTCGATGCTACGGTGGACTCCGCCCCGGATAAGGTCTTCGCCGCGCTTGAGCCGGACGTACTGGTGATCTGCGCAGGTGCGCTGGCCCCTTCTGCGCCGGTGCATGAACAGAACTGGAAGGCGTTCTCGGCAAATTGGGACACGGACGTCAAGGCGTCGTTCCTGTTTTGCCGGGCCGCTCTGCGGCGTCCGCTCAAACCGGGGACCCGGATCGTTCTGATCTCCAGCGGCGCGGCTTTGACCGGCGGACCACCGAACGCCGGCGGCTATGCCGGCGCAAAACGCATGCAGATGTTCCTGGCCGGTCATAGCCAGAAGGAGGCCGACCGGCTTGGCCTCGGCCTGCGCTTCATGGCGCTCGCGCCGATGCGCATCATGCCGGAAACCGGCGTGGGCAAAGCCGGCGTCGACAGCATAGCGGCCTATATGGGCATCCAGCCGGCGGACTTCATCGCCGCCATGACCGACATGCAAACGCCGGCCGATGTCGGACGGGCGGTGGTCGCACTCGCCACCGGCCAGCCGCAAGGCAGTTCCTTCATGGTGAGCGGTAGCGGGCTTGCCCCGGCCGCCTGAGGGGCGCGTAATGCAACGCTCGCTCGTAACCGCACAAGCCACATGACAGACGCTCAACCACCTCTGGAACCATCACGCCAGCCGATCCTCGATCGGCTGGCCTTCGAGAAGGTCACGGCCGCGCATCGCCGCGAGCTCAAGCTGCATTGTTATCGCATGATGGGTTCGCTGCACGAGGCCGACGACCTCGTCCAGGACGCGTTGCTTCGCGCCTGGCGCGCAAGATCGGAGTTCGACGGGCGAGGTTCGGTTCGCGGTTGGCTCTACATGATCGCGACCAACGCTTGCCTCAACGCCATCAAGGCGAGGTCGAGGGCGCGTCGCATTCTCCGGGAACCCGGACGGCAGCCCTCGCACGGGGCGGCCATAGGCGGGCCTGTAGCCGACATCGCCTGGCTGGAGCCCTACCCCGACGCCGAGCTTCCAGACGTTGCCGGCAGCGAGCCAGGTCCGGAAGCCCGTTACGAGAGCCGCGAGGCCGTCCAGCTCGCCTTCGTCGCGGCGATCCAGGATCTGCCGCCCAGGCAGCGCGCCGCGCTGCTGCTTGCCGACGTCCTCGGATGGTCGGCTGTCGAGACGGCGCGTTTGCTGGGCGGATCGACGGCTTCGATCAACAGCGCGTTGCAACGGGCCCGCGCAACGCTGGCGGCGCGCTATCCTCAGGGACGGCCGGCCAGCCGATCACGGCCCAGCCCCGAAGAAGGCCTGCTGCTCGAACGCTACATGCAGGCCTGGCAGGCCGCCAATCTCGACAGCTTGATCGAGCTGCTGCGTGAGGACGCCATCTACACCATGCCGCCTTGGCGTGAATGGTATCAAGGCCGCGAAGCGATCCGCGGTTTCTTCGAGACCGTCTGGCCTAAGTTTGGCGGCTTCCGCACACTGGCCAGCCGCGCCAATGCCCAGCCGGCGGTCGGGGTTTATTCCCGCAGCCACGACGGCCCTGAATGGCGGGCCCATTCCCTGCATGTGTTCGACGCAGCCGAGGGCGGGATCGCTTCCTTGACGATCTTCATAGGGCCGCTCGGGCCATCTCTGTTCCCGGCCTTCGGCCTGCCACCAGCCTAGCTTACCCCTGGGCCAGCCTTATCGGTCGAGTTCCGGGAAATATGGGTCCGAGAAAAACCTTCGGTCGCGCTCGCCTTGCAGGCAGTCGATCGGTGCGTCGATGCGGATCGTCCTCGGATCCACCTTGGGATACTCGATGCCGCTGACCTCGAGGATCAGTTTGCGGCGAGTGGCGGTGGCGAATTCGGAAGCAGCATAGATCGGCAGCACGAACGAGCCCGGCCCGCCGGTAACGCATTCGGCATAATACCGGTCGAGATGGCTGAAGGTGGGTGACGGGCTGACCAGGATCGGCAGCCCGTTGATGACGATGCCCTTCGCCAGTGCCGCATCGCGTGCCGTTGTGACCGGCAAGCCGGTGTTGTTTGGGCCGTCCCCCGAGACGTCGATGACGCGGCGTTTGCCGGTGAAGGCCGTGCCGTCGAAAAGCTCGGCGCCGAAAGCCACAGCACCGGAAATCGAGGTGCCGCGAAAGCTCCTGAACGGGCGGGCCGCGATCTTGTCGGCGAAAGCGTTGGCGCTCTCCTTGCTGTCGACGACCTGCCAGGCAATGACCGCATCGTCGCGGATGGTGCCGGCCCATTCAAAATAGGCGATGGCGATGCGGCCGAAGGTGCCGGCGCGCACGGCGTTGATGAAGTCGGGGTGGCGCAGCGCCGCGACATAGCCGGCGCGCTGCAGGGCAAACTCCCTTTCATCCATCGACTGCGAGATGTCGACCGCCAGCACCAGCTCGACATCGACGGCAATTGCATTGGCCGGCGCGGCCGCAGGTGCCGCCGGGGTGCAGGCAAGGCAGGCGAGCAGGGCGAGAGCGTCAAGCATGGCCGATCGGAACGTTCCCATCTGAAACGATCGCGACAGTTTTTCGCCGCGATCGCGGCGAAATAAAGCTTGCCTTCTATTTCTTTCGGCCGGTCGAGGCGATCGCCGGGGGCGGTTCGATGGCACCTGCCCTGATACGGGCCGGCTTGAGTGGCGGCTGGCCGGCATCCTTGACGATGGTCAACGCCCGCCGGAAGAAGCGGCCATTGTGCTGGCCGCGGCCGATATTGAGGATCGCGGCGTCGGGAAGGCGCTTCTCCAGCATCGACAGCACTTGCCTCAGCGTTGGGCCGTCGAACGCGTCCAGCGCCTCGTCGATGATCACCCATTTCGGCCGTCGCAAGGCCAGCCTGGCAAAGGCCAGCAGACGCTGCTCGTCGTCGCTGAGCTCACGCTCCCAGCGCGCCGAGCGATCGAGCGAGGACGACAGGCGTTGCAGCCCGACATCGGCCAGCACCTCCGAGATCTCGGCATCGCTCGCCTCCGCCGCGCCGTCTGAATGGTTGAGCACCTCGCGCAGCTTGCCGAGCGGGAAATAGGGGGTACGCGGAACAAAGATCGGCGCTTCTCCGGCCGGCATGCCGATCCGTCCGCTGCCCCATGGCCACAGACCGGCAATGGCCCGGAAGAACAGCGTCTTGCCGGCGCCCGGATCTCCGGTGATCATGACCCGGTCGCCGGCGCGGATTTCGACATGCGGCTCGGCAAGCTTGGTGCATCCCTCCGGCGAGGCGATCTCGAGTTTCTCGAATGTCAGGCTGCCGTCCGGGTTTTCGCCGAACGAAATGCGCCTTTCCGTATCGTGCAGCGCGTCGGTGTCGCCAAGCGCGATGCGGAAGTCGGCGACCCGCATCAGCGTAGCGCGCCAATCGGCGATGCCGCCGATATTGTTGATGAACCAGCGCAGCGACGAATGGACCTGGTTGAAAGCGCCGACTGCCATCATCAAGCCGCCAAAGCTGATATCGCCGGCGAAATAGACCGGTGAGGCGACCAGGATCGGCGCGACGACAGTGATCCAGCCATAGGTGTCGGTAACCCAGGAAAGATTGATCTGGGCGCTGTAGATGCGCCGCATGGCGCCCAGCACCGTGCCGAGATCGAATTCGAGCCGGCGCCTGGCATCGGCCTCGCCATGCGCCAGCGCGATGGCATCGACATTCTCGTTGACGCGAACCACCGAGGAGCGCAGTTCCGCCTCACGCGTATAGCGATCGTTGTTGAAGCGGATCAACGGTCGCCCGACCAGCCAGCTCAACCAGGAGGCGGTGCCAGCATAAAGGATCGCCGCCCAGACCATGTAGCCGGGTATGGCCAGCGAATGGCCGCCTATGTGGAAGACGAAGCCGGAAGACAGCGACCACAGGACCCCAACGAACGAGGCAAGCAGGATGCAGGACTGCAGCAGGCCGATGCCAAGACCGGTGGAAAGATCGGAGAGATGCCCGGCATCCTGCTGCAGGCGCTGGTCGGGATTGACGCCGATGGCGCCGGCATGGGTCAGCCGGAAGGCACGCGCCGGCCGCATCCATTCGTCGATCAGGTCGAGCGTCAGCGCCTCGCGCAGCTTCAGGCGGAGCATCTGGTCGAGCCAGGTCTGGCCGACATTGAGCACCACAAGCCCGCCGGCGATGCCGGCAAAGACCAGAAGCTGATGCAGGAAAGCCGGCATGTCGCGCCGCGCCAGCGCGTCGTAGAAAGGCTGGTTCCAGCGATTGAGCAGAACCTGCCCGATCGAGCTCGCCACGATGACGGCGACGATGCCGATCGATGCCCAAAGCAATTGTTTTCGCACCGGCGAGGTGGTCAGCGCTATCTTGATTGTTGCCAGCTGCTCACGCAGGCTGCTGGCTTCGATCGACGTGGCAAGCTTCTGGGCGCTGGCCTCGACATCCGGACGATCATCCATCGGTTAAATCCTTGCATTCGGAGCAATGCCAAACCGGTCATAGGGATCGGCCGCACGGCCTTCAATCGGACAGCAAACCTGATATCGTCAGATAGGCGTGAAAAAGCACGTCTCGGATCACGAACGCGTCATCCTGGCGGTGCCGGGTGTTCGGCCCGCGACAGCCCGGCCAAGCGTCGGCGCGCCATGCGGCGAGAGAACCGGCACGAAGACGCGGCGGGACGCGCGCTGGGCAACCGGCACGCCTTGATAGAGCCGCTTCTGCGCCTCGACGACGATAACGCCGGAGAAGATCGGCCAGAAGCGCCGGCCGGCGCGTTCCAGCACATTATGGAACTGCATCATGAAACGTCGCGGCGACGGCGGGAAGAACAGCGCATCGGACCACGCCGCCGGCGTGAAATTCGCTTCGCGCAGCAATTCGGTCAGCTGGCCGCGCGAGAACGGCCGGCCATTGCCGAAAGGCGTATGCTCGAAGCGTGCCCAGACGCCGCGCCGGTTGGGCACCACGATGACGACACGGCCGGCCGGCGACAGCACCCGCCAGATCTCGTTCAGCGTCTCGCGTGGGTTCTCGACATGTTCGAGCGAATGGACGAGCAGCATGCGGTCGATGCAGGAATCGACCAGCGGCAGTTCCTCATCGAAGACCAGGGCGGTCGCCGTCGGCCCCGTCGCCGGCCAGACCACTGCGCCCTGTGTCGCCGGCATGAAGGCAAAGACGCGCTCGGCATCGCTGCCGAAGCGCTCCAGCCACGGCAAGGTGTAGCCGAGGCCGACCAGCCGCTCGTTGGGCACGACGGCCCATATCGAGGACAGCGCCATGGTGATCGAGCGTTCGGCCAGGCGGCCGAGCGTGGTCGAATAAAACGAACGGAGATCGACAATGTCTGAATGCATGCGCGGAACGGTAGCTTCGAAGCAGTCCAAGTTCAACAAAGGCAGATGACATCGGCTGGCAGGCGCCCTATGTCTGCGGCAATAAAGGGAGAGATGCGATGCCGGTCGAGATCGAACAATTCATGTGCCGCAGCGACAATTTCGGCGTGCTGGTGCATGACCCGAAAAGCGGTCAGACGGCGCTCATCGATGCGCCCGAGGAGGCGCCGATCCTGGCAGCGATCAAGCGCACCGGCTGGACGCCAACGATGATCCTGACCACCCACCACCATCTCGACCATGTCGAGGCCAATCTGGCGCTGAAGGAGCGCTTCAAGCTGCGCATTGTCGGGCCGGAAGCCGAAAAGGCAAAGATTCCCGGCATCGACGAACCCGTCGAGCAAGGCTCGGTCGTCCACCTCGGCGATGAGCGGATCGAGGTCATCGCCACACCCGGCCATACCGCCGGCCATGTCACCTATCATCTGCCGGCGTCGAAAGTGGCTTTCGCCGCCGACACGCTGTTTGCGCTCGGCTGTGGGCGGCTGCTCGAATGCAAGCCGCCGGTGATGTACGAATCCCTGAAGAAGCTCGCGGCGCTGCCGGCCGAGACGGTCGTCTATTGCGGCCATGAGTATACGCTGGCCAATGCCCGTTTCGCGCTCACCGTCGACCCGACCAATTCGGCGCTGAAAGAGCGCGCCGCCAAGGTCGAGGCGCTGCGCGCCGACGGCAAACCGACGCTGCCGACGACCATCGGCGAGGAACTGTCGACCAATCCGTTCCTGCGCTGGCACGATCCGGCGATCCGCAGGCATCTCGGCCTGGAGAACGCCTCCGACGCCGAAGTGTTCGCCGAGATCCGCAAGCGCAAGGACAATTTCTGAGCGCAACAGCGATGACCAGTTCCGCCGAAATCATCGCCCTGCTCGGCCTGAAGCCGCATCCGGAAGGCGGCTGGTATGCCGAGACCTTTCGCGACGGCGCGGAAGGCGCCCGCGGCCATTCGACGGCGATCTATTTCCTCCTAGAGAAGGACCAATTGTCGGCCTGGCACCGAGTCAGGGACGCGGCGGAGGTCTGGCACTTCTATGACGGCGCGCCGCTGGCGCTGTCGATACACCGAGAAGGCGGTCCCGTCATCGAGCAGGTCCTCGGTACGGCACTTGCCGCGGGCGAGCGGCCGCAGATCGTCGTGCCGGCAGGCTGGTGGCAGTCGGCACGCAGCCTCGGCGAATGGACCCTGGTCGGCTGCACCGTGGCGCCGGGTTTCGATTTCTCCGCCTTCGAACTCGCCGAACCAGGCTGGCTGCCGGGCACGCCCTAGGCACCTAGCCCAGCAGAAAACCCAGCGTGATCGCCAGCTGGCCGACGTAATACAGCGCCCAGACCGCATGGCGCACCCAAATGCGGTGTGGCGAGATGGCGGGCAGCAGGAACTTTTCCGCGGCGTGCAGCCCGTCGGACAGCATGAGCAGGACGACGCCGCCGACGACCCCGACGCTGTTCAGGGTGAGCGCCGCAATGCCCATGGCAAGCAGTGCCGCGGCATGCACACCGATCGGCAAACGCAAGGCCGGGCCGATGCGGCGCCGGAGCGCGAAAAGCATGGCCAGCACCGACACGATCATCGCCAGCACGATCGCTGCCCGCCACGGCTCGGCCGAAAGCAGCCCGAGGCCGCCGCCGGCACGCAGGAACAGCACGACGTAAAGCACGTGCGCGGCAAGAAAACTGGCCGTGCCGCCAAGAAATGCCTTCTCGCCGTCGCGCGACAGGAAGGCGTCGCCGATGGCACTGACGCCCAGCGCGGCGACGAGCAGCCATGGGCCGCCCTGCTGCGCGACCAGCACCGCCAGCATCGCCACCGCCAATGTCCTTGCCGCCGACCGCGAAAGGCGCGGCGGCATGCCGAGGCTGAACGCGTAAATCACCGCCGCCGCCAGCGAAAATACCAGCGTCGCATTGGCATTGGCATCGATGCCACCGGGAAACGGCATCAAGCGTTTGCCTCGCTTGTAGCCCTCTTGCGCAGGAACAGCGATTTCGCCGCCAGTGCCGCGCCGCCGGTGATCAGCACGCAGGCGGCGAGGATGCGCCATGACGGCTCGGCGAAGCCGGCTGATATCAGCACCAGGGTGGACAGCAGCGGCGCGGCATAGCTCGCCGCCCCCAGCACCTGGATGTTGCCGCGCTTGACGCCGATGTCCCAGGCATAGAACGCCGCCCCCACCGGCATCAGACCGAGGCCGAGCACGGCCAGCCACTGGCCGGCGCCGGCGGGCAGCACCGTCTGCTCAAGCAACAGATGGCAGACCAGCGAAAGCGCCGCGGTGGCGGCGCAGAACCAGGTGACGATGCTGGTCGGCACCGACGGGAAGCGCCGCGACAACAGCGAATAGGACGACCACAGCACCGCGCAGACGCCGGCCATGGCGTAGCCGAAGGCATAACGCGCGTCGAAGGCAAGCCCGCCGCCCTTGGTGACGATCAGGACCGTGCCGGCAAGGCCGAGCAGCGCGCCGGCGACGTGGTTCCAGGCCAGCCGCTCGCCAGGCATCAGCGCCGATCCGAGCACGATCAGCAGCGGCCACAGATAGGCGATCAGGCTGGCCTCGACGGCCGGCGCATTGCGCAGCGCGGTGAAGTAGAAGAAGTGGTAGCCGAACAGGCCGGCAATGCCGATCACCCAGACCTGGCGCGGTATCTTCGCGGCGCCGCCGGCTGCCGGCATGAACAGCCGGGCAACCAGCCCGACGCAAGTGCCGATCGTGAAGGTGATTGCGGAAAGCAGGAACGGCGGAACGGCGCCCGAAGCATCCGTAAGCAGCGCCAGCAGCGCCCACATGGCGACCGCGGAGAAGCCGATCAGTGTTGCGCGCGCCATATCCGTCGCCCCCGTGCCCCGTTGGCGGCGCACCATCACGCCTATTCGTTCGCTTCGAACCGCTCCGCGCTGATCGTCAACGGGCCGATTTGCGTGCTGACCGTGGCGCGGATCGGCGCATATACGCCGCTTTGGCCGACCGGTGCAAACGTCACCATGATGCGGCTGCGTTTCTTCAGGTAGTTCAGCGCCTTGCGATTCTTGCGGTAGCCGGCCACCGGCTCGAAGCCCAGCCTGCAGGTGACCGTATCGCCCTTGTAGCCGGTCACCGAGATCGACCCTTTGGACTCGTAGCTCAGTTTCAGATCGGCACGCATTTCGCCGTCATAGAGCTTCACCGTGCGCCCGCAGACCTGGTCGAGGCTGTCGGCATGGATGACGGTGGCGGCCATCGGATCGAGGACCGATACGAGATGGCTGCCGACCAGCGGTATCCAATTCTCGGGATTGCGCTTCTTCGGCTCAGGCACGACCTTGGTCGAGGTGACGACGCCGTTGGCAAACTGGATGTCGATCATCGATGCCTTCTTGCCGGACGTGTAGTCGGCGTGGAACGCTTGCGGCTGCAACTGCTTGCCCGAAATCTTGCCCTTCGACGAGATCGTGCCTCTCGTATCGTCGAACAAAGTGGCGAGCCCGGCGGCGGAAACGCTGCCCTCGATCGAATAGGTGTCACCCTCGTAATGGCTGGAGAATTTCGCCTTGGCCACGGAGAGGCCGAGGAACGACACCGAATATTCGCCCGTGAAGGATTGCGGCTCAGCGGCCGAAACCGTCGTCGAAAGCGCGACGGCCATCAGCACGACCAGGGCATGGAGGAAAGAACGAGGCATGGCGGGTCCTTGATTGTCGACCGGACGGGCGGCTCCGGTCTGGCATGTCCCTGTGCGACCGCTTATAGGCTGAATTCCGGCCTTAATGTGAAAGGCGCCGTCGGCAGGCAACGTTGGGGCTGGTCGACGGCCAAAATAAAAAACCCGCCTCGGCGGGCGGGTCGTTGGAGCCAATTAGCACCATACCGAAATTAGTAGCATAGCTGCCGGCACAAAGCAAGAACAAAATGTGGCCACCTGGAAAATCGCGACAGGTTTGCGCAGCCCCTCATCGCCCTGCCGGGCACTTCTCCCCGTATAGGGACGGGGAGAAGGTCGCCTTGCAAAGGGTTTCGCCAATTTGCGGAGTTGCAGAAAGCGCCGAGCCTGCGGCCCAGCCCCTTCTCCCCGTCACTATACGGGGAGAAGGTGCCGGCAGGCGGATGAGGGGCAGCGCCGGCATCGGTCATCTTTTGATTGATTCCCTTGGAACTAACCAACCCCAAGCTTGACGCCTCGGCGAAATGCAACTATGGAACGCCAACTTTTTCCATGAGGCCGCCTGACCGAAACCGCGCGCCACCCGGCGCGGGTCGAATGTTTGGCCAGGACCGAGAACCGAAGGTTAGAACCATGTCCCGCACCTGCGAACTCACTGCCAAGGCAGTCATGTCCGGCAACAATGTGAGCCACGCCAACAACAAGACCAAGCGTCGCTTCCTGCCCAATCTCGTCAATGTGACGCTGATCTCGGAAGCGCTGAACCAGAATGTGCGCCTGCGCATTTCGGCCAACGCATTGCGTTCGGTTGAGCATCGCGGCGGCCTCGACGCCTTCCTGGCCAAGGCCGATGCCAAGGAATTGTCGCAGCGCGCCCGGCTGTTGAAGAAGCAGATCGCCAAGAAGCTCGCCGAGCAGCCGGCCGCCTGAGTTTTTCGGCGGCAGCCGCCTTCCAGGGCGTGATCCGGTTCCGGATCGCTTTCCGCTGGTTCCATTACCCAGGATAAAAAAATGACTTTCCTCTCGCGGTACCTGCCCTTCGTGGCGGCCATGGCGCTCGTCGTCGTGGCCTCGAACATCCTCGTGCAGTTCCCGATGCAAGGCGCAATCGGCGGGCTGTCGCTGGCCGACATCCTGACCTGGGGCGCCTTCACCTATCCGTTCTCCTTCCTGGTCACCGATCTCGCCAATCGCCGTTATGGGCCGGCGGTGGCGCGCAGGATCGTCTTTGTCGGCTTCATGACAGCGGTGGTCTGCTCGATCGTCATCCCACCGCTGCTGTTTCGCCACGGCCTGATCGAATTCGAGACCGCCGCCGACCGGCTGGTGCGCATTGCCGCGGCGTCGGGTGCCGCCTTCCTCACCGCGCAGTTGCTCGACGTCACCGTGTTCAACCGGCTGCGCCGGCAGAGCTGGTGGCGCGCACCGATCGTCGGCACGCTGGTCGGCTCCGTTTTCGATACGGTGGTGTTTTTCACCGTCGCCTTCGCGGCGGCGTTCGCCTTCGCCGGGCCCAACGACGGCTTTGCGCTGGAAACCGCACCGCTGATGGGCGTGCTGCCGGTCGAGACGATGCGCTGGGTCTCCTGGGCGCTCGGCGATCTCAGCGTCAAGCTGATCATAGCGGTGGTGGCGCTGATCCCCTACCGGCTGCTTGCCGCCCGCTGGAGCCAGCCGGCACTGGCGGCATAGAGCATGATCCCGAAAAGTGGGAACCGGTTTTCGGACAAGATCATGCTCAAAGACTATCGAGCATGATCCCCTGGCTTCAACTGAACTCGGCAAAAACGCCTGACGGCGGACAGGAACTCCGCCTGAAACGGCGCGGCGGCGAATTCTCGATCATGCTTGGCGCGAACGAGCTGATGAACAGCCGGCTCAGCGGTTCCGAAGAAGCGCTGGCGAAACTGTCCTGTCAAAGGATTGCCGGCCGCCGGACCCCAAACATCCTGATCGGCGGCCTCGGCATGGGCTTTACGCTGCGCGCGGCGCTGGCCGAGCTCGGCGACGATGCGCAGGTCGCCGTTGCCGAACTGGTGCCGGCCATCGTGATTTGGGCGCGCGGCCCGATGGCCGAGCTGTTCGGCGGCTGCCTTGATGACCGGCGCGTCAGCATTCGTGAGGCCGATGTCGGTCAGCTCATCCGATCGCAAGCTTCGGCCTGGGACGCGATCCTGCTCGATGTCGACAACGGCCCCGAGGGCATCGTCTACAAGGCCAACGATGCGCTCTACAGCGCAGCCGGCCTGATCAGCGCGAGAGCAGCTCTCAAGCCCGGCGGTGTGCTAGCGGTCTGGTCGCAGGGCCCTGACGCAGGTTTCACCCGAAGGCTCAAGCAGGCCGGCTTCACGGTCGAGGAGGTCAAGGTGCGGGCTCACGGCAAGCGCGGCGCCCGTCACATCGTCTGGCTCGCGAGCAAGGGGCAATAGGCCACCTCGCAATCCGGGCGGGCCTTGTTGGACGCCGCCCGGTACGCCGGCGAACCTCTACTTCGCCTTCTGAAGCTCGGCGGCAAGCGCCTGCAGCAGCCCGCGTGTGCCCTCCTCGCGCCCTTGCGCTGAATCGACGCCATCGAAGAACGCACCCTGTTCGGTATAGGTCAGGCGGGTGCCCTCGCCGGAAGGTGCAAGCTCGACCGTGGTGAGCGACGCCGACAGCGGCTGCGCCCCGACCGCCATCCGGTATGAAAATACGATGCGCCGGTCAGGGACGATGTCCTGGAACTGCGCATCGAGCCTGATCTCCGGGCCGCCCTGGTAGCTGAACCGCGAAACCTCGCCGCCGCCGACACGGAAATCGAAGGTGAATTCGGCGATGGTGAAGCCGTCGCCTTCGACGCGCCAGCGCCGCACCGTCGCCTTGTCGGCAAAGGCGAAGAAGACGCGCTCGGGCGATTGCGGATAGGTCCGCTCGATCGTGAAGGTCGAATGGATGACGGAGTGCTCGTCGTTAACAGGGGCAATCTGGTTCATTTCTTTTCGTCCTTTTCCTGCTCGTGGATTGTTGCTTTCGATTGGTCAGTCTCCGCCAGGATCTGGCCGAGACGGTCGAGCTGGCGTTCGGCCGGCGTACGGCGCGCGGCGATCCAGTCGGCAAGCGGGGCTAGCCCGCCGGGCTCGATCCGGCAGGTGCGCACGCGCCCGATCTTTTCGCTGCGGATCAGCCCGCACGCTTCAAGCACCTGGAGGTGCTGGAGCACGGCGGCGAAGGTCATGCCGAACGGCTCCGCCAACTGGCTGACGGTGGCCGGCCCGCGGCTCAGCCTTTCCAGGATTGCCCGGCGCGTCGGCTCGGCAAGAGCCCGCAGGATGCTGTCGATCTCGGAATACTTAAGCATGGACTTGAGTATTTCGCCGATGACACAAATTGTCAAGTCACGGCTAAAGTATTTTTGCTGATGGTGAGAGCCGGCTGGAAAACCCGCGACGCGGGTCATTGCCAGGGGAAATTAAGGGAAATTGCCTGCGTTGCAAAACGGCGCGGAAACGCCAGCGATGCTGTCAGCCAGCAGGCCGGTCGCGCGTCAATCCTCGTGCAGCACAAATTCCAGGTAAAGATTGCGCTGCAGGATCGAGTGGTTGTCGTCGGACATCAGCGACACGATCAGCGCGCCATCGTCGCGGGTCCAGACGTCGAGCGCTTCCATGTTGTCGATCTGGTAGCCCATGTCGGCTTCGAGCAGCACCGGCCCGTCGGCGACGGCGCCCTTCTCGACGCTTTCGCCATATATGCGCCGCAGCCGCATCTTGACGCCGCCGGCCATCGAAAAACTGCGCTCCAGAAGCAACAGGTCGCCGTCCGGCAGGAAGGCGCCGTCGGTGATGTCGAAATCGCCATTGCGCTTGATGGTGAAGACGCCCTTGCGCGGCCCTTCGATGATCGCGGCAAAGATGTTGCCGGTCTTGTCGAGGCTCTTTTCCGACACCACGACCAGCCCGCCCGCGTGCTGCCCGTAAGGATGGGCGCGGGTGACGGTCTCGAAGCCGCGATTGCGGCGGAGTTCCCAGGCCGGGATCAGGAAGTCCAATTGCCTGAACGGCGCCTTCATGTCGTCCGGATCGATCTTGAACTCGGCGATACGGTGATCGCGCTCGAAACCGACCGTGGCAATGCCGTCCTTGACCGCGAGGCCTTCGGCATCGACCGCCCATTTCTCGTCGATCGGCTGGCCGGCCGCATCGACCATCTGCTGCATGCGAAAATTCTGGATGCCGGAAGGCCGCTTGTCGGCATCGTGGACGAGGGTGCCGAAGAACCAGAAGCCGGTGTCGGCGACGCCGATGAAATCGCTGCCTGGCTTGAGGAACCGAAGCGCCGACAGCGCGCCGAAATCGCGCGTCGACGAGGTCATTTCGAGCCCGCCGACGAATTCGAGCGGCCCGAACTGTTTTTCGTCATTGCCGATGCGAAACTGGGTTATGGGCCGGGCCGAGATTTCGGCCGGCTCGACCGAGGCCGGCCCGGCAGCGACAGCCGGGGCCAAAGTGATGCCGAACAACGCGATGGCGGCCAAAAGCTTCTGCCAAAAGCCGCCGCGGGAAAAAATCATCCGGCGCGCCGCATGCCGCCGCGCCGCGTGTCGCGCACGGTTTCCTCGGCGAACAGCGAGGCCAGCTGCTCGGTCATGGCGCCGGCCAGTTCTTCGGCATCGACGATGGTGACGGCGCGGCGATAGTAGCGGGTGACGTCGTGGCCGATGCCGATGGCCAAAAGCTCGACCGGCGAGCGCGTCTCGATGAGCTCGATGATGGCGCGCAGATGCCGCTCGAGATAATTGCCCGGATTGACCGACAGCGTCGAATCGTCGACCGGCGCGCCGTCCGAGATCATCATTAGGATCTTGCGCTGCTCCGGCCGCGCGATCAGCCGGTTGTGCGCCCACAGCAGCGCCTCGCCATCGATGTTTTCCTTGAGCAGGCCCTCGCGCATCATCAGGCCGAGGTTGCGGCGCGCCCGCCGCCACGGATGGTCGGCGGATTTGTAGATGATGTGGCGCAGATCGTTGAGCCGGCCGGGGTTCGGCGGCTTGCCTTCCTTCAGCCATTTCTCGCGCGCCTGCCCGCCCTTCCAGGCGCGGGTGGTGAAGCCGAGGATTTCGACCGAGACGCCGCAGCGTTCCAGCGTGCGCGCCAGGATGTCGGCGCAGGTGGCGGCGACTGTGATCGGCCGGCCGCGCATCGAACCCGAATTGTCGAGCACCAGCGACACCACCGTGTCGCGGAATTTGGTATCGCGCTCCTGCTTGAAGGACAAAGGCTGCATCGGGTCGATGACGACGCGCACCAGCCGTGCCGGATCGAGATAGCCTTCTTCGAGGTCGAAATCCCAGGAGCGGTTCTGCTGCGCCATCAGGCGGCGCTGCAGCCGGTTGGCCAGCCGCCCGACGACGCCGGAAAGGTTGGCGAGCTGCTTGTCGAGGAAGGCGCGCAGCCGGTCGAGCTCCTCCTCCTCGCACAGTTCCTCCGCACCTACGGTCTCGTCGAAGGCCGTGGTGAAGACCCTGTAGTCGATCTCTTTCGGCAGATTGGTGAAGGGATTGTCGTTGCGGCGCGCCTCGCCGGGCGTCTCCGCATCGGCGTCGTCATCGTCGGAGAGATCCTCGGCGGTGGCGTCGGAGGCCTCTGTCTCGGCCGATTGCTCGTCGTCCGACGATGCCTCTGTATCCTCGGACTGCGACTGCTCGGAGCCCGAATCGTCTTCGCCGCCCTCCTCGCTCTGCTCCTCGCCTTGCGGCTGGTTTTCGTCGTTGTCCTCCGAGTCTTCCGTCTCCTGGTCATCGCCGAGCTCCTCGGCCATTTCCATGGAGGCGAGCATCTCGCGCACCACGCGGGCGAACGCCTGCTGGTCGTCGAGCTTTGCCGACAGCCCGTCGAGATCGGCACTGGCCTTTTCCTCGACCCAAGGGCGCCAGAGATCGACCAGCCGTTCGCCGCTCTTCGGCACAGTGCGGCCGGTCAGCTTTTCGCGCACCATCAGCGCCAGCGCCTCCTCGATCGGCGCGTCGGCCTTGTCCTTGACGTCGATGAGGTTGGCCCTGGCGTATTTGTCCTCCAGCATCGAGCCGATATTGTCGGCGACGCCCTGCATGGCGCGGCTGCCGATCGCCTCCACCCGGGCCTGCTCGACCGCGTCGTAGATGGCGCGGGCCTGCTTGCCTTCCGGCGCCAGCCTGGTGTGGATGCGCGCATCGTGGCAGGCGCGCTTCAGCGCCATGGAATCGCCGAGCCCGCGGGTGATGGCGATGTCCGCCTTCGATGCCTTCTTCGGCAGTTCGGGCAGTCGGGCGCGGCTGCCGGCCAGCGCCGGCCGGTCCTTGGCGAAGCCGACCTCGAGATCCTTGTCACCGGCAATCGCGCGCATGCAAACGGTGACGGCGCGCTTGAAGCTGTCGTTCTCAGCGCCGGTCTTGGATTTGTTTCGCGTGTTGTCGCCCGGACCCGCCATCGAGACTCTGCTTAGCCCAGCACAACGTTCGCCGCGCTCTCCGGCAGATCTTCGCCGAAGGCGCGCTGATAGAACTCGGCCACCAGCGAGCGTTCCAGCTCGTCGCATTTGTTGAGGAAGGTCAGCCGGAACGCCATGCCGATATTGCCGAAGATTTCGGCATTCTCGGCCCAGGTGATGACCGTGCGCGGGCTCATAACGGTCGACAAATCGCCGTTGATGAAGGCCGAGCGCGTCATGTCGGCGACACGGACCATCTTGTTGACGATCTCCTTGCCCTTGCCGTCGCGATAATGCTTGGCCTTGGCCAGCACGATGTTCACTTCATTGTCGTGCGGCAAATAGTTCAGCGTGGTAACGATCGACCAGCGGTCCATCTGCGCCTGGTTGATCTGCTGGGTGCCGTGGTAGAGGCCGGTGGTGTCGCCCAGCCCAACCGTGTTGGCGGTCGAAAACAGCCGGAAGGCCGGGTGCGGGCGGATCACCCGGCTCTGGTCGAGCAGCGTCAGCCGGCCCGACGATTCCAGCACGCGCTGGATGACGAACATCACGTCCGGGCGGCCGGCATCGTACTCGTCGAAGCACAGCGCGACATTGTGCTGATAGGCCCAGGGCAGGATGCCGTCGCGGAATTCGGTGATCTGCAGCCCGTCCTTGACCACGATGGCGTCCTTGCCGACGAGGTCGATGCGGCTGACATGGCTGTCGAGATTGACACGCACGCAGGGCCAGTTGAGGCGGGCGGCGACCTGCTCGATATGCGTCGACTTGCCGGTGCCGTGATAGCCCGACACCATGACCCGACGGTTGTAGGCAAAGCCGGCGAGGATCGCCATGGTCGTGTTCTTGTCGAACAGGTAGTCCGGATCGATGTCGGGAACGTGCTCGCTCGTCACCGCATAGGCCGGCACCACCATCTTGGAGTCGAAGCCGAATGTCTCCTTCACCGACACCGTGGTGTCGGGCAGGTTGGCGATGTCGCGATCGACCTTGTTCATCTCTATCAACGTCTCCACAAGCGAAACGCCGCGTTTCGCCGGCAATCGATTTTGTTCGGGGGCGGTCTTAGAGCCTTTTCCAACCTTATGAAAGTTGGAAAGCGACACGAACCGTATGGTCGCTCAGCACAAACCTGCCTGCTTGAGCACGCGATACGCCTGGAGCACATCGCGGAACCGGTCTTCCGAACCTCTGTCGCCGCCATTCGCATCCGGGTGGTGGCGTTTCACAAGTTCCTTATAGCGCGCCTTGATATCCTTGCCAGTTGCCTTTGTATCAAGGCCAAGCGTTTCCAGTGCCTTGGCCTCAAGCGGCTTGGCCTTGCGCTCGCGTGCTTCGCGCGGGTCTTTCGGGCCTTTGAACAGGTCGAACGGATCGCGCATGCGATTGTAGTAGCCGGCGCGACCGGAACGCGCCTGGGCGAAGTCGGGCGAGGAGCGTGTCGAGGCACCGTTGACGCCCATTTTCCAGGTCGGCCGGTGGCCGGTCATGGCTTCCTTCTGGAAGCGGGCGATCTCGGTATCGGGAACGCCCGAGAAATAATTGAAGCCTTTGTTGTACTCGCGCACGTGATCGAAGCAGAACTGGAAATACTCGCCTTCCTTCATCCGTCCGACCGGGGCACGGTGGGTACCGGCCTCCTTGCAGCCATCCCACTGGCAGATCGGCGAACGCGACTTCAGCTCCGCGTCCTTCTCCGGGCGGATGCGAATCTTCTCGAAATATTTTGGGTACGGCTTCATCTCACCCATTTATGGGCTGTTCGCTGATGCGAAACAAGAATTGACATTTTCGCGATGATCGCCCTAGCCGCTGAATCGCGGCATAAAACCGGCGAATTGCGAATTTTGTGCGATGACATAGATGTGGTGAAGGGAAGCGGCGATGTCCATACAGGCAACGATGGAAGATAAGCTGAAAAAGGCGTTTTCGCCGGAACGGCTGGACGTCATCAACGAAAGCCATCTCCATGCCGGGCATCATCATGTGGATTCCGGCCATCACGCCACCTTCGACGGCACTGGCGAGACGCATTTCCGCGTCCGCATCGTCGCGCCAGCCTTTGCCGGCATGAGCCGCGTCGAGCGTCACCGCGCAGTCAACGATCTGCTGGCCGAGGAGTTGAAATCCGGCGTCCACGCCCTGGCGATCGAGCCGGTGGCGCCCGGTGAAAAGACCCGCTGGTAAATTTCAGCCGAGGCTCGCCCTCAGGAAAGCCATCACCGCGGCGGTCAATGCATCGCCGTCGGTGCCGAAATCGCGATTGATCGACATGTGCGAATAGGCGCTGCCGTCGAACAGCGTGACCTTGGTTCCGGTGGCGCGCAGACGCTCGGCGAAGGCCTGCGCGTCCGCCGCGCGGGCTTTCGCGCGCGAATGGGCGATGAAGGTCGGCGGGTGCTTGCGGCCTTCGACGTAGGTGACAGGCGACAGCGCGCGCCACTGCGCCGGATCGGGAAAGGCGCGGGCATAGACCCCTGCCATGCCGCCGCTTCTGGCCAGCGCCTCCAGATCGTAGGCCCTGGTGTCGTCGAGAACCAGCGCCGCGACGCCGGGCAGGCCGCCGCGCAGCCCGGTCAATGCGACGAGATGGCAGCCGGCCGAATGGCCCATGGCGACGATCCGGTCCGGATCGCCGCCATGCCTGGCGATGTTGGCGCGGACGTAACGATAGGCCAGTTCGACATCTGCCGCCTGGGTGGCGACGTCGGCTTCAGGCAGCATCCGGTAGTCGATCGAGACGAAGCCGAAGCCATTGTCGAGCAGGAAACCAGGCTTGGAATTGACATTGTTGCGGTTGCCGACCCGCCAGGCGCCGCCATGGACGAAGAAGACGACCGGCAGGCCGCTTGCGCCATCGCGGGAATAGATGTCGAGCTTGGCCGGCCCATAGTCGAAGGTTTCGGGCGACGGCGAACGCGGCCGCAATGCCGCCGCCTGTCCCGGCAGCAGCGCCGCCATCGACGCCAGAAGCAGGCTTCGCCGATCGATCGTCATCAACTCCTGACTGCCCACGGCTGCCACAAGGTGCGCACTGTCATTCTCCAAGCATCGCCGGCTTGATCCTCAGCCGCGCGATACGGTTCTTGTCGCGCTTCATGACGACGAAGCGCTTGCCGTGAAACGTAAAGGCCTGCTTTTCGTCCGGGATCGACTGCGCCTCGTGGATGACAAGGCCGGCGATGGTGGTGGCTTCCTCGTCCGGCAGGTTCCAGTCGAGCGCCCGGTTAAGGTCGCGGATCGGCACCGTGCCGTCGACGACGACGGAGCCGTCGGCCTCCTGCTTGACGCCCTGGATGTCGATGTCGTGCTCGTCGGCGATCTCGCCGACGATCTCCTCGATGATGTCTTCCAGCGTCACCAGCCCTTCGACCTCGCCATATTCGTCGACGACGATGGCGAAATGCGCCTTGCGGCGCAGGAAGGCATTGAGCTGCTCCTGAAGCGTCGTGGTGTCGGGCACGAACCACGGTTTCGACGCGATCTTCATCACGTCGATCCTGGAAAAATCGTTGCCGACCTCGTTCAGCGCGCGCAGCAGATCCTTCGCGTGCAGCACGCCGACAATGTTGTCGAGCGAACCCTTCCACAACGGCATGCGGGTGTGCGGGCTCTGCAGGATCTCGCGAACCACCGCTTCGGGCGGGTCGTCGGCGTTGACGGAGCGCATATTCGTGCGGTGGACCATGACGTCCGACACTTCGAGCTCCTCGAGGTCGAACAGGCCGCCGATGCGGGCGCGGTCCTCGCGCACCACCTGGCCGTCGCGGCGGAAATCGTCGACGGCGCCGCGCAGTTCCTCGCGCGCCGAGCGCTGCGGCTCGATGCGTTGCAGCTCGTAGCCGAAGGCGGCGAGCAGGCGCCGGCGCAAGACGAAGCCCAGCAGGCCGAGGCCGGCGAGCACGGCAGCCGCGATCCAGCCGGCCTGGCTCATCCCGGGCGGCTTTCCTGCCGACCCGGATGGTTCTCCCGGAGGAACGCCAGCACTTCCGAGGCCGGCACATCCCGGGCGATAAAGGCCTGGCCGATGCCGCGCGTCAGGATGAAGGTCAGCGCGCCGCGCGACACCTTCTTGTCCTGGGTGATGAAGGAGAACAGCGTCTCGGCGTCGGGCAGTTCGCCTGGAATGTCGGCCATGCGCCAGGGCAGACCGACGGCGCGAAGATGCGCCTCGACACGCGCCGCGTCGTCGGGGCTCGCCAAATTGAGCCTTGACGAAAAGCGGTGCGCCAGCGCCATGCCGATGGCGACGCCCTCGCCATGCACGAGCCTTGCGCCGTCATAGCCGGTCGCCGCCTCCAGCGCATGACCGAAGGTGTGGCCGAGATTGAGCAACGCGCGGTCGCCGGTCTCGAACTCGTCGCGGGCAACGACGTCGGCCTTGGCACGACAGGCCTCGGCGATGGCCGCAGCCCGCTCCGGCCCGCCGGCAAACACTTGACGCCAGTTTTCTTCCAGCCAGGCGAAAAACTCGGGCCGGTCGATCAGCCCGTATTTGGCCAGTTCGGCATAGCCGGCGCGAAACTCGCGGATCGGCAGCGTGTCGAGCACTTCGGTGTCGGCCAGCACCAGCCTGGGCTGGTGGAATACCCCGACCAGGTTCTTGCCGCGCTTGCTGTTGATGCCGGTCTTGCCGCCGACGGAGGAATCGACTTGCGCCAGCAGCGAGGTCGGAACCTGCACGAAGTTCATGCCGCGCCGCGCGATGCCGGCGGCAAAGCCGGCGAGGTCGCCGACGACGCCGCCGCCGAGCGCGATGACGACGTCGCCGCGCTCCAGCTTGGCGGCCAGCACGCCGTCGACCACCTCTTCGAGATGCGCAAAGCTCTTGGTCTTTTCGCCTGGCGGCAACGTGATGACGGCATGTTGGATGCCACCGCTTGCCAGGCCGGCCGCAAGCGTCGCGAGATGCGCGGCCGCGACGTTTTCGTCGGTGACGACCGCCGCCCGCGTCCCCGGCAGACGGCGCGAAATCTCGGCGCCGGCGCGTGACAGCAGGCCGGGACCGATCAAAATATCGTAGGCACGCTCGCCAAGCCCGACTTCGACAGAGACCGTTGCATCAGCGCTCACGACCGCACCTCGTCAATATCGGCAACGCCGAAATGGCCGCGCAGCGCGTCCACCACTTCGGCGGCAATGATCTCCTTGCGGTCGTCGCGGGTCGGCACGATGACATCGGCCGCGGCGTAAACCGGGTAGCGTTCCGCCATCAACCGTTCCAGCACGGCGCGCGGATCGGCGCTTTTCAGCAGCGGCCGGTTCTGTTTCTTGGAAACGCGCTCCATCAACAGGTCGATCTCGGCTTTCAGCCAAACCGAAACGCCATGGCTGGCGATCGCCTCGCGCGTCTGCGCGTTCATGAAGGCGCCGCCGCCGGTCGACAGCACCTGCGGCCCGTGCTCCAGCACACGCAGGATGACGCGCTGCTCCAGTGCTCGGAACTCCGCCTCGCCATAGCGCTCGAACAGGTCCGGGACGCTCATGCGCGAAACAGTTTCGATCTCCTGGTCGCTGTCGATGAAGGGCAGTGCCAGCATCGCCGCCACCTTGCGGCCGATCGCCGTCTTGCCGGCGCCCATCAGCCCGACAAAGACGATGGAACGGCCGCCCAGCCGGCCGAGCAGCGCGGCATGGCTCTCGCCCGGAGGATTTGCTGGTAGCGCGTTCATGCTTCTAGGCCTCTTTGGCGGCGTATCGACATCAAAAGCCTGTTTGCGTCAAGCGCGGCGCAACCGGGACTATGGGCTTCACCCTTGAATTGGCCGGATTGGCGTCTCATAAGGGCACAGGGTTGGAAATGCAGAATAAGACGACGGGCGAAAATTAATGCCAACACTGTTTCGCTTTGTCGTGACGCTCGCGATTCTGGCCGGCATTGTCTATGGCGCGATGTTCGCCCTGGTCATGTTCGTCGAGCCGAGGAAGGCGGAAATGAGCGTGCGTATCCCTCCGGAAAAGCTCAATCCCAAAAAATGAACAGCGCCGCCCGCATCGAAGCCTTCCTGGAGATGATGAGCGCCGAGCGCGGCGCCGCCGAAAACACGCTTTCCTCCTATCGCCGCGACCTCGAAGACGCTTCCGTCGGGATCGGCGGTGGGCTTGCCGCTGCCACCAGCGCCGACATCCGTGCCTATCTCGACGACATCGCCGCGCGCGGCTTTGCCGCCACCTCGCAGGCGCGCAAATTGTCGGCGATCCGGCAGTTCTTCAAGTTCCTCTACGCCGAAGGCCTGCGGGGTGACGATCCGACCGGCACGCTGGACAGTCCGAGGAAAGGCCGGCCGCTGCCTAAGACGATGAGCGAGGCCGATACCGGCCGGCTGCTCGACCGCGCGGCGCAGGAGGCGGTGGACCCCTCCATGCATGACGGCGACAGGCTGGCGGCGCTGCGCCTGCACGCGCTGGTCGAGGTGCTCTACGCCACCGGCTTGCGCGTTTCGGAGCTGGTCGGCCTTCCCGTGACGGTGGCACAGCGCGACGACCGCTTCTTCATGGTGCGAGGCAAGGGCAACAAGGAGCGCATGGTGCCGCTGTCGGCCAAGGCGCGCACCGCGATGCGGACATGGCTTGCCGCACGGGGGGCGGTGCCGGCTCTTGCCGACAGCCCGTTCCTGTTTCCGGCTGCCTCCGACAGCGGCTATCTCTCGAGACAGGTCTTTGCCCGCGAGCTGAAAGGGCTTGGCGCTCGGGCCGGCATTGCCACGGCGAAGATATCGCCGCATGTGCTGCGCCATGCTTTCGCCAGCCATCTGCTGCAGAACGGCGCTGATCTCAGGGCCGTGCAGCAGTTGCTTGGCCATGCCGATATTTCAACGACGCAGATCTACACGCATGTGCTGGAGGAGCGGCTGGTGCGTCTGGTCAACGATCATCATCCGCTTGCCGACTAGGCGTCATGCCGCTATGTGAGAACGACGTTCCACCGCGCCCAGCCTGCATTTTCAGGCTTGCGTCAGTCATTGCCTTCCGACTTGCCGGTCCGCCCAAGAATGTACAATTACCTCGATTTCGAAAAGCCTGTGCAGGATCTCGAAGGCAAGATCCTTGAGCTGAAGAAGCTTGCCGAGAACGGCGAGGCGGTCGATGTCGGCGATGAGATCGCCCGTCTCGAGAAGCGCTCGCGCGATGCGCTGCGCGACGCCTACAAGGCGCTGACGCCGTGGCAGAAGGTGCAGGTGGCGCGCCATCCGGACAGGCCGCATTGCATCGACTACATCAAGGGTCTGCTTACCGATTTCACGCCGCTCGCCGGCGACCGCAATTTCGGCGAGGATCAGGCGATCGTCGGCGGCTTCGCCCGCTTCCGTGGCGAGCCGGTGGCAATCATCGGCCAGGAGAAGGGTTCCGATACGACAAGCCGGCTGAAGCATAATTTCGGCTCGGTGCGGCCGGAGGGCTACCGCAAGACGGTGCGGCTGATGGAACTCGCCGACCGCTTCCAGATCCCGCTGCTGACGCTGGTCGACACGGCCGGCGCCTATCCCGGCGTCAACGCCGAAGAGCGCGGCCAGGCGGAAGCCATCGCCCGCTCGACTTCGGCCTGCCTTGGCCTGAAGGTGCCGTCGATCTCGGTGGTGATCGGCGAAGGCGGCTCGGGCGGCGCCATAGCGATTGCCACCGCCAACCGCGTCTACATGCTCGAACACGCCATCTATTCGGTGATCTCGCCGGAGGGCGCCGCCTCGATTCTGTGGCGCGACACCACGCGGTCCAAGGATGCTGCGACCAACATGAAGATCACGGCGCAGGACCTGCTGGAGCTGAAGATCATCGACGCCATCGTCGCCGAGCCGCTCGGCGGTGCCCATCGCGCCCCCGAAACGGTGATTGCCGCCACCGGCGACCTCATCGCCAGGACGATGAAGGAATTCTCCGGCGCCAACACCGACTTCCGCGAGCATCGCCGCGAGAAATACCTGGCGATGGGCCGCAATCTGTAACCAACGCAGGCACGCGGCCCGAAATGTGGCGGCGTGAACCAGTTTCGCCACAAAAATGCCGCTGCATTCGGCTCAGTGGGGTTGCCGTAAGGGGACGCGCCAGCATGATTGCGGTAAGGAATTTTCAAGGTTAACGGGCTTAGGGTCCGTCAGCGGTCAGTTTAGCAGCCGCGGCATCCGCGGCGCAGAGATGAAGACGATAGCCATATCCATGTTTGCCAAGCTTGCCCGCACCGGAGTTCTGATCGCTGCGATCGGCGTCGCCGGCTGCAATGATGCTTCGATGAAGGATTTTGCGCCGCAAGCCAACAAGCCGCTGCCGGACAAGATCCTGGCCGAGATGAAGGCCAAGGGCATGGTCCGCACCTCCTCGGTGATGGCCCGCATCTTCAAGGAAGAAGGCAAGCTCGAAATCTGGAAGGCCAAGACCAACGGCCGCTACGACCTGGTCGCCAGCTACGACATCTGCAAATGGTCGGGCAAGCTCGGGCCAAAATTCACCGAAGGCGACCGCCAGGCGCCGGAAGGCTTTTACACGGTCCGCCCGGCACAGATGAACCCGCGGTCGAATTACCACCTGTCCTTCAATATCGGCTACCCGAACGCCTATGACCGCGCCAATGGCCGCACGGGTTCCAACCTGATGGTCCATGGCGCCTGCTCGTCGTCTGGCTGCTATTCGATGACCGACGCGCAGATCGAGCAGATTTACGCTTTCGGCCGCGACGCCTTCCAGGGCGGCCAGACCGAGTTCCAGATCCAGGCTTTTCCGTTCCGCATGACCGCAGCCAACATGGCGCGCTATCGCAACGATCCGAACTACGAATTCTGGAAGATGCTGAAGGTCGGCTACGACAATTTCGAGGTTACCAAGGTGCCGCCGAAAGTCGACGTCTGCGAGAAGCGCTACGTCTTCAACCAGGTTGCGGCCGACGGCTCGACCTTTAATCCGACCGGCGCTTGCCCTGCGACCACCCAGCCCGATTCGCTGAAGAGCGCCATCAACGCCTATCAAAGCACCTATGAGGCGGCCTTCAACGGCGCCGTCAAGGCCAGCGTGCCGGCACCCAAGCCGACCATCGCCGGGATCAAGGAAGCCAGCATCGTTTCCGACTGGTCGAAACGGCGTGCGCGCGGCGAACGCGTGCCGATCGAGCCGCCCTCGCTCAACCCGGACGGCACCGTGGCCGAAACGGCGCGCATGGGCCGCATCGATTCGCCGGCGGGCCGCAAGATGGCGGCGCTCGATGCCGAAAAGGCCGCCAAGCAGAAGGCCGAGGAACAAAGGCTTGCCGCCATAGAAGCGGCCAAGGCCGCGAAAGAGGCAGCCAAGGCACAGGCCTTGGCCGAGAAGGAAGCTGCCAAAGCCCAGGCGCTCGCCGAAAAGGAAGCTGCCAAGACCGCCGCCGAGATGCCTGTCGCCACCGCCACCGTAGCGCCATCGGACGCCGCCCCGGCAGTCGAAACGCAGGCTGCGGACGCCGAAAGCACGGCGACAAGGTTGAAGAAAAAGCTGCTCGGCATGTTTGGCGGCTGAACTTCATGCTTGAGCAAGAAGATGGGGGCCAGGAACACGGGCCCTCAACTAGCCCCGCCGCCGTCTACGACCTCAAAGGCTTGAACTGCCCGTTGCCGGTGCTCAAGGCAAAAAAGCGCCTGGCCGCAATGCAGCCGGGCAGCCGGCTGTGGCTCGAAACCACCGATCCGCTCGCCGTCATCGACATTCCCGCCTTCTGCGCCGAGACCGGCCATCGGCTGATCGAGACGACGGCGATATCGGGCGGCCACCGCTTCCTGGTCGAGTGCGGGATCGGCTGAGTCTCGACTTAGCTCGTTCTGGCGAAAGCGGCTGAGCGGGATAATCTCCCCCCTTGAGGGGGAGATGGCCGGCAGGCCAGAGGGGGTTGCCGCGCGTGAAGCGCCAACCTTTTCTCTCGTCCCACAGGGCGTCGCGCCAGCCGAGGCGACCCCCTCTGTCGCCTTCGGCGACATCTCCCCCTCAAGGGGGGAGATCACGATCCGGCAATAGCCAGCGGGTTGCTTTCCAGTGCTACGCGATCCGGCGTGTCGATCGACGGCCGGTTGGTGAAGGCGGCGAACAGCCGGCGAACATAGTCTTCGGGCATGTCGAGCGTGATCAGCACCAGCCTTGTGCCGCGCTGGCTGTCCGGCCAGGCCGGCAGTTGCACCGGCGGATGCAGGATCTTCTGCACGCCATGGATAACCAGCGGCCGCGACGGGTCTTCTGCAAGCTCGATGACGCCTTTCATCCGCAAAAGGCGCTCGCCATGCGCCGAGCGCAACAGATCGAGGAACATCTCGATTGCCGAAAACGGCACCGGCCCGTCATGAACCAGCGAATACGAACGCACGCGGGAATCGTGCCTGTGGTCATGGTGATCATGGTCGGCATGGTCATGCCCGTCGTGATCATGCCCGCCGTGGTCATGCCCGCCGTGGTCATGGTCGTGGCCGGCTTCTTCGCCGAGCCAACGCTGCACATCGACGGATTTGGTGGCCGGATTGTAGAGGCCGCTATCGAACAGGGTCGCGGTGCTTGCCTCGCCGGCGTCGAGCACCACGGCGCCCGGGTTGAGCTGCCTGAGCCGCGCCCGCAACGCCTCGACATCGACTGCATCCGTGGTCAGGTCGGCCTTGCTGAGCACGATGCGATCGGCGACGGCCACCTGCTTCACCGCCTCGACATGCGCATCCAGCGTCGCATTGCCGTTGACGGCATCGACCAGGGTGATGACGCCGTCGAGCCGGAAGGCCTGGACCAGGGCCGGGTGTGCCATGATCGACTGCAGTACGGGGGCGGGATCGGCGAGCCCGGTGGTTTCGACGATGACGCGGGCAAGCCGGTCGATGCGGCCGGTCTGCAGGCGGTCGACGAGGTCAGCCAGCGTGTCGACCAGCTCGCCGCGCACCGTGCAGCAGAGACAGCCGTCGGAGAGCTGGATGATGCCGTCGGAGGCCTGCTCGACCAGGAGATGGTCGATCGCCATCTCGCCGAACTCGTTGATGATGACGGCGGTGTCGGCGAGCGCCGGATCCCGGAGCAGCCGATTGAGCAGCGTCGTCTTGCCGGCACCGAGAAAGCCGGTGAGCACCGAAACGGGGATCGGGAAACCGGCCATGCGGCTAGTTCAGCGCCTTGGCCGGCTGCTGGACCTGCGCGGCGGTGGCGGATCCGGCCACAACTGGCTCGGCGCCGGCCGGCGGCGCCCGGTCCGGCCGCCATGTCGGCAGCGGCACGTCGGCATATTCCTGCCCGGAGGCGTCGAGCATCGCCTTCGGCTTCGGTCCCGTGGCGCCGCCGAGGCCGACGGCGATCAGCGTCGGTACATGGTCGAGCTTTTCCTGATAGGGCGATTTCGGCACGTCCTTGCCCTTGTCGCCGACGGCGGGTGCGGTTTCCGACTGCTCCTCGACCGGCTTCTTCTTGCAGATTTCGTCATTCATGTCGTTGGCCGACATGGTGTCGCCATAGGCGGGCAGCGCCGCTACCGTCAGCCAGCTCGGCGCCGGCGTTGCAAAGCCCTGGTCGAGCAATTTTGCCGCCGCCTCGGCGCGGGTAATGGCCGATTGCTCGCCGAGCACTACGGCGACCAGGGTGCGGCCGTTGCGGGTCGCCGAGCCGATCATGTTGAAGCCGGACGAGCAGACGAAACCCGTCTTCATGCCGTCGGCACCCGGATAGCGGCCGATCAGCAGGTTGTAGTTGGAGATCGCCTTCTTGCCGACGGCAAGGCCTTCGATCGAGAACCAGGGGGCATATTGCGGAAATTCCTTGCGAATCGCCATCACCAGCAAAGCGAGATCGCGCGCTGTCGTATACTGGTCCGGCGAATAGAGCCCGTTCGGATTGACGAAATGGGACCCGCTCATGCCGAGCCTCTGCGCTTCGGCGTTCATGCGTTCGGCGAAAGCCGCTTGCGAACCGCCGATATTCTCGCCGACCGCCATGGCGATATCGTTGGCCGATTTGACCAGCATCATCTTCAGCGCATTGTCCAACCGCATCACCGAGCCCGGGTTGAAGCCCATTTTGCTCGGCGGCTCGCCGGCAGAATGTTTCGTTACCTTGATCGGCGAATCGAGCTGGACCTCGCCCGCGGCAATCGCCCGAAACGCCACATAGGCGGTCATCAGCTTGGTCAGCGAAGCCGGGTACCAGCGCCTGAACGCCTCCTGGTGCTGCAGGATCTTGCCGCTGTTCAGGTCGAACAGGATTGTCGGATTGGCCAAGGCAGGCCCGGCCAGCGCCGCAAGCACCACCGTGCCCGCCACCAACAGTTTGAGGAAATGCCTGTAGCGCATCATGAAAACCGAAATAGCCTCTTGCCGCAGTCCCACCTGGCTCCGTAAGATTTCGTTACACGATCGCCAGGATAATGGTCCGGCCCTCTGTTCCCGGACCACAGTCGCGGTGCTATTTACTCTATGTGACGTCAACATGGCAAAGTGCTGCCGATCACAATGTGGAAGCAGCAGCACAATGCAAAGCAGCGTGCATGGTTGCAAGGCAGCAGGCACAATTGCAAAGCAGCAGGCCAAGACCGCCTGCTCCAACAGCGAAATGGAACCATCATGCCGATCCTGAACCGAGCCGCCGAAATGCAGGACGAGGTGGCCGGCTGGCGCCGCCATTTGCACCAGACGCCGGAGCTGAATTTCGACGTCTTCAAGACCGCCGCTTTCGTCACCGAGAAGCTGAAGGCTTTCGGCTGCGACGATATCGTGACGGGTTTGGGCAAGACCGGCGTCGTCGGCATCATCCGCGGCCGCCACGGCGAAGGCTCGACCATCGGCCTGCGCGCCGACATGGATGCCCTGCCGCTCAACGAGATCACCGGCAAATCCTATGCTTCGACCGTCCCCGGCAAGATGCACGCCTGCGGTCATGACGGCCACACCGCGATGCTGTTGGGTGCCGCCAAATACCTCGCCGAAACGCGCAATTTCGCCGGCTCCGTCGCGGTCATCTTCCAGCCGGCCGAAGAGGGCGGCGGCGGCGGCAACGAGATGGTCAAGGACGGTATGATGGAGCGCTTCGGTATCTCCAAGGTGTTCGGCATGCACAACATGCCGGGCCTGCCGGTCGGTCAGTTCGCCATCAGGCCGGGTCCAATCATGGCGGCGACCGCCGAATTCACCATCACCGTCAAGGGCCGGGGCGGCCACGCGGCGATGCCGCACGGCACCATCGACCCGATCGTCATCACCAGCCAGCTTGTCGGCGCATTGCAGACGATCGCCTCGCGCAGCACCGATCCGGTCGAGGCGGTGGTCGTCTCGGTGACGAAATTCCACGCCGGCGACGCCTATAACGTCATTCCCGAGACGGCCGAGATCGCCGGCACCGTACGCACGCTGAAGAAGGAGGTCGCCAAGAAGGCCGAAGAGCGCATCCGCGCGCTTTGCCAAGGCCTGGGCGCTGCCTTCGGCGCGACAATCGAGGTTGATTACAATGCCAATTACCCCGTCACCTTCAACCATCCGGAAGAGACGGTCTTTGCCAGCGACATCGCGGCCGACGTCGCCGGCGACAGCCATGTGCACCGCGCGATCCAGCCGGTGATGGGCGGCGAGGATTTCTCCTACATGCTTGAAGCGCGGCCGGGCGCCTTCATCTTCATCGGCAATGGCGATACCGCCGGCCTGCACAACCCAGCCTACGACTTCAACGACGAGGTCATCCCGCACGGCATGAGCTATTGGGTGAAGCTGGCGGAAACGGCGCTGGCGGCGTAGCCGTTCGGCATCGGCGGTGCGGCAACCGCCGCACCTCTGGGCGGCAAAACCGGGCAGGACATGCTCTGCTGGTCACTTCCGGCCGGACGACTTCCGGGCAAGGCCGAAGGCAATGCCCAGAGCAATACCTATACCGATGCCCGCAACAATGTTGTCCAACACGACGCCGATAGCCACGCCGATCACGACGCCGAGTGTGAGGTGTTTGGCATCCATTATGCCCGGTCATGTAGCGTGGAAGGGAAGAGCCGCAACCGCTACGGTCCGCTCTTCGGATCCTCGACCTCCAGCGCCTCCATGACCGGCGCCAGCTCATTGTCGTCGGCAGCCTGCGGCTCTTCGCCTGTCCTCGCCTTCGTCAGGGCTGCCTCGATCGCCTCCTGGATATTGCCGAGCTCGTCTTCGCGAACCTCGTGGCCATAGCCGGCAGCGTCGGCATCCTGTTCGAATTGCTGCGCCAGGACGGCGACGCTCACCTCGCTCTCGGCCGGCAGATTGCCGACATTCTCCTGCAGCCAGGTTTCAAAGAACTCTTTGGTCGCGCTCATGCGGTCTCTCCTTCGGGACACTAAAGCGCGCCGGCATCCCGAAAGTTCCGCTATCTGAGCCGTCTTTGCGCCCGTTGCCGGCTGCCCCGCAATTCAGCGCGGCCAGGCGGCGTTGGCGCCGCCTGGCTCGGCTGCTTACTGGCTGGCAGCAGTCGTCGGTTCACACGACACGTTCGGGTTCATATCGGCGAACGCGCCGGTCGGGTTGCCCTTCCAGGCCCAGACATGCAGCTCGTAGAACGGACCGAGGCCATAGCGATTGGGCGCACTGTTGAAGTTGAACAGATGTCCGTCGAGCGAGGCCGGGCCTTTCGAGGTGATGTATTCGACCGCGATCAGTTTTAGCGTGCCGTCGGCCATCGGCTCGTACATGACGGCTTCAGGCTTGGCGACATCGACCGCGTCGTCCTTGAGGTAGCCCGGATTGACGTAATGGATGCCCATTGCGCCGCCGGTGATGCCGCTGGCGCAAGGAATGGGCGCATAGCCCTCAGCGGTCGCCGCCGCCACATTCTCGAAGCGGCTGTTGGCCGCGCGTACCTTGTCGGCCAGCGGATTGGGACCGGACGCGGGCGCTGCCTGATGCGCCTGCGCCAGCGCAGTGCAGGCCGACAGCAGCGCCGCGGCAGCGAGAACTCTATTGCGAAAGTTGATTGTCATAGTCATTCCATTCTTCTTGAAAAGCACAGCCCGGCCGGCCGCCGGAAGTAAGGAGGTCCGGCAGGTGGGCGCTGTGGCTGTTGTTGCTGGGAGATCCCTATCCCGATGCGACGAATGCAGGGGAAGATCATCCCTTCGGCAGATACGGGATGGTTCCGGCCAGATCGGAGTTGTCGATCAGCTGGAAACGGCTGTCGCTGCCGCCCTGACGGGCCGAAACGAACGGCGCGTAGGCAGGATCGTCGGTGAAGGCGCGCGCCGCGGCCTCGGTCGGGAACGCCATCAAGGCAATCAGCGTCGTGTCGAGCGGCTTGCCTTCGAGCGTCTTCACATTGCCGCTGCGCGACAGATATCTGCCGCCGTGCTTGTGAACGAGGTCGTGGACTGACGCGGCATAGGCCGGCATCCACTTCGGGTCCCTCACCTTGATGTCTGCGATAACGTAAGCGGTCATGGGTCATGTCTCCTGGTCGTGCACAGGGGTATCCCGTGCAGCGGCCAAGGGCTCGCACGGCAAGGCCGGCGCCAGCCAGTCCGCGATCTGTACTGGTGTGGCGAATCCGAAATTCGCATTCGCTTTGGAGCAACGCAGCGAGCGAATTTCGGATTCAAAAGCCACACCAGCAAATGCTTGGATTTCCAGTGTGGTTTTGGATTTGAAGTTCCTAACGCTGATGCCACCCAGAAAGCAGGAACTTCAAATCCACCACACTGGGCCGGTACAGTTTCTGTACTCGCCGCGCCGCCGGGAAAGGCCTATGGTCCCGGCTGAGTTTGAGGGGAAGGCAACGTCGTGACCCAGTCCGGATACAAACAGTTCTGCCCGTTATCGATGGCCGCGGAGGTGCTGTGCACCCGCTGGACCATGGTTCTGCTTCGCGAATTGGTGGCAGGCTCGACCCGTTTCAACGATCTGCGCCGCGGCGTCCCCAAAATGTCGCCGACCCTTCTGTCGCAACGCCTCAAGGAGCTCGAGCTGGCCGGGATCGTCGAGCGCAAGGAGGTGCGCGGCGAGAAAGGCATCTTCGAATACCGGATGACCGAGGCAGGCAGGGATCTGCGTTCCGTTGTCGAGGCGATGGGCTTTTGGGGGCAGAAATGGGTCGAGTCGCGGCTGTCGCTGAAGAACCTCGATCCGTCGCTGCTGATGTGGGACATGCGGCGCAATCTCAACGCGTCGCCGCTGCCCGACGGCCGCACGGTGATACAATTTCTATATCAGGAGCTCCCCGCCTCGAAACGGTCATGGTGGCTGATCGTCGAGAAGCACGGCGAGGTCGACCTCTGCTGGTACGACCCGGGCTTCGATGTCGATCTCTACGTCTCGACCGACCTGCACACCATGACCGAAATCTGGATGGGGCTGATCACCGTCGAGAAGGCAGGGACGAAAGTCATCTTGACGGGAGACCAGGATATCGCCCGTAAAATGCAGACCTGGCTGGGCCTGAGCCCGTTCGCGGTCGAACCCAAGCGAGCGGCCTAGCTGCCTCTTGGCGAAACGTCCCGAAGCGGTTATGTGTCGGGCGCGATGGTCCCGTAGCTCAGTAGGATAGAGCGGCAGATTCCTAATCTGTAGGTCACAGGTTCGATTCCTGTCGGGATCACCACGTTTTTCAAGCACTTAGCGCGAAATCGCCGCACTTTTTTTGCAGGATTTTTGCGAAATAAGTACGGCGAATTTCGCAGACCTTCAGACTTTGGGCACACATATTCCAGGGCGAAGCGGCCCAAAACCGCTGCGAAGCGCGGCGCTACGATGCCTAAATCGAGGTAGGTAATCGTTGTTCCCAATCAACTTGCCCGTTTTTCGACGCACCGAGACGACGGACGACAGCCGCTACCGACCGTCAGCGTCGACGTCTCCTTGGCGGCGCCGAAAGGTCTCGCTACTTCGTCGTTCAATCGAGACCGCGGCGAGTAAGAATGCGAACATCGGCATCATCGATCACGAGGTCGAACTCGACTCGTGTGTCCATCCGTCCCCTTAGGGCGGATTGTCCACCAAAGTCCGCATCATAGGGGGAATGGACGCGCCCGGTCTGGCGGCTAGAGGAACGGAACGCTATCATTTTATTGTATTAGTAATGACGCATGAAATGGCCTACAATTGACTCTACCCGGCAACGCCACTGGCAGCCGGTAGGCCCGGCGGCCCGCTGGAACCCCCGATCGGCTGTCGGCCCGTCCCCATGAAAGTTACGTGCGGTGGCGACCAACCTGAGACGAGATCGAACCAACAACCGCGCAACCGGCATCAAGGGCAAGCGCCACGGGCCGCCGGCCAACGACGAAGCAGGATATTTCGAGTTCTGCCCCGTTTGTGGCCAGACGTTCGACAAGCGAAACCTTGGCGAGGTGCTGCATCACTGTCTCCCCGACCATGAGCCGTTGAACTCGATGAATAGGTGACTAGCGTTCGAACAGATGGTTTCGCTCATCCAAGATCGTGATCGGTCCCAACCAGACGATCTCAAAAGTGATTGCGGATGTGGTCGTTAAAGTAGCGGGCTTGGCGAAGGCCGCTTTGAACCCGGCAAAGGTCTCAGGTGGTACCCGGAACCATTGCACATTGAGCGGAATTGGCTGAAAGTGATCGAACCACAGGACAGGGATGTCGGACGGCCACCTATTCAAGGTGGCCGGGGCGCGGGTTAACGTGATTCGGGTCGATCGGCAGGACAGGGGGAGAAATGCACCCTTGGACGAAGGCTGAGCTTGCGGAGATCACCGGAGGCATATGGGAAGGCGAGTTGCCGGAAGCCTGGACGACCGACTGCATAGCCTTCTGCGACGCACTGATCGGCCCCGGCGCGCTCGTCATCCCGCGCGTTGGCACCTACCGTTACGGAGTACACCCCAGGAAGATCAGGCGCTTCAGGCGACAGGGGCTCGCGCTCCTCGCGGACCGAGAGTACCGGCCCAACTTCGAAGGCTTGCCGTTGCTCCGGGTGGCTTCGGTCCGCGTCGCCATGAAGTATCTCGCCGAGCGAGCGCGGTCTGCTTACGGCGGACGCCTGATCGCGGTTGGCGGCAGCGTCGGCAAGACGAGCACCACGGCGATGATCAACGTCATTCTCACCGCAGCTGGTTATCCACCTTTTCCGGGCGAAAACTTCAATACCGTCTCCGGCGTGCTCGGCCTGATCGCCAACCTTCCCCCTGATGGCATCCACGCTGTCGAGGTGTCGATTGGCTTTTTTCGGCGGCTCCTTGAGGTATCTGCGCTCAAGCCGCATGTCGCTCTTATCACGACGATCGGCGACGCCCATCTCGAAGAGTACGGCTCGCGTGAGGCCATCGCCAAGTTGAAAGCCCGCCTGTACGATGTCGCTGAGGGCGGCACTGCGATCATGCCTCGGGATTCCGAGCATTTCGAATATCTCCGAGCCCGCGCGCTGTCGTTCGGGGCGAAGGTCGTGTCCTTCGGTGGACATGCTAAGGCCGACTACCGGCTCGTGGACTATTCGCACGAAGATCAACTGGTGCGTGCGGTCCTGAAGGGCCGGGATTTCGCCTACAAGCTAGGTAATCCAGGGCGGCACATGGCAGTCAACAGCCTCAGCGCGCTGGCGGCTGTCGATTCGCTCGGCCTTGATCTGGGAGCTGCGACCAATGCGCTCGGGGAGGTGCAGGCCATCCACGGACGTGGCGAAGTCATACGCATCGCCCTCGCGTCCGGCGAGATCCATGTCGTCGATGAGGCCTACAACGCGAATCCGACATCGGTGGCCGCCGTGCTGGCGGCACTCGCTGAGGGGAAGCGCGCAAGTGGGGGCCGAAAGCTTGCCCTTCTTGGCGACATGCGGGAACTCGGGCCACGATCGGCCGAATTTCACGCCGGTCTGGCGGAACCCGTTCTCGCGGCCGATCTGGATATGGTGATCACGGTTGGGACGCAGATGACATATCTCCGTCGTGCCCTGCCGGAGTACCTCCTCGGCCCACACTTCGCGACAGCAGACGATGTGTTGCCCGAGCTCGCCACTATCCTGCGCGCGAAGGACCGCCTTCTTGTGAAAGCTTCGAATGCCATGGGTCTGCATGAAGTTGTAACTCGCTTGCGCCGGCAATTTGGACGCTAGTCCGCCGCGATATAGCATCGGTGTTTGAGGAGTGCCCGAAACGTTGAGATTCGTCGAATTTCGCTGTTTTTTTGGACCAAAGCAGAAAAATTGACCGGAGATCAGCTCCGCCCATGACTGGTTCCACTACCAAACAGTCTCAGGCACTTGGCGGAAAATTGTGCTTCGCCGCCTGATTCGATCTGTGCTGCCTCCGGGTGACCAGGGTAGCGCCGGCTGGACGCCGCCAACCGAAGAGCTGCGCACAGTCATGCCCGCTCGGTCATTTCGGCCATGCATATAACGGCAGCCGCCGGGAATGGTTGGTTGGTCCGAGCCCAATGCAGCAACAACAAAGATTAGCCCTGTGCCGAGCACTGACATCAGTATTGCTTCAGCGAAGGAGCACTATTCCTAAGTCTCCAAGGCCTTTCGGCGGAGTCGCACCATACCAGTCCAGGGCCACACTCGAGTTGCCACTATAGAAAAATTGCCACGCAACAATCCAACCTGAGTTGGCAGTCGACTTCAGGTCTGTTGTCCCTCTCATCCGAAAACGATGATGGGGCAGGTAGATAGCCCCTTCAATTAAGTAGTTTTTGTTTCCGGACAATGAGACCGTGGGCACAGAGGGCGTAACTGTGCGTGACCCGAAGATAGCGATGCCAGCGTAAATGCCACTCGTGGGAGCCGAAATCCTTACGCCACCTTTGCCTGCTGACTGAATAATGCTTGACTCGGAGTCAACGAATATCGTGACTTCGTCGCCCGAGAGATTCACATGGCTGCCGATGCTCACTGTTGCGTTCTGAAAATAGTGAACTCCGGGAGAAAGAACGACATTTCCATCGAGGTCAATGTTTCCACAGAACACCCGGCCGGCCGGAATGGTAACATCGGTCAGCATCTGATCACTGTAGTCGCAGCCGTTCGGTGGAACGGGCTGCGGTAGATCGACAAGGGGGTCTGCAAGTTCGGGTTGGTTGGTTTTCGGGATGATGGTGTAACCGCCGCCTTGGTAATTGCCCACTATAGAGATTTTTCTGGCGACAATCTTTCCGGTTCCAACGTGCCTCAGTGCCCTTGGACTGGAGGAATTCACTTGGATACCGCAGTTTGGCACCGAAAGCCCCCCGGAACCCATTACCGTCAGCGCTCCATTTGAGGCAGGATCGAGGACATAGAAGCAATAATCCGGCGCGGCTTTTCGGGCCGTTGCCGCCGCGTGAAGGTTAATGCTCCGAATTCCAGCAAGACTCATGAAAGCGGTTGGCATTCCAGCTGAGATTTCAACCGCCGCCTCTCGCGTCCCAGCAGAAGGAGTGGTGATGCTCACCCCAACGACAGCGCCGGTCACGAAGGAGCCATTGGCCAGCGCCCAATTCTTCGCGGCCTGGACGGCTGCTTCGTTTCCTCCGTCGCTCTCGACAGCAACAAGAGCCGCCGAATCGGCTATCTCCTGCAGCTTGGATCTCCAGGAAGCGGCGTTGGTAAAGTCAATGCTAAGGCCGAGGGCCAAGCCCAGTGGCACCACCATTAAGGCCATCGCGACGGCAAAGTTCCCCCGTTTTTCGGGCGGCAGATCTTTCAGTCTCCGCATCCAGAAGCCCTCTCTTAAGAGCAACTTAGACCGAAGATGGTTTAGAATTTACTAAATTAGAACAACAAAACGCAGCGGCAATTCACGCTCGGCAAAAAGGCGATGCAAGCTGTCTCGCTGCTCATTGAGCTGAGTGAAACGCGGCAGACCTTGAAGTCAGCGATGTGCTAATTCTTTACTTAAGGCCGAAGACTTGCTGAGCCTGGTCAGACTGCAACAAGTCGCGTGCCGAATGTCCGACACCCGGCAAAATCACGAGACGCCAATTGAAAGGCCACCCGTTAGCGGTCGCGACAGCTTGCGCCAGCTCAAAAGTGAACTGCCCCCGATCCAAACGCGTCTCTCCTTGGCGCATAGCAGCTGCGCTTTCGTTTAGATCGACATCGCCAGTGTCGTCTTCTCCAAGATAGATCGTTAGAGGCAAAGCCAGATAGGCCTTCAACTCCTGAGAGGCTTGATCCGGCGTATAGACGCAGCCCGAGGAGAGACATCCCAGCCCGTAGGCTGCCGCCTCTGCTAGGGAAGGCAATACGTAGGTCGACGGATTGGCTACGACCACTCTCTTGGCATCCGACAAGGCAAATGCTGCAACACGCGACATGAATTGACCTCCCGCCGAGTGCCCAAAAAGGTAGTACTGGGCAGTCGGCAGCCCCTCTCGGGCCCTCGCCCAGTTTACCAAGCCCTTCACGTACCAGACAGTCCACCTGTCCCGAGGTTGAATTGTGCCCGAGTTGACAATGCCTCCCCGCTGATAGCTCCAGCCTGGGAACCTTTCCAGGTCGAAAAGCGGCGCCATAACGATCAGGCAATTTCGATCCGCAAGAGGCTGCGCGTAGTCTCGGTAGGATTCGGCCGTTCGGCTTAGTCCATGGAATACGAACAGGATCGATGGATTGGCACAGTTCTTCGGATGATAGGTGTATACTGTCAACTTTATGCCGTTAATAGTTGCTGAGGTCGTACCTTTGCCGACCTTCCAGGCAAGTACTTGGCCTGAATACGTCAGACTACAGCCTAAGACGACTGCCCCTAACAGACGGATTAGAAATCGCACCTGTCGCTCCCATGGACGATCCCGCAGGGATGACATACCCCATTAGCGGCAGCTAAACAAATCAAAACCGGCTGAGCAGTAAAGAGTTCGTTCCTCCACGTCTGGTCCTCGCAATGTTCGCAAGCGACGCCTCCGCGGCACCTCAGCTTCCTGCGTGACAGGGTATCGGCTCCTTGTTTTGTCGGCACGTATCGCTCGCGCCGCCATTGCGATCGAGGAACCCAGTGCAAATCCGCGTACGGCATACGCATGAGCTTCGGAGCCTCACGCCAGTGCAGGGATGGCCAATCTAAGGCATCTGTCTTGAACGGCTACGACAACATCGGCGAGTCCAGGCGACAACGCCAGCAACCGATCGATTGTCGCGCGACCGGCTGCTCCTCCCATTATCTTTGGTTGGTAGTCGAGGCGCGGATCTCTGTTTTGAACGTAAACTGGATAAATATCTAAACGGATCTGCTTCGCACCAAAGTGGAAGCAAGGCAGAATGGACTCCCCTTTGCTGTTTCCGGACCCAAATGCAAAATTGCCGACACTGTATAATATCGGCCGACCATTATAAATCTCGATCGGCTGAAGGATGTGGGGATGATGGCCGATGACTGCGTCCGCACCCAGGTCGATAAATAGCCGTGCTTTCATGCGGTCTTGCTCGGTAGGTTGGCGCTGGTATGGCAAACCCCAATGTACCATCACGGCGATCCGATCGACCAGTGGACGAAGTTGGGCCAGATCACGCTCGACGAATTCGGGCACATCTTGTGCGGAGCCTGGAAGTTCGCCACGAGCCGCTGTTCGACGGTTCCAGTAATATCCGAGAAGTCCGATGCGGATATCTGCGCCATCAAAAATCGCCGGGTGGTAAGCAGAGCTCTGGTTCCTACCACCACCGTACGGTTGGATATACTGTCGCTCTAACGTGGCTAGCGTCTCAACCACGCCACCCCGACCGCAGTCTTGAATGTGGTTATTCGCGACAGTCATGGCAGCGAAGCCTGCACGACGTAAGACAGAGGCTGACTTGGGGTCCACTTTGTATGAGTAGTTCCGAGTGGTATCTGCTTTCTCAGAGATGGTGGAGAACGGCCCCTCAAGGTTTCCCGTTATCAAAGCGCAGCGTCTAAAGATCGGCCTGACCCAGGCGAAGGCATAGTCTGGGCCAAACCTGCGGATACGATGACGCATCCGCATCCCGGTCATCACATCTCCGACCGCCGCCAAATGGTACGGAGCGCTGGCGGACGAAGAGAGGAACTGTTCAAGTTGGTCCGGGTCGATGAGATCGATGTCATCCGGAATTATGACCTCTGAAAACTTCTCGCGAATTTTTACAACATGGCGCCGGACTTCTTCCGATTCACTGAGGCGGTAAAGGGGTGGCTGAACGGAGGGTGCCAACAATGTCTCAACCGCTGAAGAACTAAAGCCGATCCCACGCTTCTCAAAAACGCTTCGGATCAGTGTTTCGTAACGGCTACTGAATCTCATTCGGTCTGCATGAAGCAAACACGAGGCAAAGCTCTTCGGAAGTGACCTGAGGGCGCGCGTTCGAATTCCGGAAGGAGCATACGGGCTATCAGAAAGTCGTCCCAGCGCCAAAAGGGCAGCTACAACTAACGAAATGCAAGTAAGTTCGTCTCCCGGAAAAGCCTTGTGTAGGTCCCACATTGTCGCCGCTATGACTTGCGCGACCAGCGCGTCCGGCGGTGGCATCTCGGCGTCGTCCATACGCGAATCATTGGCAAGAGTATCCGATGGTACGAACTCGGCATCATGACGGAGGTGCCAACACCATACGTAGGGAGTCGACAGCATCGCGGCCGCAAAGTATGCGCTCAAGGCGTACTCAAGGGGACCAGGCCTACTGAAACTGGCGCGCGGTGCATGCAGCCTGTCAGCTTGGATGTCAGCGGTATGGCGCACCACGTGAAACCCGAATGCCTGATATATGAAACTGGCATTGTGCGAGGGGTCGCACAGATAAGCACCGCCTGAAATTCGTGGAAGCCACCCTTCCGCTGTGACCGCACGCCCCGGGCCGAACAGCAATTCCCCACAGAGGGGGATCGAAAAATCATCGAGATTTTCGATTCTTGCTGGATATCGGTATTTGGTCCCTTTGAGCGGCACCAACCTAAGCAGATCCCCGTTAACTCCCCCTTGTTTCGGCTGGTGCGCATTAACGATCGCTCTGACCTTCGGCAACGGGCCCTCGCCGAGTGAACGCAGCACTTCGTTCACTCGATGAGCTATCAAGGAGACGTGGTAGTAGACGTTGACTTGGCCGAAGCGTGCCGCGGCCTCACAACCTTCCTGTTCACCAAGAATTCCGCCGCCGAAAGGCTTGAAAACATAGTTACCTTGCTTGTCGGGCAGTGCTTCGCCCATCTCACCCGTGGGCCAGTGAACATCCGTGGCTGGATGACCGATTACGTCCACGTATCGCCCACGCAGCCCTTGCCTCCCCGTGTTTTGGCAAAGATAAGGCAGTTCGACCTCGGTTGAATGCACCCGGCCACCAGTAAAATCTGAATCGCAACGCTCCCAGACGTAAACAGATCCAGTCGCCATCTTTTTCCCCAAAGCTACTGCTTCTTCTGCGAACGCTGAGACGCAAGAATTCACAAGTCTTGCGCTCCGCAATCCTGCGAACCTTTCGCCGGCGGGTACTGAAATTGATCGAAAGGACATGCCGTCGGTTGCCCTGAGGCCAACTCTCTACAGGGCGTGGAGATTGTCCTTCAACATGCTCTGAGGCCGCATTTTCGCTCCATGGTGGGAAGCTGGATCCGAGTCTGCAGCCCAGCTTCCGGCAGCGTTTTGGCCTCAATTCGCCTGCCCCTGATGGGGGCTACACAAATCAATCTCCTGACGAGGCACATCTATCCGATGCTTGCGACCGGCTTTTTCTTCTCTCCGCTTATTCGAGCTGCCTTACTGAGGCCGCCTGCTGAACCGTTATTCTCACCCGATCCAGCGAGCTCTTGCCGAGCACTCTCCAATGCCTTCGCCGCAGATCCCTCCTTAATCACCTTAAGTTCTTCCGCGACCATATTTGATTTTATGAGACGCCACTTGTCGAGGGAGGCGGCGCGCACGAAGCCGTAAGCCGATGGCATACGGATCATCAGCCAGCCTAGTTTCAACAATTCCTCCGTGAAGCCTCTCACGAACGCCGCCCCGCCGACACGCCGTCCAGTCAGGCGCCTGAATGTCTTGTACGACATTCTTGCACGGGTTCGCGGCTGTCCCGCTTTGTTTGTGGTGCGTTTCAAAGTCAAAGCAACGAGTGTCGCCGCATCACTTAGCGAAACACTCGGTGTTGCAGTCGGCGAAACAGTGTTCATAACCTTACTCTCCTTAGCTTGAGCAGAATCGATAAACTCATCACTGCTATCGAACGTCGTTCGTCTCGGGCCGAACTGAAGGAAACGGGGCCACTTCATCGAACCAGCCATCCTTTTTTGCCAAATACGACATTGCCATTGCGTGCATGGCAGACCTTATTTGCTGTGGCCGCGACTGAGACATAGATGCGAGGGGTTCCGCGGCTAGCTCACCAGATCTCGACAAAAGCGCCATTTTGGCACCCGATCCGTCAGTGCTCCATCTCAAAGTTAGAACCAAACCACCACTCTGTAGGTGCCGACGTAGGTCGGTATCAGTATCAGGCTCGGAACTGACCAATATTAGTCGTGTGGTCGGCAAGGTCGACAGCGCACGGCGGGGCCATTCATCTTCGCTGTTGACAATGAAATAGCCCTGGTTGCCGCACTGCAACACTCGCTGAGCGAGATCTTCGAGAACTGTACCATTGTCTGCATCCGTTCGAGTCATCGAGACCGCACGGCAAGCACCCAGACAAAGACCGCTCGCCCAAAGTCTGTCCGGAGAGGCTGCATAAACCAGGGCTTCCAGGAACGGGTCTCTGGCCAGCATTTGCGGGGTTGTCCGCCGCCCAAATTCCTGGGGTACAGTGTTGATGTAAGCGCCTCTTTTCGACAAGAGACCAACTCTTCGCCCTTCCGCCTGGAACCGATGATCGATTGCTGTCGCCACCGCACCAGTGTGTCGATCGCCGATGACGAGTACGGTGGCAATTTCCGAAGAGCCCGGCTCATTGTACATATTGGCCAGGATTATCTCACTCACATCTCTCGAGGTCCCCGCTCGCGGCCAAAGATGAAACTCGATCCCCGGCCGTGCATTTACCTCGATGACAGTACACCCGACCTCTTTGTATGATCTTGCAATATCGGGCATGATGAGATCTATCCCGGCAATGTTAAGGCCGATGACTCTCACGATGCGCTCGCACAGTTGCATGTTATCTGGATGAACGGAGTTTGTAACATCGACCGGGACGCCTCCACGGGCGAGGTGGCCGGTAGGTCGGAGAACCAAAGGCTGCCCGGAAATTGGGACGGACTCCAGCGTAAGACGACGCAAGGCTAGGTGCCGTAGCAGCTCATCGTCAATCTCTACAGGAGAAAGACGTCTCCCATCTCTGTCGGGTTCTCGGTTCAAATCATGAATCAGGTCAACTATCGTTTTTTCACCGTCGCCAACGACTTGGGGCGGGCAACACATGACCGCCGCCACGAGATGATAGTCAACGACTGTCGCTCGAAATTCCGGGCCGGCGATGAACTGCTCAACCAAGACGCCAAACCGCTCTGACTGAGTAACGTCGTGCGCTATATCGAATGCAGCCTCAACTGCACGGCGTCCCCGCAGTTTAACCGAGACTCCCCGACCCTGATTTCCCTGAACCGGTTTGACCACGACGGTCTTACCCAGCTGTTTGGCGGCAGCGACGGCCTCAGGTTTGGTGCGAACGGTAATCTGACGGGGTACTGTGATCCCCGCTTGCGCCAAAAGTCTGTTGCCCAGCCTTTTGTCCAAGGCCACCTTCGCCGACGCAAACGATGTAGAGCCCGATATCGTTGAGAACAGCTGCTTCTGGTGCTTGCCTTGGCCAAGGCGAAGGTGGTTACGGGCAATGAATTCGAACGGGATGTGATTTCTCTTAGCTGCAGCTACAAGCACAGCGGTCGAATTTGAAAGACGTCGTCTCTTCGCCCGTTCCAGGTTTAGCTCCCGAGTCTGAGCGTATTTCGCTGCCCCGTCCTCGCCTCGCGCCGCCTCACCTATCGCTTCAACGACAGCCGAAGCAGCCGCGCGCGACATCTGCGGGTCATCCGACTCCCAAATGATTGCAAGATGGCTTTCGGACGGATCGCCTATTAGCGACGCCGTCGGCGAAAACGAATAGAAATTCATCGCGCGGCGAAGCTCAAGATCAGCGGACAGGATTGCGTCGGCAATGTAGCGAGGGACCAAAGCGTTTTGTGCACAACCGGGAAACATTTCGGACAGCGCTGAGTGAGCCAGCGCAGTAAAATCGGAGATGCAAGAAACCGCTAGCCGCCCGATATTCAGGGTTAATTTGACCACCGTGTTCGTGCTATGCACATTAAGTCCCGATAGCACCTTAAAACTGACAATCTCAATTTGTCCCAACTCTTCAGATAGGCTGACCATAACCCCACTTTTGACCCCGGATGTTCACGCTCCGCCTGCTTTTCGACCGTCGCCCACAATACAGACTTCCTGACCACGCTTCCGCTGCAGCCACTTCAAATGCATCTCGAAACGGGCATCGCATCGATGGGCATGAGCGGCTTCGGCAAGACCCGATGTGAAGGGGCGAAGATGTGGCGCATTCCACCACATTTAAGCACGCTTTATCTCTGATCCCCCGCGTTCAGCCTAAACGCTACGGCCGCAGCATCCGGAAGTCGCGTTCTTATTCTCTTGAAAGACCAGTGGATTTCCCGCCGGCCTGATCCGGACAATGCAGCTGGATGGTATGTGGCCTCGCGGGGAGATGTCGTCATGCATTCGAATGGCAGAGATCCAGACATTATAGTGTTAATAGCCGTTAAAAGTCGTCAGCTTGGGTATGTATTTTGGGCATCTAATGCTATTTATCTAATCATATTTATCCAATCATATTGGTTATTGGATAATCGGTTGCAAATGGAGATGAGTATAGAAAAGGGCTTAATCTTATACATAGAACAGAAAAGACTTCTAAATGCCATCCAAATGTAAGTTGGGGGGTTCATGTCCGTTTCAAGAATTAAGCGCGGGCGCCTGAAGAGAGCTAAACGAGCATTCGCCACCCGCCGGGTCGCCGCATCTCACATGCGCACACTCGTTACCGGACCTATACAGCCCGTCGCTGGCGATCTTGTTTTGGCGCGCGTTGATGAACTCGGCAATCACAGCAGACTGGAGCTCATCTGCGGGCGAAAGGCGATCATGTTTCGCGGAGATGAGATAATCCTCTGTTATGGAAACAGGTACGCTCCTGACCAGTTCGAGGCGGTAATAGGCCCCGATCTGGGGCCGTGCGACTTGGTAGCGGGGGGCGGCATCGCGGCATGTGAGCTTTCCAGGCATGCTCGCATGCTGGCGCCAACCAAGATCACCCCGCTCGGCCTGATTGGCGACAAGTTCGGCCGCCGGCTAAACGTGTGGGATTACAAGGTCAGCTCAGACGATTTACCCCCTTCCCTGCCGATTGTTCTGTCGCTTGGGACGTCAATGAACGCCGGCAAGACATTGACGGCAACGTCATTGGTCCGAGGGTTCAAAAAGGCGGGACTGAAGGTCGCGGCACTGAAAATTACAGGAACTGGCTCGGGTGGCGACACCTGGATTGTGCGGGATGCCGGAGCCGACATCGTTCTTGATTTCACAGATGCCGGATTTGCAACGACGTATTTAGCCCCGGTAGAGTTGATTGAGAAGGGTGCTTTCCGCCTACTGAACCATGCCGCCGAAAATGGATGTGACGTCGCTGTTATTGAGATTGCCGATGGGCTGCAGCAGAAGGAAACTTCCGAGCTAATTCTGGCTGAATCTTTTCGGAGCATGGCTCTTGGCGCGATTTTCGCTTCCTATGACGCGATGGGAGCAAAGTATGGAGTTGATACCCTCCGCGCTGCTGGCCACAAGGTACTTGCAATTAGTGGCAGGATCGGCCGATCGCCGCTCGGTGTGAGGGAGGCTGAAGAAGCCACTGGCCTGCATGTCTATTCCCCATGGGAGCTCCAGGATGGGGCACTCAGCCCCGTTCTAAAGGCTCGCGCTTCTGAAAAACTGGCTAACGGACAGGGCAATAATCCATATCTACGGCGTATTGCTGATTCCCCAAATCCAATGACGGCACTCGACCAGGGTCGAGCCTATTCTTCCCAACTGCGAATTGATTTTTTGGGGAAGCTCGCGCACGAACTGATTCTGGCAGAGTTGGGAGAAACACCTGGCCCCGGAAGGCCTGCCAGTGACAGCAGGGCGACATGGCCCAGTCCCTTTGGGAGCGTCTCGGTCACCTTGCCCGAGTTGCTATCGCAAAGCTCGAACCCCGCATTTATGTCGATCCAGGCGCCCGCTGAGTTGATTGAAGCGGCAGTGCTGGCAAAAACCCGTGGAGCCCTCAAGTCATCTCTGGGCAGCCTGGTCCAAGCCCTCGGGTGCCCTCCCCTGTCCGCCACCCAAATGTACAACCTCGTGAGCGGAGCTTGGTCGATGTTCGAGGCAGTTGATCACGATGAACACCTTTGGGCAGCAAATCGGCTTCAGCCAAATGTTCTTGCGGGACCTGCTTTGAGCCCTCATGACGATTTGGATGGGATGATCATGAATTTCTCGGGAATTTTCAACGAGGACCCCGACCAGCATGCCCCGCTTGGACGGGCATGAAAGACGGTGTCCTTGCTGAGAACACGAGGTAGGCGGCGGTACAGCGCCCCCCTCAGCGAAATGTGGCGAAGGTCGATACCTGGCCTTGCTGCGGTTGTGGGTTTTGGTGTCTGTATCAATGCGCTCCGATTTGCTGGGCCGCTTTATTTTATACAAATATTCGACCGGGTCATTTCCAGCCGCAGCGTGGAAACCCTCGTTATTCTGACCTTGGCCGCCTTGCTCGCTCTGGTAACCGGCGTCGTGCTGGAAGCCATTCGTCGTCGTATGCTTTCCCGCTGGAGCGTTTGGATCGAGCACCACTTGACCAGCCAGTCCGTGAAAGCCGGATTGACGGCAGGCGTCCCCAATCCGCCGCTTCTGACCAGCATCGAGAAAGTCTCCAGCTTTGTTGAGCGAGGGCTAGCTGCTTGGCTGGACGTGGTCTGGGCTCCCGTTTTCCTGTTATGTGTATACTTGATCCATCCTGTTCTCGGCCTGATCGCGTTGGCAGGCATGGCTTTGCTGACAGGTATGAGCCTGCTCAAAGAAAAGATCACACAAGAGCCCCGCCAAGCTGAACGTGAAGCTGCCAAGCAGGCGAAAGAGGTATTGATCTCAGCGGAAAGGCACAAAGACGTAGTCGGCGCCTTCGCAATGGCCGACGCGATCGCCGGTCGCTGGGGTAGGAACAGAGTAGATGGCTTTTTGCAGCGGGAGCGGCTTAATGCCAGAGGATCGAGCCTTGATGCAGCGATCCGGGCGCTGAACCGTTGCGTTTACATAGTTCTATTGGCATCGGGCATCTGGCTGTTCCTGAACGATTCGGCGTCCCTCGGAGGCGTATTTGCAGCCCGGCTCATTGCCAGATTTGCTTACAGAATGGTGGAAAAGGCAGTTCGGGAGCTCAGAAGCCTCAGGGAAGCGCGGGAGGGATACTCCAAGATCAAGGCGGAGCTTGCCAAACCGTTGGACGTAGAGCCGTCTCTGCTTCCTGGAACGCCGCAAGGCTCGTTAGTTCTCGATCAAGTTACATTCAGGCATGCTGGATCGCGAGCAGACGTATTTAGGAAACTGTCGCTTTCTCTGGCTCCTGGGGAATTGCTGCTGGTCATAGGACGTGCAGCCACCGGCAAGACGACGCTTTCGCGTCTTCTCATTGGTTTGCTCAAGCCCCGCACCGGTCAGATCCGCTTGGGAGACATGGACATAACCAGGCTTCCGGATAATGTTAGAGTTGGAGGCATCGGCTATTTACCTCAGCACGTTGAACTTTTTGAGGGAACCGTCGCGGAAAATATTGCACGTTTTCAACAAAGTTCTATCGATGACGTGGTTTCCGCAGCAAAAATAGCCGGAATACACGAAGTTATCATTCGTCTGGGCCAGGGTTATGACACTTTGCTTAACGACTCGGTCGGCCTGTCCGGGAGTGAACGGAAGCGAGTAGCCCTTGCCCGCGCGCTCTTTCGCGCGCCGAGACTTATTGTCTTGGACGAGCCATTCGCCAATTTGGACGCTGCCTCGAAGAAGACCCTCGAGTCGGCGGTTAGGCTTATGAAGGATGCGGGAAGCTCGGTAATTGTCACCATATCCGGACAGACCAACCGTCTTGCCGGATTAGTTGATAGGTCGCTGATCCTAGGAAGTCGATCGCCTGAGCTCACCGAAGGTTCGGTTCCTCCCGTTCGCTTCGGGAAAACTGAATTGCGGAGCGTTAAATGATAGCTACGCTCGCCCGTGACACCGAACACTCTGGTACCCAGCAAGCCGAGGATCCGCCGCCGTTTGGTAGGCGTTTAGTGATCTCTGGTTTCGCGATTGTCGCTGCCTTCTCGACTCTGACCGGCATGTGGCTTGTCGCGGCACCTATCCAGGGTGCGGTCTTGGCCACCGGGGTGGTGAATGTCGCGTCAAACGTAAAGACAGTTCAGCACCTCGAAGGTGGCATCATATCAGAGATATTGGCTCAAGAAGGAGATCGCGTGTCGCCAGGCCAGGTGTTGATACGATTGCAAAACACCGCTTCGGCGGCTGCTGCAAATGAAATCAAGGCGCAGTGGTACGAGGCGAAGGCTACGGAAGCGCGCTTGGTCGCGGAAAGAGATGGAAAGGACTCGATCGAAATTCCGCCTGAATTGAAAGCGTCCGGCAAATTGGCAGCGGATGCTGTTTCCGGGCAGGAGAGTGTCTTTCGGACACGTCAAAACCTCTTCAGAGAGCAGCTCTCCCTGCTGCAGCAAGCAACCGGAAGCATGGCGAAGGAGATAGAGGGTTTTGAAGGGCAAGTGGTAGCGGCTACCCGGAAGCTCGAGCTGATCGAGGAGCAATTAGGTGATGTGCGCAGCCTGTACGAAAGGAAGTTGGTAGTCAGGACGCGCCTTGTAGATTTGGAAAGAGAAAAGGCGGACGTGGGAGGTGCCCTAAGCGGGTATGTAGCGTCGATCGGCGCGACCCAGCAAAAGATGGAGGAGACGAAATTCAAGATTGCCGAACTTAGCGCCTCGACGACGGCCGATATCGTCGAGACACTAGGAGAAACCCGCGCCAAAATATACGAATACGAGCAGCGAATGGCCGCTGCTGATGACGTGGCGACGCGTACCGAGATACGTGCTCCTATCGGAGGCACCATAGTGGGACTTAAGGTCCACACGAACGGAGGGGTCGTAACGGCGGGAGAGCCGCTGATGGACATCGTCCCTCAGGAGGATAGCTTCGTTGTTGTGGCAAACGTTGACCCCCTCGACGTCGATCAGGTGAAAGTGGGGCTGCACGCGACGGTGTGGCTTAGCGCTGTGAACAGACGTTACCAGCAACCGATGAGCGGTGACGTTCGCACTCTTTCAGCTGACCGGCTAATTGACCCTCGGACCGGTCAGGCTTTTTATTCAGTCCGAATTGTTCTGAGGCCGGAGTCTTTGAAGCCTGGAGCATTGCAAGCTGGAATGGGCACACAGGTCATGATCGAAACTGGAGCGAGGTCAGCATGGGAGTATCTCAGCGCGCCGGTCTATGCCGCTATGGGACGTGCTCTTCGTGAATAAAGAGAAACGAGCAATAGACAAAGACTTTTACGCTCCCGTTCAAGTATAATTGGGGCGAGTATCGAGTATTATGTCCTCTTCCAGATTCGCGGCCACCAGTCGACGCATCGCCGCCGCTCGGCCCTGTCGACGGCGCGCATGCGCAGGCCGAACTCGACATTCTCGCGCACGGTGAGGAATGGAAACAGCGCCAAGCTCTGCCAGGCCATCGGCGTGTCCCGCTGCCAGGTGACGGCTTTCGTCGATCAGCACGGCCATTGAACACCAAGTGTCTGGATCGCTGCCATTCGAATGCACGACGACGTCGCTCCCGACAGCCACATATCATCCAACTGAAACGCAATTTGTATTTCATTTCTTTGATTAAGGTCATCTCAATAAGGGTGGAACCATGGCCAGCAACGCCAAACTCGCTGAATCAGCTCGCGAAACGCCAAAGCTTAACATGAAACCGATCGAGGAGATTGACAGCAAGCAAATCTCCACGGCAATCCGACAAAATCGGCCGTTTGTTGTTCGAGGCTGGGTTGCAGCCTCCGACGGTTGGGGATTGGATGACCCCAAATGGGCGCGGCATACCGGGCAGGTTACGGTGGTTCCAGGGGACGAGACCACGGTTTCCACTGCATCCTATGTCTTACGCAAGAGCGGGATGACACACGAAATGACCTTTCGTGAGTTGTTCGAGCGGATCCTAGGCCAGGGGGAATGGCAACCACTGATCGATGCAAACGAGCGCTACTACATGTTTGGCGGGAAAGTCCCGAGCAGTCTTCTGGAGGCATTGCCTTGGCCAAGCGACCTGGAGTTCGTTGGCTCGTCTCCCTATGTTGCTTCCGAAGGGGTTACCGCCAAGGCGCATTATGATCATTGGTACGCATTCCTGGTGCAGCTACACGGGACAAAAGCCGTAAAAATGTTCCCCCCTTGGGATTATAGTTTCATCTATCCGCAGCATGAAAAGACGGCCGACAAGCCCAGGCGGGCGCTTGTGGATTTGAATAATCCCGATTTTGACCAGTTCCCGTTGTTGAATCAACTGCATGGAGAGATTGCCGTACTGAATGCAGGTGACGTTTTGTATATGCCGGTCGATTGGTGGCATGAGGTTGAAACCGAGGGATTCTCTGTCAGCATCAACCGGCGTTTGAGACGGAGTGCGCTGGACTGGGCCGGCGCACTGCTTGTATTCGGCTATCAGGTCCTGCAAGGCGCATACCGTTACGGCATCGAACCGATCCCCACCGACGAAATTAAGACTCTGGCCCAGCATGCCTATGTTGAGTGGAAGAGCGACACCGGCAAAACGGAATACGATCAATGGTGCGCATTCCTGGCGCAGTTGGGGCGGGACCAAGCAAAGGCGTTGCGGATCCCCGAAGATCTCGGAGTCCTCATGGCGCGGTGGTTTCAGACCGAGCAAGACCTAACGAAGGCAGAGTTTGAGGCGCTCTCGCATCCCGCGGTTGGACTACCTGTTCGGCAGTGACCTTGCCCCCAGTTTCTATCCAGTTTTGAGTTCGTTTCCGGCGTGGGTTGTGCCCTGCTGGGCGGGTGAAGCGACGGGCGCTGGCGCGGAGCCTTTGGCACAGCGCAGCGCGAGCGACCGTCGCAGATTGAAGGTGGTGGCGAACTCGGCCGGTGTCTGCCAGGCGATTTGGGAATGCGGCCGCGCGGTGTTGTAGTCGGCGCGCCACAGGGCGATGGCGACGCGTGCCTGAGCCAGCGAAGTAAACAGCGTCTCGTTGAGCAGTTCATCGCGCAGTCGGCCGTTGAAGCTCTCGATGAAGCCATTCTGCATCGGCTTGCCGGGCGCAATGTAATGCCATTCGATGCGGTTCTGATCCGCCCAGGAGAGGATGGCGTTCGAGGTGAACTCGCTGCCGTTGTCGCTGACGCTCATTCTCGGCCGGCCGCGCTCGGTGATGAGCCGGTCCAATTCTCGGGCAACCCGCATGCCCGAGAGAGACGTATCAACGATGAGTGCCAGGCACTCTCTCGTGCAGTCGTCGACGACGGCCAGGATGCGGAAGCGGCGCTCGTCTGTGAGCTGGTCCGATACGACGTCGAGCGACCAGCGCTCGTCGGGCCTCAGCGGCACCACCATCGGCGCCCTGGTCCCGATCGCCCGTTTGCGGCCGCCACGGCGGCGAACGGCGAGCTTCTCCTCCCGATAGAGCCGGAACAGCTTCTTGTGGTTCACGACCAGGCCCTCCCGCCTCAGCATCACGAGAAGACGCCGGTAGCCGAACCGGCAACGCTCCTGCGCGATCGCCTTCATCCGCTCGCGAAGCTCGCGGTCGTCCGGCCTGTTGGTCTCGTAGCGAACCGTCTTGCGGCAACAGCCGATGGCTTTACCCGCCCGCCGTTCGCTCATCCCGAAGCCTTCCTTCAGGCGAGCGACAGCTTTCCGCTTGGCCGCGGGCGTCACCATTTCTTTCCCACAAGATCCTTCAACGCGGCATTGTCGAGCATGGCGTCGGCCAGGAGCCGCTTCAGCCGCGTGTTCTCGTCCTCCAGAGCCTTCAGTCGCCGAGCCTCGGAGACATCCATCCCGCCGAAGCGGGCCTTCCAGTTGTAAATCGAGGCGTCGCTGACCCCGTGCTTGCGGCACAGATCGGCAACCGATACCCCGGCCTCATGTTCCTTCAAAATTCCGATGATCTGATCTTCAGAGAAGCGGCTACATTTCATGTCCTGGTCCTCTCGATGGGCCAGAACGAACTTCAAACCGCATTAGATCAGAGGGGCAAGGTCAACCTGGCCAATGTTTCGGCTTAAGAAGCAGGGACGGAAGCCGCACCGAGCTTCGTATAAGCCGAAGGAACGCCGCGTTGACTAGCCGATAACCCACTAAAACCGTGGATTTATTGAAACCGCACGAGCATATTACGGGTCGGGCGCGCAGTGGTTGAAAATGCTTGCGTCGCGCTATGTTATTTGCATGCTGCGCCGTTTCTTTCTCTGTCGTTCGTGGCGCTGGCATGCTCTGATCCCTCAAAAAGGATGTGTCATTGGTTTTCAGTTTTTGAGACCGGCGGTGGGCCTATCGTTTGTCCGCTTGCCGAACAGGGAGGAAGACAATGGACGGAGAATCGCATTCCAAATCAAGGCGAAGCTTCCTGAAGTCGAGCGGACTTGTCGCCGGGCTGACGGCGACGGCGGTTACCGCTCCCTGGGTTCGAAGGGCAGGAGCCGCTGACACAATCATCTGGAAAATTCAAACCTCGTGGCCGGCTGGCGTCGGACTTGAAACTTTCCAGAGCTGGTGTGCGGCCATCAAGGAAAAGACCGGAGGCCAACTCGAATTTCAGCCGTTCAAGGCAAAGGACATCGTTGGTGACTTCGAACTCCTCGACGGGGTGAAGAACGGCGTTCTGGAAGCGATGAACTCGTTTTCACTTTACTGGGCCGGTAAGCTTCCCGCTGCGGCGTTCCTCTCCTCTTACACGATGGGGCTACGCTATCCGCACGAATGGGACATCTTTTTCTATTCGAAAGGTGGTCTGCAGGCCGCGCGCGACCTTTATGCGAAACAAGGTCTTTACTACGTCAACCGCATTCATCACGGCCCGAACATCATCCACTCAAAGACACCGATCCGCTCGATCGAGGATTTCAGAGACCTGAAGCTGCGCGTACCTGGCGGCATGATCGCCGAGACATTCGCAAAAGCCGGCGCCAAGACGACGCTGCTGCCGGGCGGCGAGGTGTTCTCCGCGCTGGAGAAAGGCACGATCGATGCAGCCGACTACACTGGGCCGGCGGTAAACTGGGCGCTCGGGTTCCAGCAGGTGACCAAGTACATTTCCATGGGCCCAGCCGGTCTGATGTCCGTATACCAGCCCGTCGACCTGATGGACTTTGCCGTCAACATGAATGTCTGGAACCAACTCCCGGACAACCTCAAGAAGTTCGTGGAAGACGAAATCCAAGTCTATTCCAATGTCCATTTCGGGGCCATCCAGAAGGCCGACATGGGGGCCTGGCAGAAATTCCTGGATGCCGGCATTGAAATCAATCGGCTTGGACCGGAGGACCTCCAGAAGTTCCAGGAAATCGCGGTGCCAATCTGGTTCGAGTGGGCCAACAAGGATAAGGACGCGGCGCGCATCTTCAAACTGCAGCTTGAGGTGATGGAGAACCCGACCGTCGGTTATGTGACGCCGGACATGTATCAGGGATTGTCGATCAACCTCTGAGGCTCTCCGCGCCCGTCCTGTCCGGGCGGGCGCACTCTCCTGCAAGAGGCAGTCGCCGATGCCCTCACTCACATTTGTGCTGCCGCACTGGCTATACTGGTCAAGCCTCGTGCTTTTCCCGCTCGTTGCGGTCTTCCTTGTCCATCGCGAGCGGGCACAGCGCGATGCCGGCCGTCCAAATCTCTTTCTTGCCTACCTGTTCCTGGTCACTGCAGGCTTCCTCGGCATGCACCGGTTTTATCTGAAGAGCAGGTGGGGATTCATTTTTATCCCGCTGTTCATTGCAGTGCTTTGGACGAGCGCCCAGGTACGCGACGGACGTGAGGCAGTGTCGCTCGCGCGATCCCAGAGCGAACACGCCGAAAGGCTGTTGCCGCGTGCCAAGGCAGATGTCGCAGCCAGCAAAGAAGGCGCTGCCGATCGCCTGGCGAAAGCTGAGGCAGACGCCACGGTGGCGCGCGATAATCTGAGCGCCGCCGCCCATGGGCTCGAGCGCGCCAACAGCATCGGCCGAATTGCCGGACTTCTGCTTGGTCTCGCTCTCGCAGGCGACGCCCTTCTAATACCCGGTCTTGTGCGGCGCGCCCGCACCCGTGAGATCGAGCGCGCCGCGGCCGACCATCCGCTCGTAGTCGATGTGCCAGCCACGCCCGTCAAGCAACCGCTCGCGTTGTTCCAGCCGGTCGACTGGCTGGTACGCGTGACGGGCGAGTTCGTCGCGTATTGGTCGGTTCTCGCAGTGGTGGCGTACTACTACGAAGTGGTGGCCCGTTTTGTTTTCAACTCACCGACCAACTGGGTACATGAAAGCATGTTTCTTATGTTCGGCATCCAGTACATGCTGGCAGGCGCCTATGCCTACCGTGACGAAACGCATGTCAGGGTAGACATCGTCTACAGCCATCTCTCCGAACGCGGTCGTGCTGTCTGCGACATCATCACCTCGGCCTTCTTCTTCTTGTTCACCGGCACCATGCTGGTCACAGGATGGCGATTTGCGAGCGATGCCACGGCTGTTGGCGAACGCTCATTCACCGAATGGGGCATCCAATACTGGCCGGTAAAGCTCGCGATCCCCATCGGGGCAGCGCTCCTGTTGCTTCAGGGCCTATCCCGGCTGATGCGAGACATCGCCACTGCATTTGGAAGGGTCGGCTGAGCGATGGGCCTCGAGCTTCCGATCCTGTGGCTCAGCATATTGATGTTCGGGGGTCTGGGCGTACTTTTGCTGCTCGGATTACCGATGGCCTTTTGCACCGGCAGCCTTGCCGTGCTTTTCCTCTTTCTGTTCGGCAATTCGGCCATGCTGAACATGCTGCCGTCTCGGGTCTTCCCGTTCATGACGGATTATCAGCTCTCGGCGGTGCCGCTTTTCATCTTCATGGCCGCGATTCTCGAGAAGGCGGGCATCATCGAGGAGCTGTTCGATGTCGTCTACAAATGGCTGGGCGGACTCAAAGGCGGGCTCGCATCGGCCACGGTGATCTCCTGCACGCTGCTGGCCGCGATGGTCGGTGTCGTCGGGGCGACGGAAGTGACGATGGGCATGATCGCGCTCCCGGCCATGCTGCGCCGCAACTACGACGCCAAGCTCGCCTGCGGCTCGCTTCTTGCTGGCGGGACCCTTGGCATTCTCATACCCCCTTCCGTCATGGCGATCGTCTATGCCGTCGTGGCGCAGCAGTCGCTGGGCGAGCTTTTGATCGGGTCGGTATTTCCCGGGCTGCTGCTGTCCGGGATGTATGTCGCCTACGTGACGGCGCGCTGTTACATCGACCCCAAACTCGGCCCGGCGTTGCCGCCGAACGAGCGCATTGACTTCGCCCAAAAACTCAAGCTTTTGCGCCGGACGTTCATGCCGATACTGCTGATCCTGCTTGTGCTCGGGGTCATCTTCATGGGCATTGCCACGCCGGTCGAAGCCGCCGGCATCGGTACGTTCGGGGCTTTCATCGTCTGCGCCGCACATCGGCGCCTGACCTGGGACACGATCCGGGAGGCCTGTGTCGCGACGCTCAAGGCCACGGCGATGGTCATGTGGATATTCTTCGGCGCCACCATGTTCGTCGGTTTCTTTATCCTGAAAGGTGGGCAGAACTTCGTAGCCGAATCGATACTCGGAACAGGCTTGGCGCCTTACGGCGTTCTTGTTCTGATGATGATCATTCTGTTCGTCCTGGGCATGTTTCTGGACTGGGTGGGCATTCTCCTTCTCACCGTACCGATATTTCTGCCCATCCTAAAGACACTCGAATTCGGCGGCACGTTTGGGCTGGCCGGTGTGGCTCCTGAAGACGTGCCACTGTGGTATGGTGTCATTTTCATGGTCAACATGCAGATGGCGTTCCTTAGCCCGCCTTTCGGCTATTCGCTGTTCTATCTGAAGAGCGTTGCGCCGCCGGAGATCTCGATGGCGACGATCTTTCGATCCGCAGTCCCCTTCTTGTGCCTGCAGGCGATCGGAGTGGGACTGTGCATCGTGTTCCCCTCAATCGTCGTCTGGCTCCCGAAGGTCATGTACGGAGGCAATTGACCACATTTGCGGCTTGCCGACACCGAGGATCAGTCGAATTTGATAGCTTTTCGCTTGAACGGCGTCACCTTTTTGCCTTCCTTTGCGCGTCGTCATGAGATCGCTTCTTGAAACAATCCTGGCTGCGAGTGCGGGTGTATCGCACTCGACCAGTCTTGGTTATCTCGCCTACGCCGCCCCGGGAATGCCGCGCCATCTGTCCTTGCCGAGATGGCCAAGGAACCCGCCGCCGATCAGATCGTTTCGCGATAGATCAACCGGACGAGGAGAGACATGCTCGAAATTCTGCATGCTCACAATCGCGGGACACCGAACACGGGCCGGCTCTGCCAGTTCGGGGCTTGGCGCGATGCTGCGTGACGATGCTGCGTGACGTCGATTATGTCCTGCAAAAACTCGACTGGATGCGCGGCGAAGGCATCTGGCCCAACGGCTTGCGATATCTGTGGACCGATGCATTCGGGGTCGTGCTCTACGTCTCGCTTTATGCGGAAACTGGCGAAGAGCGCTGGCTGGGCGAAGCCGAGCGGCTGGTGGCCGATGTCGAGCGTATGCTCGGCCGCCGGCGCGGACTGAGGATCGGCGAAGCGGCGGATCGCGACGGCCAGTATTTCCACTATCTGGCGATGTGGCTGTTCGCCCTGGCGCGTCTCGGCGATCTGAAGCCGGAATACCGCAAGCGCGGCATTACGCTGGCGCGGGACATTCACCCGGCGTTTGTGGTCCCCGGCCGCGGCGTGATCTGGAAGATGCAGGAGGATTTGAGCGGTCCTTACCCCGGCTACGGCCTCGGCAGCATGGATGCCTATGACGGCTACGTCTCTTACCGAATGCTCGACGACGAGGAACTGGCGCCCGAGATCGCGCAGATGCGTGACCTGATGGAGCGCGATTGGCGCAGCCTCGACATCGACCAGGACCTCGGCCTCGGCATGATGCTGTGGCTCGCCCATTTCTTTCCCGACGAGCCGTGGGCCGAGGCCCAGACGAGGCGTTCGCTGCGAACTCTGGAAACGATGTGGGTCGACCCGCCCGGTTATTTCAGCCGCGCGCCATGGCTGCGCGATACCAAGTTCGCCTTCACCAATTACGGCGTTTCGCTCGGCCTGCAGGCCGCCGGTATCTGGCCGGGGCGTGTCGATAGGCTGAACGCCTTCTTCGAGGACTGGCGCTCCGGCGACGAATACGACCGCGAGGCGATCACCTGGGTGATGGCCTGCACCTCGCACCTTCCCGGTGCTTTTCTAACCCGGGGTGGCGAGACAATGATTGAAAGCGACCAAGCTCGGGAACGTTCCTCCGCCGGCGCGGTTGTCGATGGAAGTGCATGGAGACGCAAGGGGCGCGGTTGAAATGGCCATTCTCTTGGGAAAACCGGGAAGCTGTTGGGTGGCGGCAGCCGCCTCCACGAACTATCCCCAGCTCGAAGGTCCAATCCGTGCGGACGCCGTAGTCGTGGGTGCTGGAATTGTCGGGCTAACGACGGCGCTTCGGCTTTGCGAGGCGGGCCGGTCGGTGGTCGTCCTCGAAGGCCTGCGCACGGGCGGACAGGTAACCGGCCGCTCGACGGCCAAGATCACCACGCAGCATGCACTGATCTATCGTCATCTCATCGACACCTTCGGCCGGGACCTGGCGCGGACCTATGCCGATGCGAATTCCGCCGGCGCCAAACAGATCCGCGATTGGGTTCGCGAGTACGCCATCGCCTGCGATCTCGAGAGCAAGGACGCCTATAGCTACACCTGCGATGAAAGCCGGCGCGCGGAGGTCGCGGCCGAGGCGGAGGCCGCGCGCCATGTCGGGCTGGAGGCCGATCTCCTCGACCGCGCGCCGCTGCCTTTCGAAACGGCCGCGGCATTACGGTTCCCCGACCAGGCGCAGTTCAACCCGGCGATGTATCTGGTTGGCCTGGCGGAAGCGGTGACGGCCCGTGGCGGTCGGATCTTCGAAAACAGCCGCGCCACCTCGATCGACGAGGCAAGCCGCTGGCGCGTCGTCACCGATGGCGGCGCCGTTGATGCCGGGCACGTCGTCGTCGCCACCAACATGACGGTGAAGAGCCCCGTCGGCATGGCGAACCGGACGCAACCGCGCTGCCACACCGCCATGGCCTTTCGGATCGATGATCCCCTTACTGTCGACGGCATGTTCATCGGCATCGACGACCCGACGCATTCCATCCGGACGGGCCGTGATGCCGAAGGTCCACTGCTGGTCACGCTCGGCCCCAAGTTCAACACCGGCTGGGACGGCGACGTGGCGAGGCGGTTTGTCGAACTGGAAAAATGGGCGAGAAAGAACCTTCCGGTCGGCGACGTCGCGTGGCGCTGGTGCAATGAGGATTATGATACGGCCGACAGGATTCCATATGCCGGCGAGCCCGATCCCGCCAAGGCCGCCGGCTTCCACATTGCCACGGGCTTCAACGCCTGGGGCATCACCAACGGGACGGCCGTGGGCGCGATGATCGCCGACCTGATCTGCGGCCGCCCAAGCCCATGGCAAAAACTCTACGATCCGGCCCGGCCCTATCCCGAGGACTTCCACAAGAACGGCCGCAGTCAATCGATCGTCTCGAGCACCCACGACATTGCGCCTGGCATGGGTGGCGTGATCGTCAGGGGAGACGAAAAGATTGCGGCGTGGAGAGACACCGAAGGCGCACTCCAGGCGGTTTCGGCGATTTGCACCCACAAGGGCTGCACCGTAACCTGGAACAATGCGGACCACACCTGGGATTGTCCCTGCCACGGCTCGATCTTCGCCGCCGACGGTTCGGTCATCCACGGCCCTGCCCGAAAACCGCTTGCCCAGATTACATTGTGAAGGCGGCGACCGACACGGCCCGCGTCACGCCGGCCGTTCGTAGGTTCCGACCAGCTCCGTCTCCTCCAATGCGTGTTTCTGGGCTTGCTTCCAGACCTGATGCACGCCCGCCTTTCCTGGTACGCTGAGGCTCGGCACATCGAGCGCGGCCAGCAGGAAGTGGTAATGGTGGACGCCGTGCCCTGCAGGCGGCTGCGGACCATCGTAATACGCATTGCCGAAATCGTTGGTGCCTTGCCTGAGTGCCGACGGGCCGGGCTTGCCGTCTTCGGCCTCGGCTAGTCCCCCGGCATCCGGCGGGATGTTGAACACCGCCCAGTGCCCGAAAATCCCGCTTGGTGCATCGGGATCCCGCACGACAAGAACAAGGCTCTTGGTACCATCCGGGACACCGGACCACTTCAGCGGCGGCGAGACGTTCTGGCCGTCACGCGCATATTTTTCGGGAAGTCTTCCGCCTGCCCGGAACGCCGGGCTGATAAGGGTGAGTGGCATTGCTATTTCCCCAAGGAGGTTGCGACCGAGAAGCCCGCGCCTGCGCCGTTCACGCCGCTTGCTGAGCTTCGGCGACTCGTCTTATCTCGCCTGGCAGGGATTCCCAGACCTTGTGCATCTGTCCTTCTCCGACGTGATGGGCGAGCACCTTGGACACGACCCTGAATGCATCCTTGGAATCGACCGGACGGGTAAATTCCAGCTCCGCCTTGATCTTGGCCAGAAACTCGTCGAGCGACCGCATCTTCTCGGGAGCTTTGGAAGGCTGATATTGGTCATAGAAGGCGCCGCGCACCAGGATCGGCAGCTGCGAGCCGAGGTGGGCTGCAAGATCCGGCTGCATACGGTCGCGCAGGGCGTGCAGCACCGCTCCGAGAACGTGCCAGGCGACCTGCCGATCCGGTCCAATCTCGTCCATGATCTCGTCGAGCCAGATGTTCGTGGTCTGCAGTGTCTTGTCGAATACGTCGAGTCCGGTGGCATTCATCGAAATCCTCCTTCCGTTCAAATCCGACTAGGTGATGTGACCAAACAGCCGTACCTGCCCGTTGTTCCCCGACGCGCATGTCCTGATGCGCATTTATTGTCGGAGGTCCCGTCATGAGGGAATTCGGGCCGGCTTTTGCCGCTGTTTTTCGACCACCTTTCTTGGCCGGCACTCGGAACATCCTCATGGGTGGACGAGTTTTGTTTGCCGTCGCCGATCACATGGTGACGAGTGATGCAGACACAAAAAACAGGAGAAGAACCATGGCACATCACGATTTGGCGCCCCGGACGCCATCGCGCAGCCTCTATCCATCCGCGCGCGACCCGCTCACGTCATTCCACCGGCAGATTGACCGCCTGTTCGACGACTTCTTCGCGCCGATGGCCGAAGCGACTACGGCCGGCGATCTTTGGCCGAGCGTCGACGTACATGAAACAGACCAAGCCTATAAGGTCACCGCCGAATTGCCGGGGCTCGAGCAGAAGGACGTTGAGCTCAAGCTGCGCGAAAACACCCTCTTTATTACGGGCGAGAAGCGTTCGGAGCACAAGGAAGGCGAAGGCGGCCGCACCTACAGCGAACGCAGTTATGGCCGGTTTCAGCGGACCATCCCACTGGAAGCGGAGATCGATGCCGACAAGGTGCAGGCCACTTTCAGGAACGGCGTTTTGGTTGTCGAGCTTCCGAAGAACCCCGCTGCAAAGGACAAGACACGCCGCATAGAAGTGAAAGCGCGATAGTTGCCAAACTGAAGGCTGCCTGAGCAGGCGGCGTTCAGCCCAGATGGAGAAGAACGGCGAGCACCGCGGCAACCGCCCAGGCGAGCGTCTAGCGCCGGGGATCGTCCGTCGCCTCGGAAACGCCTTCGAGAGCGATCTTGGCGGCTTCCTCATCGGTCCGCCCGAGGTCGGCCAGGGCAATGACGCCGACGAGGCGCTTGTCGTGATTGATCACCGGAAGACGACGCACCTGATGCTTGGCCATGATCTTCGCCGCATCGGTGATATCGGCGTCGTCGAAGCACCAATAGACATGCTCGGACATGACCTCGCGAACGGTCGTGTTGCCGGCTGAGCGCTCCTCGGCGACGCCGCGCATCACGATGTCGCGGTCCGTCACCATGCCGACCAGCCTGTCATTCTCGCCGACCGGAAGGGCGCCGAGATTGTCGGCCCGCATTTTCCGGGCGGCATCCCTGATTGTCGTGTTCGGGCCGACCAGTTCGGTCCGACGGCTCATGATCTCCTGAACTTGCATGGGATATTCCTTTCCCTGATTGCTGAGGCAACAAGCCGCCAAACGCGCCTGCTGCCACGCATCGCTAGATTGCCAGCTGGCCGGACGAGGCATGTACGGATCACTATCTTCGATCTTCCCGATCCGCGCTGAGCCGCGTGCCGGTGCCGGCACCTCGCGATCGAAACTATTCTTGGAACGTCCAGGCAGCGAGCGAGTTCCAAAATGGTACCGGTGCCGCAGCCATCCCACGGAATGTGGCCGCAGGCTGGTGAAAAAACATCCACCGGGAAACAGATGCACGCGGATTGAAGGTCATGGCTATCATCTTTTCAGATCGCCGCGAGGCCGGGCGGCAACTCGCCGGGGAACTCGTTCGCTTTGCCGGCCGCGACGATGTGATCGTATTGGCGCTGCCCCGAGGCGGCGTGCCGGTCGGCTACGAGGTCGCGCAGGCACTCAAGGCACCGCTCGACGTCTTCGTCGTGCGCAAGCTCGGCGTCCCCGGTCACGAGGAACTGGCCATGGGGGCGATCGCGCCCTCAGGTGTACGTGTCCTGAACGACGAAATCGTCAACGGTCTCGCGATCCCGCCACATGTCATCGACGCGGTCGCTGCAAAGGAGGAAAAAGAGCTTCTGCGCCGCGAGCACCTCTATAGGGACGGGCGACCCCCACCGCAGTTGAATGGACGAACCATTATCCTCGTGGATGACGGGCTTGCGACCGGATCGACCATGCGGGCCGGGATCAAGGCGCTGCGAAAAAACCACGCCGCCCATATTGTCGCGGCCGTTCCCGTCGGTAGCCCCGACACTTGCGACGCGATGCGGGCGGACGCCGACGAGGTCGTTTGCGCGACGACACCAGAGCCATTGCTGGGTGTCGGGCGCTGGTACGTGGATTTCTCGCAGACGAGCGATGAAGAGGTCCGCGCGCTCCTCGCCAGGTCCGTGCCCAAGCCTGCGGCTTCCCACAAGCCTGCCGCTTGCGAAGAGGAATTGGCTGGGCGCGCGAGCGCGGGTCCGGCGCCTGGCACCAGATCGACATAGCGGAGGTGGATATGGACCGGGATAGCGAGCACGTCGTGCATGTTCCCGCGGGGCTTGTCACGCTTGAGGGCAATCTTTCGTTGCCCCCGGATGCTCGCGGCCTTGTGCTCTTCGCCCACGGCAGCGGAAGCAGCCGCCACAGCCCGCGCAACCGCCACGTGGCCGAAAGGCTGAACGAGGCGAACCTCGCCACCTTCCTCATCGACCTGTTGACGGCCGAAGAGGAGCGGATCGACCAGGTCACGGCCGAGTTGCGCTTCAATATCGGACTGCTCGCCGACCGGCTGGTCGGCGTCACGGATTGGCTCGGCGCCTCGCCGGACACGTCGGGGTTGCGTCTTGGCTATTTCGGCGCGAGCACGGGCGCCGGTGCCGCCCTGGTGGCGGCGGCCGAGCGGCCCGACCAGGCCGCGGCCGTAGTTTCGCGTGGTGGCCGGCCCGATCTTGCAGCGCTCGCCCTGCCGCGCGTCCGGGCGGCGACCTTGCTCGTCGTCGGAGGCGCGGACAAGCAGGTGATCGCGCTCAACCGCTCGGCGCTGGCGGCGCTCCACTGCGAGAAGGAGCTCGCCATCGTCCCTGGCGCGACGCACCTGTTCGAGGAGCCCGGCGCCCTGGACGAAGTCGCGGGTCTGGCGAGCCGATGGTTCTTGCGCCATCTGATTTCGGACAGATCGGCGTCGACGTCCTGACAGCTGGGGCTTGGATCATCAGTGCCGGGATCATTTGCGTCCTCAACGCGTTATGATCCTCATAAGACCGCGCGCAGCTGCAACCCGAATGGCTGTCGCAACCCGCATGTGGGAGAAAGACAATGCCGGACAAGAAAACCATCGAGAAGGCCCGAAAGGACAAGCGCGAGGGCAAATCGCCGAGCACACAGGCCGGCGAGTTCGTGCACGAGGAGATCGATAAAATCCGCCGCGGCGAGCACGGCGCGCGCTCGACCCAGCAGGCCATCGCCATCGGGCTTTCCGAGGCAAGACGCGCAGGCGTAGACCTGCCCCCGCCCAAAAAGGGCAAGGTGAAGGAGAGCACGCGCAAAAGCGCCGAATACGCCTATGAGGCCGGCCAGGGTGAACGCACGCCGAAACGCCGCCCGCGGGTCTCGAAAGCCGTCTCCAAGGTGCTCGAGCACGAGCCGAAGAGCACGGCGTCGCACGCGGCGCTGGCGCAGCAGGCGAAGCGTGCGGCCTCGCGCCGGACGGCTGAGGAGCGCTCGGCCGCCGCCAAGAAGGCCGCCGAGACGAAAGGCGCCAGCGGAAGGAAGGCGGCGGCGCAGAAGGCCGCCAGAACGCGCGCGCACCACGCATAGTTCAAAGACGGCAGTTCGCCTCCTGGAAATCCGATATGGCCCAAACGACCGGTATCGAGCTCTGCCCCGGCAGCGCGGGACAACGCCGCTGCCCAAGGCGAACCAGAGCCTGCATCCGCGGGACAACATCGACTTCGAAATCACCGCTGACGACACGGTGGCGCTGAACGAGCAATACTCGTCGCTCGCAATGCTGCCCGACGCGTGACACCGACCGGAGATACTCGGCGGCAAGGGCAGCGGGAGACCGGTCAGGAAAGCGCAGCCTGCTTCTTGAGCATGATGCGTATCGCCCATAACGCGGGGAACTCTGATCATGACCTCAACTGCCAGCACGACAATGCCGCGAGCCACCACGCAGACGAGACATATCGCTTTGCTCGGCGCGCCCTCTAATCTTGGGCTGATGCCGCAGGAGGGTGAGCCGGAGCCCGGCGTGTGGAAGGCGCCGGAGGCACTTCAATCGCTTGGTCTCGCCGACCGTTTGGGCGCCGGTCCGTTGCGCTCGGTTCGGGCTCCGCTTTATCGGCCTGAGGTGGATCCTGCGACGGGCGTGCGCAATGCCCAGGCCCTGCGCCAGTATTCCAAGACGCTTGCCGAAGCGGTCGACGAGGAGCTGAACTCGGGAGGGTTCCTGCTCATGCTCGGCGGCGATTGCAGTGTGTTGCTTGGCCCTGCGCTCGCGCTACGGCGTCGTGGCCGCTACGGCCTTATCTTCTTCGATGGGCACACCGATTTCAAATTGCCGGATACCTCGCCGTCAAAGGGAGCCGCGGGCATGGATTTGGCCTTCGTGACCGGCCATGGCCCGACGCTCCTGACCGATTTCGGCGAGCACACTCCTTTGGTCCGTGAGGCCGACGTAGTCGCGTTTGGCTATCGCGATGTGCAGGACCCCGCGACTTACACGTCCAAGGCCGTCTTCGACACCGATGTTCACCGGATGGATTTGGCTGAAGTGCGGCGGCGCGGCTTCGCCGATGCGGCACGCATAGCGCTTGACGCGGTCGCAGGGCAGGACGTCGAGGGTGTATTCGTTCACTTCGATGTCGACGTGCTGGACAGCGAGATCATGTCGGCTGTCGATTCGCCGGAGGCCGGCGGTGTCTTGCCCGACGAAGCTGTCGAAGCCCTTCGCACATGGTGCAACGATCCACGCGTGATTGGGATGGAGGTGACGATCTATGATCCCGACCGCGATCCGGATCGTCGCTGCGGCAAGCTGCTGATCGACATTCTGGTCGCTTCCCTTCGCGGCCGGTAGACCAATGGGAGTCCTGCACTTGTGCACGAACGCAATCCGCCGGCACGAATGGCCGTCGGTCTGACGGATCGCCGCGCGCACCCATTCTGTGGTGCTACCTCATCGGGAACCGTTCTCAACGAACATGGTTCCGAGTGTGCGACCGAAGCATTCGGCTTCTTCTACCCGGCTATCGCCAAGGAGATTCGCCATGACCGGCAAAACCCGTCCCACCGTCCTGATCACAGGCAGCAGCGGGTTTCTGGGCCAAGCCATCGCTCGCGGCTTGATGGAGCGCTACGACATCATCGGCCTTGATGTTGCCAGACGATCCTTGCCCGGCGTCGAGACGATCGAGATCGACCTTACCTCGGACGCGAGCGTGGCGAAGGCACTGGCCGAGGTGCGCGAGCGGAGCGGCGGCCGCGTTGCCTCGGTGATCCATCTCGCGGCTTATTACGACACGACCGGCGAGGATAATCCGAAATACGGCGCGGTGACCGTCGAGGGAACGCGCCGGCTGCTGAACGCGCTGAGAGGGCTCGAGACGGAGCAGTTCGTGTTTTCGAGCACGTTGCTGGTGCATGCGCCGAGCCCGGCAAAGGGCGCCAGGATCGACGAGCGATCGCCGATCGATCCGGCCTGGGCCTATCCGAGATCGAAGGCTGAGACCGAGACGCTGATCCTGAAAGAGCACGGCCACGTCAAGGTTGCGATCCTGCGACTGGCGGGCGTCTATGACGAGAATTGTCACGCGGCCTTTATCGCCCAGCAGATCGCCCGCATTTTCGAGCGCATGCCGACCGCCTATCTTTTCACCGGCGACATCACCACCGGCCAGCCCTACCTGCATCTGGACGATCTCGTCGACGCCGTGGTCCGCACCGTCGACCGGCGCAGCGCGCTTCCCAACGAGACCGTACTGCTGATCGGCGAAGAAGAGACGCCGTCCTACGACGAGATGCAGAAGCAGATCGGGCAGCTCCTGCACGGCGAGACCTGGCGGACCCTGTCCCTGCCGAAAGAGGTGACGAAGCTCGGCGCCTGGATGCAGGAGAAGGTTCTCGACCAGGAGACCGACATCAAGCCATGGATGATCGAGAACGCTGACGATCACTACGAGATCGACATCTCCCGCGCCAGGCGCCTGCTTGGCTGGAACCCGCGACACAGCCTGACCGCTACCTTGCCGGAAATGATCCGGCGGCTGAAGGCGGATCCTACCGACTGGTACAAGAAGAACAAGCTTGAACCGTCGGCGGTCGCCGCTTCCGCGCCCGAGCTCGACCAGGCCGCCGAACGGCTGCAGCGCCCGCTCGAGCGCTCGGACGACGAGGTCGAGGCGGAAACCGAACGCCACCGGGCCGCAACGCTCTGGGCGCCGCTGACCAACGTTGCGATCGGGCTGTGGCTCGTGGCGTCGCCCTTCACGCTCGGCCTGTTCGATCCCGCTTCAGCACCGATTCCGCCGGCGCTCGGACATGAGATCGCCTCGCCGGAGACGCGCGACGGCAGGCTCGGCATCAGTGAGATTGTATCCGGCCTCGCCATCCTGTCGCTGGCGCTTGTCGGCATGCGCCGGCGCTGGCACGGGCTGCAATGGATCACCGCCTCGATCGGGGTTTGGGTGATGTTCGCGCCGCTGCTGTTCTGGACCACCAGCGCCGGAGCCTACGCGACCGACACGTTGGCCGGCATGCTGATCGTCGCGTTCGCGGTGATGATCCCGCCGACGCCGGGTATCAGCCGGCGTGCCCTTGCCGCCGATGACGACCGCCCGCTCGGCTGGAGCTATTCGCCCTCCCTCTTCACCCAGCGCATTCCCATAATCGGCCTCGCCTTTGTCGGCCTGTTCGTCTCGCGCTATCTCGCTGCCTATCAGCTAGGGCACATCGACAGTCTTTGGGATCCGTTCTTCGGCCCGGGCGAAACGCCGGCCGGCAATGGCAGCGAGGCGGTGGTCACCTCCTGGGTCTCCAAGGGTTTTCCGATCGCCGATGCCGGGCTGGGCGCCTTTGCCTATGCGCTGGATATCCTCGCGGGCGCGATCGGCGATCGCCGCCGCTGGCGCACCATGCCGTGGATAGTGCTTTTGTTCGGTTTGTTGGTCGTGCCGCTCGGTGTGGTCAGCGTCGGCTTCATCATCATCCAGCCACCGCTCATCGGGGCGCTGTGCACGCTCTGCATCGTCCAGGCCGCCGTCACGGTCGTGCTCATCCCCTATTCGGTGGACGAGGTGCTGGCGAGCTGCCAGTATCTTTGGCGTGCGAAACAGGCGGGAGAGCCGTTCTGGCGCACATTCTGGTGCGGCGGCCCGGCGCTTTCGGAGGACCAGACGCCGACGCCGGATCTCGACCGGTCGCTATCGGCAGTGGCGCGGGACTTCATCACCGGCGGTGTGAACTTCCCGTGGACCCTTGTCGCCAGCACGCTCGCCGGCGCCCTGCTGATGATCACGCCGCTTGTCTTCGGCACAAGTCCGCCGCTCTACCTTAGCGATCATGTCACCGGTTGCCTCATCATCATGATCGCCGTTACTGCGATGGCCGAAGTGGCGCGCGCCGTCCGCTTTCTGAACATCGCGCTTGGAGCCTGGATTGCCCTCTCTCCGTTCATCCTCGCCGGCGGCGCGGCCGCGAGCCTCGCCAATCTGGCGATCGGAGCGCTGCTGGTCGGGCTCAGCCTGCCGCGCGGCACGCGCAGCGCTGCGCATTATGGCGGCTGGGACCGGGCCATCGTCTGAGGATGTTCAGCAGCGCTGGACGATCGGCCAGGTGACTGCAAAGATTGATCCGCATCAACCTGTCGAACATATCGAGCGGGAAGTCGGCGAAAGGCGCAAAGGCGGCCGTACCCTTCCAACTTGAATTTTCCGCGTATCTGGGTTTCATAAGTCGGCAAATAACTTAGGGAGGAATTTCAACATGATAAAAAGGGCAATTCTCGGCGCCGGCATCCTCGCCGCCGGTATGTGGGCCGCGTCGTCATCGGCGTCCGCCGAAAGCCTGACCATGTATTGCGGCGTTGACGAGGTCTGGTGCCAGCAGACGGCGCGGGCGTTCGAGGAGAAGACCGGCATCACCGTCAATATGACCCGCAAGAGCGCTGGCGAAATCTATGCGCAATTGCGCGCCGAGGCCGCCAACCCAAAGGCAGACATCTGGTGGGGCGGCACCGGCGATCCGCATCTGCAGGCAGCCGAGGAGGGCCTGACAGTGGAATACAAATCGCCGCTGCTCAACCAGTTGCAGCCCTGGGCGATCAAGCAGGCGGAAACGTCCGGCTACCGCACGGTCGGCATCTATTCGGGTGCGCTGGGCTTCGGCTACAACAAGGATTTGCTGGCCAAGAACAATCTGCCCGAACCGAAATGCTGGGCCGATCTGATCAAGCCCGAATACAAGGGGCACATCCAGGTCGCCAACCCCAATTCCTCGGGGACCGCATACAATATGCTGGCGACCATCGTTCAGCTGTTTGGTGAGGACAAGGGTTTCGAATACATGAAAGCCCTGCACAAGAACGTCAACCAGTACACCAAGTCGGGTTCGGCGCCGATCAAGGCCGCCGGTCTCGGCGAGACCACCATCGGCATCGTCTTCATCCACGACGCCGTGTCGCAGGTCGTCGCAGGTTTCCCGATCGTTCCGGTCACCCCTTGCGAGGGAACCGGCTACGAGATCGGCTCGGAATCGATCATCAAGGGGGCGCGGAACCTGGAGGCTGCGAAAAAATTCTACGACTGGGCGCTCGAGGCCGACGTCCAGTCCATGGCGCAAAAGGCGGGGTCGTTCCAGGTTCCGTCGAACAAGGCGGCAAAAACCTCCGACAAGGCGCCCGACCTCTCCACCATCAAGCTGATCGACTACGACTTCAAGAAGTACGGCTCGAGCGAAGAGCGGAAGCGGCTGCTGAAAAAATGGGACGAGGAGGTCGCATCGCTGCCGCAATAGCAGATGCGCTTCCGCGAAACCCGCTGGCCGATTGAACCGGTCGCCGTCCTTTGGATGGCGGTCGGATGGCTGGGGTTTGCCGTGCTGCCCTGGTACGGCATCGAGGACGGGTTCTTCGGCTTTTCCTGGCTGTTCGACGGTTACCCGTCCGACAGCGAATTCGCGCCGGCACTGGTTCTGGCCCTCAAGGGCGAGAAACTGTGGCTGGCGCCGCTCGGCCTGCTGCTGGCGGTGCCGCTGCTTCTGTGGGGCCGCACCAAATCCGATCCGGTTTTCAGCCGGCTGCTGATCATTGTCGGCGCCGCCGGATTTGGCTGGCTGTTGTTCCAGGGCTTCGCCATCGGGCTGCGCGGTTGGCAATTCGGCTGGCTCACCAGCCTGTTCGGCGAACTTGGCGACCGCCAATTCGGCATGGGCTACGGCGCCTTGCTGGTCAGCGGTGCCTTTCTGTTCCTTTTCACCCTGGGTGTTGCCGCGCGCGGCGCCGTCTCTGGCGACGTCTTCGTCGTCGGCTCGATCGGCTTTGTCGTCGCCATGGTTGCCATTTTCATCTTCATGCCGATCCTGATGATGCTGGCCAATGCCATGCAGACCGACGACGGCGGCTACTCGCCTGTCGCGTTCCTGGCCAAGCTGTTCAGTTCGCGGCTGTGGAGCCTGGCTTGTCTTGCCGGCGGCAGCCGCTGCGGCGTGGCCTGGAATTCGCTGCTGCTGGCCGTGCTCGTCGGCCTGCTGACCATGTTTCTGGGGCTGGTGTTCGCGCTGGTCGTGACCCGTACCGGTTTCCGCCACGGCAAGCTGCTCCGCGCCCTGACCGTGTTGCCGATCATCACGCCGGCTTTCGTCATCGGCCTTGCCATCATCTTGTTGTTCGGACTGTCAGGGGCAGTGACGCAGAGCGTGGCCGGTCTCTTCGGTTTCCAGCCGACACGCTGGGTATATGGACTTCCCGGCCTGCTCATTGCCCAGGTTCTCGCCTTCACGCCGATCGCCTTCCTGGTGCTGATGGGCGTCGTCGAAGGCGTCAGCCCGTCCATGGAAGAGGCCTCCCAGACGCTCCGAGCCAGCCGCTGGCAGACCTTTTGGACCGTATCCCTGCCGCTGATGCGGCCGGGCCTTGCCAACGCCTTTCTGCTCGGCTTCATCGAGAGCATGGCCGATTTCGGCAATCCGCTGGTGCTGAGCGGCAATTACGACGTGCTGTCGACAGAAATCTTCTTTGCCATTGTCGGCGCGCAGAACGATGCGGCACTTGCCGCGATCCTGGCGCTGGTGCTGCTGGCCTTCACGCTCGGCGCCTTTTATGCGCAGCGCTTCTGGATCGGCAGGCGCTCTTACACCACCGTCACCGGCAAGGGCGACGCCGGCGTCCATCCGCGCTTGCCTGCCGGGCTGACATACGCGCTCTATGTCATCGCCGGACTGTGGACGGCATTCACCGTAGTGGTCTACGCGGTGATCTTCTATGGCAGCTTCGTCAAGCTGTGGGGGGTCGACCAGAGCCTGACACTGGAGCACTACCGGAAGGCGTTCTCCGTCGGCTGGAACGAATTCGGCATCCACTGGTCGGGCTCGGCATGGAGCTCCTTTTGGACGACCATGGAGATCGCGCTGATATCGGCGCCTCTGACGGCCGGGATCGGGCTTCTGACCGCCTATCTTCTGGTCCGCCAGAATTTCCGCGGCAAGAACGCCTTCGAATTTGCGACCATGCTCTCGTTCGCGATTCCGGGAACCGTCATCGGCGTCAGCTACATTATTGCCTTCAACGTGCCGCCGATCGAGCTGACCGGGACCGGCATCATCCTCGTACTGTCGTTCATCTTCCGCAACATGCCGGTGGGCGTGCGCGCCGGCGTCGCCTCGATGTCGCAGATCGACCGTAGCCTGGATGAATCCTCACTGACGCTTGGCGCCAACTCGTGGCAGACCTTCAGGCGCGTCATCCTGCCTTTGCTGAGATCGGCAATGCTGGCGGCGCTCGTCTATTCCTTCGTGCGCGCCATGACCGCGATCAGCGCCGTCATCTTTCTGGTCAGCGCGCGCTACGATCTCTCGACCAGCTACATCGTTGGACGTGTCGAGAACAATGAATACGGCATCGCCATCGCCTATTCGACGGTGCTGATCGTCGTCATGCTGATGGTAATTGGCTTGATGCAGCTGCTTGTCGGCAGCCGCAATATCGGCCGGCGCGGCATCCAGCAGGGCGACGGCGGCTGGAGCGTGCGCACCAATGTCAGCCTGCCCGGAACGGCCGGCGGCCCGACCACAATAGCAGGAGCCGGGTGATGGCCGAAATTCGCAGCAACGCCGCCTCGGTAACCTTCGACCATGTCACCAAGACATATCCGGGCGCCAGCATGCCGGCGGTCGACGACATCTCGCTTGCGATCGAAGCCGGCAAGCTGGTGACGCTTCTCGGGCCCTCCGGCTGCGGCAAGACGACGACGCTGCGCATGATCGCCGGCCTTGAAATGCCGTCCAGCGGCCGCATTCTGATAGGCGGCAAAGATGTCACCCGCCTGCCCGCCACCGACCGCGACGTGTCCATGGTTTTCCAGTCCTATGCACTGTTTCCGCACATGACGGTGATGGAAAACGTCTCCTATGGCTTGCGCTTCTCCGGCCATGACAAGAAGGAGGCTGCGTCTCGGGCCCGTGCCGGGCTGGAATTGGTCGGCCTGACCGGTTTCGAGGCGCGTCTGCCAAGCGAGCTGTCGGGTGGCCAGCAGCAGCGCGTGGCGGTGGCGCGCGCGCTGGTGCTCGAACCGCAAGTGCTGCTGTTCGACGAGCCGCTGTCAAATCTCGACGCCAAGCTGCGCCGGCACGTGCGCGAGGAAATCAGGGAAATCCAGATCAAGCTTGGGCTGACGGTGGTCTATGTCACACACGACCAGGAAGAGGCGCTGGCGGTTTCGGATCGTATCATCGTCATGAACAAAGCGGTGATCGCACAGGACGGCACGCCACGCGAACTCTACGACGCACCGGCCAACGCTTTCGTCGCCGACTTCATCGGCGAAGCCAATATCCTCGATTGCGAGGTGGTTTCGGTAGAAGGTGATGAAGCTGCCGTCCGGCTGGGTTCGCTGGCCTTGAAACTGCCGGCGCGAGGCCAGCTGGTCGGCCCGGCGAAGCTGGCCGTCCGTCCGAGCCGCATCGAGATCGGCCCTGCCGGTGCACCACGGACGATCGCGGGCAGGCTGGAAAAGGTCACCTATATCGGTAGCCATCTCGAGCTTGTCATCGCCACGCCGCACGGCCAGGTGTTTGCAATATCGCACAACATCGATGCGCCGTTTCAGGCAGGCGACAGCGTCGGCATCGGCTTTCCGGAGCGCGGACCGGTTCTGATCAAAGCTTGAAGGATTGCACGCAGAGCTGGCGGACCTGGGCGAACACACCGCTGCCGGCGCAAATCACCAGCGCGCCGTTTTCCAGAACCGTCTTTGGGTCGGGCTTGACGATCGTGCCGCCGGCTTCTTCCACCAGCAGCATGCCTGCCAGGCAGTCCCAGGCGTTCATATGCTCTTCGACATAGCCGAGCAGCCTGCCGGCGGCCGCATAGGCGAGCATCAACGCGCCGGATGCGTTACGGAAAAACACGCCGCCTTTTGAAAACAGCAAGCCGATGAGCGTTGCGACGTTTTGCATTTCGGCGCGGTTGGAAAAGCCGGTGCCCAACGAGCCGTCGGTCAGGCTGGTGGCCGCGCTTGCCCTGATCGGCTTGCCGTTGAGAAAAGCGCCGCCGCCCTTGCGGCAATGGAACGTTTCGCCGGTAGAGGGCTCGTGGATGACACCCACGACAGTGTCGCCGTCCTTGGCGCAGGCGATGACCACGCACCAGGCCGGGATGCCCCGCACGAAGTTCGCGGTGCCGTCGATCGGATCTATCACCCAGACATGCCCGCTCGATCCGGTGACCGAGGCATGCTCCTCGCCGACAATTCCATCGGTCGGGTAGGCGGCTTTCATTGCCGCACGGATGAACAGCTCGACCTCGCGGTCAGCCTGCGAGACCATGTCCTGATGACCTTTGCTCTCGATGGCGAGGCTGTCGAGGTCGCGAAAATACTTCAGGCCGAGCGCGCCGGCGCGCCGCGCGAGATCGATGGCGAACTGTTCGCGCGTTGCTGTGTCGGGTGTCATGATATCCTTGGGATGGCGAATGTGATCTGAGGAAAATACCCCAGCCAGAGAAGCTTAGCGGTGAAGATAAGAGTGTGCAAATGACGAGCCCTGCCTTTTGCGGGGCGGGCCCGAGGCCGACCGATCTTCCATGCGCCCGACAGCGACAGTCACGCTCATACGGGTCCGGTCATGTCGCCGTCGACATAGATCATCTGGCCGGTCATGAAGCTCGACGCGTCGGAAACCAGGAAGATCGCGGCACCGCCCAGTTCATCGACCTCGCCCACGTTGCCAGCGGCCGACCAATGCCGCGGCTCAATCCGGAAATTAAGGCGGTTTTACCGGCGAGGCCGAACAGGCCCGATAGGTCATCAATGCTTTGTTTCCCCAGAGATGCGGCCAGAGACAGGCGATCGAGGCCCCTGCCGGACATCGTAGGCGCGGACGATCGTTGTCAGCAATGGCGAGATTGCCGGCGATAAACGCCTATCCCCGCCAGGCACCTTCGCGGCGCAGATCGTCCATCGTGCGCGAAATGCCTTCGCGCAGGATCGACACCATGTCGTCGATCTGGTCGCGCGTGATGATCAATGGCGGCGACATCACGCGCATGTTGATCAGTGGCCGGACCAGCAGGCCGAGCTCGTGGCAATGCGCGTCGATGCGCTCGGCACCTTGATCCGCCTCGCTTATGACCCCGAGGCTCTGCTGGCGATGGCAGACTGAATAATTCTTAGCGCAGCAATGCGGCCGGCGACGATGGCGCCCTCGACGTAGCCCGGAAATGATGGCGACAGCTCCGACGAGGCGAAATGGATCCGCGACGCGCCGGCGCGGATAATGCGTTCGGCATCGGTTGCCGTCGCATCGACGATCAGATCACTGTAACCGCCGCCGCTCCAGCGATCCCCAGTCCAGTCGCGATAACTGAGATCGATGATGCCGGCCGCCTCGATACCGAGCGCCTCTTCCAGCTTTGACGTCACCTTTGCGCGCAACGCCGCGTCGTCCAGATCCCGCCAGCGCTGCGCCAGCGGCCCGCCGATGAAGACGACAAGGGCTGCGTGATCCTCGTCCCTGCTGGCATCGCAGGCAAAAAGCCCGTGCGGGTCGCGCCACATCACCATGCCGCTCAAGCCCCTGTCGCGCCAGAAAGCCTTGGGGTAGCGCACCAGCATTTTGATCACCGCGCCGCTTTGCCAGACGCCGAGGGCTCTCTTCAGCACAGCCGGCAGCGGCGGCACGAAATCCACTCTCGAGGCCATCATCGGCGGTACGGCGACCAGTACCGCTCGTGCCTCGATCGCGCCGGCAGGCGAAACGACGCGAACCCCTCCCGGCCCGTGCTCAATGGCCTCGACAGCTGTATTCAGCCGCAGTCGATCGCCGAGATCCCGCGCAAGATCATCCGCTAGCGAATGCATGGTTTCGCCCACGAAATACTGCAGCTCCGACACCTCGTTGGTGATGCGGCGATCATTGTCGATCAAGTACCACAGCGGCAGCCTTTCCATTGCCAGGCACCACAGGCCCTCGATCATCGACCGAAAGGCGGCCTTCGCATCGTCGGGATCGGCCTGGCGATCGAGCCATGCCGCGACCGTCAAGCCGACAATGGTCGGGTCGGTCGGTGCGATCGCATTCATCCGCTCGCGCATTCGCATCGCGGTGCCGTTAGTGCGCCCGGCTTGCGCCTCGCTCATTCGCGGCTGCGTGACGAATTCGCCTGCGACATGGGTCTCGACCAATGTCTTGCCGCGCGCTCGCACCAGCGCCATTAATTCCGGCATGTCTTCGCACAGGAACTGGCCGCCGCTGTCGATCCGCTCGCCGAGCCCGTTCTGCACGGCTTCGACGCGGCCGCCGACACGGTCGCGGGCTTCGAGCAGCACGACATCGATGCCGGCGTGGTTCAATTCACGCGCGGCCGACAGGCCGGTGAAGCCGGCGCCGACGATGGCCACATCGGCTCGTTCAATCTTGAACTTCATTAGCCGGCCTTGCTCTTCTCGAATGTCAGGGGCCGGATCATTGTCTTCATTGCTGGTCCACCCTCTTTTTGATGGTTCACGCCGGCCTGCCACCGCGGGCTGCAGAGTTCGGATAGTGCTTGGGGAATGCCGCAGACAGGAACTCGTTCGCGGCCTGCAGCGCCGTCTCGCGTGTGGCGTCCTCGGTGCCCATCATCAAACGCAGCCACAGACCATCCAGCATGGCGCTGAGCGCCAGCGCCATGACTTGCGGCTCATAGGCATAGAAGCCGCTCTGCTTGAGCGCCGCGCAAAGATCGATGAAGATGTTCTGGTAGACGGCATCGCGTGCGCTGCTCAGCGCCTGATATTTCGGTCGCGATTTGGCCTCGCCCCAGAAGGCACACCAGGCAGCCAGCTTGCGCTTGTTGCAGATCGAGCGGTCGAAATCGGCCGCCACCAATGCCTGCAACTGGCAGGCGGGATCATCGCCGGCCTTTTGCAAGGCGCTGCGCCAATGCGCCGAATACTCGTCATACATGTATTGCAAGGTCGCGACGAGCAGCTTCTCCTTGCTCTCGAAATGGAAATTGACGATGCCGCGAGACAGGCCGGCGCCGTCGGCAACGTCGGCCATCGTCGTCTCCGAATAGCCGCGCTTGGCCAGTGAATCGATCGTCGCTTCGATCAATTGAAGCTGCCTGGTCTCTTTCGACGCCTTGCGGCCGCGCTTATCGGAATCGCTTTTTCGCGCCGGTTCGAGGAGGGCTTCGCGCGCCTCTGTTGTCTTCATCGGGGTGATGGTCTCCAGCATCGCCGGCTAGCCGATCGGCTTCGGCCGCGAAGATCAGTGGGACGGTGTTTGCCACTGTCAAGCACCTTCTGCACGGCTGCCCATATTCGAATGTTCTCGTCGAGATTGCATCCTTGGAGAAAACGACGTCGAAGGCACCGTCGGCGAAAGGCAGCGATCCCGGCGATGCAGACCAGATCAGCGCCGCCGAGCCCGCCTGCAGCGGACCTTGGGTCGAGATCTACGCCAGGCGCGAGCTGCAATATCAAAAGCTGCTGAGGCGTGCCAAACTGGCGCCGCGGCTGGTCATCAAACTCGACCGCCGCACCAGTCCGCCCGCGGATTTCTAAATATGGCCGACGACACCGACAGTCCCGAACTCGACACCGAAGCCGCCGAACAGTGGCAGCTGATCAACACGCCGCTCGGCGAAAAATGGTCGGGCCGCACCCGCTATGCCGCGGCCATGTTCTTCTACAAACGCGGCGAGATGAACGCCGAGACGCTCGAGGTCTACCGCATCTGCGCACGCCTGGATTCGACGGATCCGCTGCCGATCATCCGTGATCGCGGCATTGGCCAGGACTGGCTTAAACGCATGGGTTTCGAATAGTCCGCCCCCAAAACGCGTTCCGGTCAAGCCGGCATCACCCGCTTAGCCGATGGTCCTTTCCAGCATGCCTAGCCAGTTGCGATAGGCGATCTTCTCGATCAGCGCGCGCCCGAAGCCGCGTGCCGCGAATGCGTCGAGCAGTCTTGGCAGGCCGGCAACATCGCCTATCACGGCCGGGATCATGGCGCCGTCGAAATCCGAGCCTAGGCCGACGCCGTCTTCGCCCAGCGCCTGCAGCAGCGAATCGACATGGCGCACCATGACGTCGAGGCCGGTGTCGGCGTTCATCCTGCCGTCCTCGCGCAGGAACCCGGTGGCGAAGTTCAGCCCGACCATGCCGCCGGAGTCGCGGATCGCGCCGAGCTGCCATTCGGTGAGGTTGCGCGAATGGCCGCAGATCGCGTGCACGTTGGAATGGGTCGCGACCAGCGGTGCGTCGCTGATCTCGACGACGTCGCGGAAACCTTTTTCGTTGAGATGCGAAAGATCGATCATGATCTTCAGCTGGTTGCAGGCTTTCACCAGCGCCTTGCCGGCATCGGTCAGCCCCGCCCCTGTATCGGGCGATGACGGGAAACGGAACGGCACGCCGTGGCCGAAGGCATTGGGACGGCTCCAGACGATACCGAGCGAGCGCAGGCCGGCTGCGTGGAGAACGTCGAGCAGGGTGAGCTCAGGGTCGATCGCCTCGACCCCTTCGATATGGAAGACCGCCGCGATCGAGCCTTGCGCCATCGCCTTCCTCACATCGCCGGCGCTGCGGCATACAGTAAGTGCCGAAGCCCGCTCCAGCCTGAACAGGATCGAGGCCATCGCTACGGTGGAGTTGAGCGCATCGGCGCGCGGAATCTCGGGTGGCAAGGGCTCGCTGTCGCTCGGCGCCAGCGGCACCGCGCCGCGTTTGGATTTCTCGACAGGCGGCGGGAAGATCGCGAACATGCCGCCGGCAAACCCGCCTTTCTTCGCGCGCGGCAGGTCGATGTGGCCACCTGGCGTCCCCTCGACGAACAGCTTTTCGACGTCCGCATCCTTCGACTGGTAGAGCCGGAGCAGCGTGTCGTTGTGGCCGTCGAAGACGGGAACGAGATCGGATTCGGTCATGGAGGGCCATTCGGTTGAAGTGGTCGGGCCGCGGACGGCGAGCCGGTTGCTGGCAATACTTAGGCAAGGTTGGCGCTCTGCGCAAATCCCGCATGTTGCCGCTGTGTTTGTACGCCTCCAATGGCCAAAGGGGCACGCGGTAAAGCCGCGCACCCCTTCTCCTGTCATTCATCGAGGGGCTGTGCTTACCGCTTCAGCACGTCCGCCCATTCCGGATGGCGGCGGAATTGGGCATTGGCGAACGGGCAAAGCGGGATGATCGTCTTGCCCGCCGCACGTGCATCCTCGACGGCACGGGTGACCAGGCGAAGCCCCGCGCCCTGGCCGCGAAATGCATCCGGCACTTCGGTATGGTCGATGATGATCTGGTGCTCGCCGATCTTGGTGAAGGTCATCTCAGCCTCGGCGCCGCCCGGCCCACGCAGGAGGTAGCGGCCCTTCGAGCCGCGGTCCTCCATCTCGATCTCGGGCAATAGGTCAGACATGGCTTGCGGTCCTTTCATCCGGCGCAAGGGCGAACAACCGCCGCGCCGCCTCGATCTCGCTCGGCCGCACCTCATGGCCGCCGTCATGCCACTCGACTGTGACATCGGCGCCATCGGCGCGCAAATAGGCTTCAAGCCGCGCCGTCAAATCAGGCGGACAGATCGGGTCCCGCCTGCCGGCGGTGACCAGGATGCGGCTGCCGCCAAGGCTGCCCTTGACCTCCGGCTCGAACGGGATCAGCGGATGCATCAGCACCGTTGCGTCGAACAGCGACGGTTCGGCAAACAGCACCGAGGCCAGGATGTTGGCGCCGTTGGAGTAACCGAGGCCGAGCACCGAAGATGGCCTTGCCGTCTCGACATGTGCCTTGACGAAGCCGGCCATCTTGTCCGTCGCTCGCGTGATGTCGCCCATATCGTAAACGCCCTCGCCGGTCCGGCGGAAGAAGCGTGCGGCGCCTTGTTCCGAGACATCGCCGCGCGGAGCGACGATCGTCGCTTGCGGCGCGAGATCGCGTCCAAGCGACAGAAGCTGGGCCTCGTCGCCGCCGGTGCCATGGAAGACGAAGAGCAGCGGTCCATCAGGCGAACCGGGCAGCACTTTGTGAATATACGAATCCTTGCTCATGACCTTGCCCTCAGTCTTCCAGTTTCTGCAGATGCTGCTCGAGATAGGGCCGCAAATGCTGGTGTTGCGACGGCAGCTTCAGCGCCTCGCCAAGATGGGCGGTATCCTCGTCGCGGTCGAAGCCCGGCTCGTTGGTGGCGACTTCGAACAGCACGCCGCCCGGTGTGCGGAAATAGATCGCCCAGAAATAATCGCGGTCGATCACCGGCGTCACCTGATAACCTGTATCGAGCAGCGCCTTGCGCACTTCGATCTGCTTGGCGCGGTTCTCGACGGCGAAAGCGACATGGTGGACCGAGCCGGCGCCGAGATTGGCGAAGCCGGCCCCTGGCAGCGATTCGATATCGACGACGTCGGCGCCGTTGCCGTTCCTCACCGCCAGCCGCCTGACGTTGCCGGACTTGTCGACCTCCTCATAACCCATGAATTTCAGCAGCTCTTCGGTGGCGCCGCCATCTTTCAGCCTGAGCGACACCGAGTGAAAGCCGCGGATCGCCTCGTCGGTGGGAATGCCACCCTTGGCCCATGGCGCACGGTTGTCCGCTCTGTCCTCGACCAGCGCAAACCCGTCGCCGTCGGGACCGGCGAACGCAAGACGCTTCTCGCCAAACGTCTCCTCGCGGGACAGCCCAGTGACACCTTGCTCGGCAAACCGTTTCTCCCAATAACCGAGCGTGCCTTCGGGCACCGAGTAAGCGGTGGTACCGACTTCGCCGATTCCATGGCGGCCTTTGCCGATGTTCGGGAACGGGAAGTAGGTCATCACCGAGCCGGGCGTGCCGACCTCGTCGCCGTAATAGAGGTGGTAGACATCGGGTGCGTCGAAATTGACGGTTTTCTTGACCCGCCGCAGACCGAGCGTCCCGGTGAAGAATTCATTGTTCTGGCGCGCATCGCTGGCCATCGAGGTGACGTGATGCAGGCCCTTGACTTGGTCGAGCATGTTTCTGCTCCTTTCCTTGTGCCGGTGCGGCCCTTGCCGCTGTCCACGCAAATATGAGCATCCGCCTCCTGGCCGCAAAGGCGGCAAACACAGAATGGACTGTGCTGTTAAAGTGAACGACGAAGCAGGTTTTGTTCACCATTCGGCAAACTGGACCGGCTTGCATACTCGCCGAAATTGCGCTCCATGAGCGACGCATGTAGCCAGCATGAGGATACAGCGGTTGAGTGGAAAACGCCCCAATATTCTCCTGATCACCTGCGACCAGTGGCGGGGCGACTGCCTGTCAGCTGCTGGCCACAAGGTGGTAAGGACGCCGAATGCCGACGCGCTGGCTGCCGAGGGCGTTTTGTTCCAGAAGCACTATGGCGGCGCCGCACCTTGCTCGCCGGCGCGCGCCTGCCTCTACACCGGCCTCTACCAGATGAACAATCGTGTCTGCCGCAACGGCACGCCGCTCGACGCCCGCCACGGCAACATAGCCCTCTGGGCACGCGCCCTCGGCTATGATCCGACGCTGTTCGGTTATACCGACATGGCGCGCGACCCGCGCACGCTGGCGCCTGGCGACCCGCAGCTGAAAAGCTATGAAGGCGTGCTGCCCGGCTTCACCGTGCGCCAGCTTCTGCCCGAGCACCAGAAGCCCTGGCTGTCATGGCTCAAGGCGCGCGGCGTCGATGCCGGCGCCGGCTCCCCCGCCATTCACCGCCCGGCGGGCGAAATCCTGGAAAACGACGGCGCGATCAGCAACGGTCCGCCAATCTATTCGAAGGACGAGACGCCGTCGGCCTTCCTGGCCGGCGAATTCATCCGCTGGCTCGGCGAGCAGGAGCGCGATGCCCCGTGGTTCGCGCATCTTTCCTTCATCAGCCCCCACCCGCCCTTCATCGTGCCAGCGCCTTACAACGCCATGTACGATCCGGCCATTGGTCCAGCTTTTGACCGCGCCGAAAGCTGGCAGGCCGAAGCAGCAAGCCACCCTTATCTCGCCTATGAACTTGACCGGCAGGAACGGTCGAAATTCCGTCCCGGCTCGGAGGGCAAGGTGCGCGACTGGGGCGACGACAATTTTCGCCGCATCCGGGCGCTCTATTACGGCATGATCTCGGAGGTCGACGCGCAGCTTGGCCGGGTCTGGCAAGCGGTCAAGGCGGCCGATGCATGGGACGACACCGTCATCGTGCTGACCTCCGACCACGCCGAGATGATGGGCGATCATTTCATGCTGGGCAAGGGCGGTTTCTTCGACGGCAGCTTCCATATTCCGCTGATCATTCGCGATCCGCGCCACCGCAAGGCTGCCGGCAGCAGTGTCGACCGCTTCACCGAGGCGGTGGATTTGGCACCGACCTTGCTCGATCTCACTAGGCTCGAGCTCACTGGCGGCGAAGTGCTGCCGCATCTCGACGGCCGCTCGCTGGCGCCTTTCCTGGACGCGACGGAGCCAGACGATTGGCGCGACGCGGCGCATTGGGAGTTCGATTTCCGCTCGATCGCGGATGGTGATGCCGAACGGTATTTCGGCATCGGTTCACGCCAGTGCAATCTCGCCGTCATCCGCACGCAAAAGTTCAAATATGTGAATTTCGGCGGCGGCCTGCCGCCCTTGCTCTTCGACCTGGAGAAGGATGCGCGCGAGTTGACCAATGTCGCTGACGACCCAGCCTATCTGCTGGCACGGCTGGAATTTGCCGAGAAGTTGCTCGCCTGGCGGGCCGAGCATCTCGATCAGTCGCTGGCGCTCGCCGAATTGACGGACAATGGCGTTGCCGGCCATGTCGCCGGCTTCCCCTCGAGATAAGCAAAGCCCGCGCCGTTGCCGGCGCGGGCTTCTCTGTCGGCCTGTGCGCAGCTTAGCGCATGATCATGCGCTGTTTCTCGCGATTTTGCGCATAGCTGGCCTTGTCATAGGGGGCCTGCGCCTCAAGCTGCTCCTTGGTGAAGTTCGTGTAGAGATAGCGCTTGCCGTTCTTGTCGGTCATGAATTTCAGGTTGTCCATGCCGACCGCCACCTCCTTCTCGCCGATGCCAAGGAAGCCGCCGACGTCGATGATGACTGCGTCGACCTTCTTGTCGCCGCCCAGCACGATATCGCCGATCTCGCCGACGTTGACATCGTTGGCGCCGTAAACGGTTGTTCCAACCAGATCCTCGGCCCGGATTTCGCCCATCGGCATTTCGGTTAGCGTCGACTTGTCGATCGACCCGGTCTTGGTCTGGTCGGCCGTGGAATTAGCCGGAGGCGCCGCTGCCGGAGCATTTTGAGCCGTCTTACTGGCCTGGTCAGTGTTGTTGGTCGTCGCAGTGTTGTCGGTCGTGGCAGTGTTGCTGGCCGTCACGGTAGGCGTGACGACGGCTGGCGCATTAGCCGCGGCATCGTTCGACGCTGTGGTCGCCGGGGCCGGATCATAGGGCTTGCGGTCGAAATCCGGCTGCGCCGTCAGCTCTTCCCTGGTGGTTTGGGCAACCAGCCAGCGATCGCCGTTCCTCTCGGCCCACTGCGCCTTGTCGAAGTCATAGGCGACGTTCTTTTCACCTATGCCGAGGAAGCCGCCGACACCGATGACCAGCGATTGCGCCTTGGCTTCCTTGTTGATGACGATGTCGTTTACGTCGCCGATGTTCTGGGCGTCGTCGCCGGTACCGTTGTAGACGGTCTCGCCGATGATATTGGTGGCAAGATTGCCTTCCGCGCGCTTCACGACCGGAGCGGGGTTGTTACCGGCCGGCGCCGCCGGGGCGTTCTGCGCCGTATCGGTGGAGGTCGACGGAGCGGCAGGAGCCGTAGCCGTGGTGTCTGTCGCTGCAGGCGCCGGATCATAGGGCTTGCGGTCGAAATCCGGATGACCCGTCAGCTCATCCTTCGTCGTTTGCGCTATCAGCCAGCGATCGCCATTTCTTTCGGCCCATTGCATCTTGCTGTAGTCGAAGGCGACGTTCTTGGTCCCAATGCCGAGGAACCCGCCGACGCCGATGACGATGGATTTTACCTGGCCGCGTTCGTCGAAGACGACATCGGTGACCTTGCCGATATTCTCTGCATTGTCGCCGGTGCCGTTATAAACCGACTCGCCGATGATATTGGTGACAAGGCTGCCCTCGGCGCGTTGCACCGGAGCGGCTGGAGCGGAATTCTCTACGGCGGGTGCTTGCGCCGGCGCCGGGGTCGTCGCCGATTGCGCAAATGCACCCGTCGCAATCAATGTTGCGACTGCTGTCGTGGTTAAAAGGGTGCGGATCATCTTAGTGTCTCCTCGTCGGTGATTTCGTGCACGCCGTGCCCGCATAGCGTCGCTGCGGGCGCAGCGTCTTCTGCATGTTCACAACGTTGTGACCACACTGTTGTTCCGAAAAAAGCCGTGGCGCACCCGGTGCCATGTCGAAGGTTCTCGGATTCGTCACGCTGGTCGAAAGGAACATTTTCTCGGCCGCCCCGTTCCACTCCCGGCTGGGACCCCGTCCCGGCCGGATAGGTGCTGGAAAAATGGAGCGGCCATGCGGTTTGCAGCGGTGCTGAACAAGGACGGCGGCACCCTGCGCACCATCGATCTTGAGGCCTTCGCCGGCCGGATCCGCGGTACGCTTGAGGCTGCTGGTCACTCGATCGATATCGACATCGCCGCCGGCAAGGATATCGTCGCCACGCTGGACGACATAGCTTCCAGGCGCGGCATCGACGTCGTGCTGGCGGGCGGCGGCGACGGCACCATCTCGGCCGCGGCAGCCCGTTTGATGAATGGGGAGAAGGCGCTTGCAATTCTGCCGGCTGGCACAATGAATCTTTTTGCGCGCGGCCTCGGCATTCCGCAGACCCTTGATGCGGCACTGAAATCGTTTGCCGACGGCGAGGTGATGGCGATTGACATTGCAACAGCCAACGGCCGGCCTTTCGTGCATCAATTCTCGATCGGCATGCACGCCAGGATGGTGCAACTGCGCCAGAAGATGGAATTCGGCTCGCGGTTGGGGAAGATGCGCGCCTCGGTGCGAGCCGCTTGGGCAACGATCAACAACCCGCCGGCCATGAACGTAACGCTGACGGTCGGTGAGGCCGAGATCAGAACGCGGATCACCGGCATCGGCATCACCAACAATCTGTTCGGCGAGGGCCACCTGCCCTATGCCGATAATCCGGCAGGCGGCGTGCTGGGCATCTATGTCACCGTGGCAAGGCGGCGCGGCGAGTTGATCAGGTTCCTCTTTGACGTCGCCCGTGGCAAATGGCGCGGTAACGAGCATGTCGAAATCCATCAGGCAAACCGCGCCGTTTTGACAATCCATTCGACGAACAGGAAAGTTCAGGCCGTCATGGACGGCGAACTGGTAAAGCTCGATCGCGAGACGACCGTCGAAATCCATCCGCGCGCGTTGAATGTTCTCGTCCCGGCGCGCGCCGCCGAGGCAAAGGTTGCCTGACGTGGGATGCGTGATGTGGGGTTGTGTGATGCAAACTGGCGCGAGCGATGGAGAGAACCTAGCCGCTGGGCGTGTTGCCCTGTTCGGTCTTCGGCGTCTCGATCATCCAGCCGTAGATTTCGGCGACGCCCCAGGCGATAAAAGCCAGCAACAGCGCGGCGATCAGGATACGAAGGACATGCCGACCCCGCCGCCCTTGACGGGCTTTGTTTTCAGGAATGGTTTTTGGCATTGTCTGGCTCCATATTTGGCGCCGGCAGGCGTAACTGGCGGGGCGTTGGCTGGTAACGGTCCCCCGCCGCGAAAGTTCCGGCTCTGCAAGGCGGCAGACGGGCCGGTTGGCCTGACCAATCAGCGGAGCCGGCCACCGGGGGCATAGTGGACGACAATAGCCAGAACACGCCGGGCCTGCCGGCCGATATTCGCCGTGTGGTGGGCGCCGCGGACCGTCTTGCCGTGCTGCACGGCCTCGACACGCTGGACGGGGCTGCCGACCCTGATTTCGATCGTATCGGCGGTCTTGCCGCTTCGGCGATGCAAACGTCTGTCGCACTGATCACGCTGGTCGATGCCGAGCGGCAGTGGTTCAAGTCCTGTATCGGCCTCGACGAGACCGAAACCGCAACCGAGACATCGTTCTGCGCCTATACCATCGCAGCCGGCAACGTGCCGATGGTGGTGGCCGACGCGGCGGCGGATCCGCGGTTCAAAGCCAATCCGCTGGTCACCGGCGAGCATCATATCCGCTTTTACGCAGGCGTGCCTATCGTAATCGACGGCGCGCTGATCGGCACGCTGTGCGTGCTCGACCGGAAGCCGCACGCACGTCCCTCCTCTGTCCAGCTCGACCAGCTGTCGGCGCTGGCCGGCCTTGCCGCCAGCCTGTTCACGCTGAAGGATGCAACCCGCAGTGCGGCGATTGCCAAGGCAGCACTGGTTCGAGAGGAAAAGCGGCGCGCCATCGCGCTCGACGCGGCTTCGCTTGCCAGCTGGGCATGGGATATCCGCAGCGATATGATCGACTGCGATGTCCTGCTGTCCGAATTGTTCAACCTGCCGAAGTCGAACAGGCTGAGGGCGCGCGACATCCTGACCGCCATCGACCCGCGCGACGTTCACCAGACCGAAACACGCTTTCGCGACGCGTTGACCGGCAGCGACGATTATTTTGGCGAATACCGTGTCAAAGGCCTCGATCCGCCGCGATGGATCGCAACGCGCGGCCGCGTCATAGAGCGCGACGGCGAGGGCAAGCCAACGCTGATCTTCGGCGTCAACTACGATATTACCGAACGCAAGCTTGGCGACGAACGTCAACGGCTGTTGCTGCGCGAGCTCAATCACCGCGTCAAGAACACTTTGGCAACCGTACAGGCGCTGGCGACGCAGACCGTTCGCCATGCCCGCCAGCCAAGCGAATTCCTCGAAGCCTTCAGCGCCAGGCTGCAGGCACTGGGCGTTGCGCACAGCCTGCTGTCGGACCGCGAGTGGCGCGGCATCGGCATCCGCGAGCTGGTGGAGATCGAGCTAAAGCCGTTCCAAGCCGCCGGACAATCGCGCATGGCGATCTCCGGCGCCGATGTCCTGCTGTCACCCGACCAGGCAGTCGGGCTCGGGCTGATCCTGCATGAACTGGCAAGCAACGCACTGCAATACGGGTCGCTCTCGGTTTCCTCCGGAAAGGTCGATCTCGATTGGAGGGTACAAGGCAGGAAGGGCGCACGGCGTCTGTTGCTGGCCTGGCGTGAAAGCGGCGGCCCGCGGGTTGCGCCGCCCAAACGCCATGGCTTCGGCTCGATCCTGATCCGCCGCAGCCTGGCCAAGGTCATTTCCAGCGAGGTGACCCATGAATTCCGGCCGGAAGGCGTGGTCGCCGAAATATCGATTCCGCTCGAAGATTTGTGACGCCAGCATTTTGCGACCGGCGCCAGAATCGTTTGCCCCGAACTATCCCTCCGAACTATTCCCGTTTGCCGATATCCGGATCATCGGAGCCGCGCTTCACGTTCTCGCGGTAGATAGCGTAGGCAGCGAGTGCTATCGCCGGGCCGAGAATCGCGCCCAGTCCGGCCTTCCCCGGGCCACCTTTGCCCTTGAGCAGCGCCGGCAGCACGGCGAGTACCGCAGTGATGCCGATAGCCTTCATGTCGGCGTTGCGTCGCTTCGCCCGGCGCCTGGCGCGCGAGCCGGCCGACATCCGGTAGACGAGCAGGATGAGACCGGCGATTGCCAGAAAGCCGATCCCGAAGCTCAGGGAAGCTGCCATCGGCCCATAGCGGGCCGCCGTCCAGATATAGGCCGCCCCGACGAGGAAGCCGAGGCCGCACAGCGCCGCGAGCGCTGCGATCGAATAGACAATCGCAGCGACGCGTGCGCGTTGCACCGCCGCAATGGTTTCGCCCGAGGCGAGGCCCGAGATCAGCGATGCAAGCATTCCCATGCGTGCAGAACTAACGGCGCGCGAGAAGAGCGAAGAGGAATCCGACGCCTGCGGCGATCGCCAGCGAAGTCACCGGTTTTTCGCGCATATGCGCTATCATCTGCGCCTCGATGTCCCTGGCGTTGCTGCGCAGGCTGTCGAAGGCTGCCTCGCCCTGGGTTCGCAACTGCTCGACGCTTTCGGCGGCGGCTCGCCGTGCTGCCCCGTAGCCATGTTCGCCAGTTTTGGCCAACAGCTTGGTAAGTTGGTCGATGTCGGCCTTCAATTGTGCGATGTCGGCCTCAATATCGGAATTCGTGCGGGCTTCGTTCGCGGCCTTTCCTGCGGCAGTCGCCATTGCTTCACTCTCCATGCTTTTGCTCGGTCGAAACGCCCGACAGACCCCAAGGTTCCGGCACGAACCTCTTCTAACCCTATCTCCGGCAGCGCGCGTTGCAAATGCCTTGCACGGGCCGAGGCCGACGCATCCGCGCCGGCACATCTTTTTTAAATGACAGCATGCCAAATACCGATCATGACTTCCCCCGTTTCACGTTAGAGACGCATTTAAGGAGATATTGCTGCGTGCGCCCATCGCTTGACGGTTTGCGGATTCTTATCCTGGAAGATGAGTTCCTGATTGCCATGGATATCGAGCAGCTTTGCCGCGACTACGGCGCGCTCGATGTGGTCATCGCCCGTGATCTGACTGAGATCGAACAGCAAGACGTTGCCGCGCAATTCGATGTGGCCATCGTCGACCTCATGCTGAGCGGCGTTTCGACGCTCCAATTTGCTTCGCGGCTGCGTGAAGCGGGCATCCCGTTCGTCTTCGCCTCGGGCTATTCAGATACCGACGAGATCAAGAAATCCTTTCCCGGCGTCAGGCTGGTCACCAAGCCCTATTCGGGAGACGATCTCGTCGAGGCAGTGGTAACGGCCTGCAGGCGCACGCCTCTTCGCTGAGGCGCGGAGCGGTTCGAACACGCCGGCGCTTCACGCAGCCGTCGACCCGGTTACCTGAGCCGAAATTGCGTCCGGGCCATACTCGTCTTCACCGGAGATCTTCAGGATTTCCTGCAGCCGTGTGCGGGCGCGGCTGACGCGGCTCTTGATCGTTCCGACGGCGCAGCCGCAGATCTCGGCTGCTTCCTCGTAGGAGAAGCCCGACGCGCCGATGAGGATAATGGCTTCGCGCTGGTCTTCTGGCAGCAATTCGAGCGCGCCGCGAAAGTCTTCGAGGTCAAGCTGGCCGTGCTGGGCCGGGTGAACGGCAAGCCTGGCCGTCATGACGCCATCGCTGTCCTGCACCTCGCGGCCGCGCTTGCGCATCTGCGAATAGAATTCGTTGCGCAAGATCGTGAACAGCCATGCCTTCAGGTTGGTGCCGGGCTGGAAGCTTTCATGCTTGTCCCAGGCCTTGACCAATGTTTCCTGCACCAGGTCGTCGGCCTTGTCGGCGTTTTGCGTCAGCGACACGGCAAAAGCCCGCAGGCTCGGGATCGAGCCGAGCAAGTCGGTCTTAAAGCCCTGGGAGACGGCCGCCATGCCTCAGTCCTTCTTTTGTACAGGTTCGGCCTTTTCCAACTGGCTGAGCAGTTGGGCGAAGCGATCCGGCACATTGTCGGAGACCAGCTCGTCATAGTATTGTTTGAGTTTACGGCCGATTTCCGAGTTCGGCCCAAGCGGGTCGCGGGAAGCAGCCCGGCGCCCGTTGCCAACGCCACCCATGGTAGCTTTCGTCATGTTCTTCATTTCGCCCTTTTGTCCCAGCCTTAAGCCGCCCTTCAACACATAACGCAATGCAAGCGGCAGCCTCGTCTGGTTGCCCAACCCGCCCTTAAACGCCAGCCTCACATATTAGTTCCGCACGATTGGAACCTTTTTCAAGGAGCCAGCGTTTCAATTGCTGGGCTTGCAAACCGTTTTTAGCTGTAACATGCAATCACGTCATATGAGGGAGACGTCCACTATGAGCCTATCAGCAACCATCGCTCCGCACCTGCCGTTCCTGCGCCGCTTCTCGCGCGCCGTATCCGGATCGCAAGAGAGCGGCGACGCGCTGGTCGCCGCAATGCTCGAGGCCATCATTGCCGATGTCGACATCTTTCCGGACGCATCGAACGACCGCATCGCGCTCTACAAGGTCTTTGCCAAGCTCTTCACCTCGGTGGCCATTCGCGTTCCGCAGGAGCATGCCCAGTCGGCATGGGAACAGCGCGCCGCGGCCAATCTGAATGCAATTGCGCCTCGTCCCCGCCAAGCCTTTCTGCTGGTGGCGGTCGAAGGCTTCAGCGAAGACGAGGCGGCGGAGATTCTCGACGTCGACGAACAGGAATTCTCCGAACTCCTCGCGCAGGCGAGCAACGAGATCTCCCGTCAGGTGGCAACCGACGTGCTGATCATCGAGGATGAGCCGCTGATCGCCATGGATATCGAGGAAATGGTCGAAAGCCTCGGCCACCGCGTCGTCGGAACGGCGCGCACCCACGCCGAGGCGGTGGCGATGTTCGGCAAGGCGCGGCCAAAGATGGTGCTTGCCGATATCCAGCTTGCCGACGGAAGTTCGGGCATAGCGGCCGTGAATGAGATCCTGTCGTCGACCTCGGTACCGGTGATCTTCATCACCGCCTTTCCCGAGCGCCTGCTCACCGGCGAGCGGCCGGAACCGGCTTTCCTGGTTACCAAGCCGTTCAATCCGGACATGGTCAAGGCTCTTATCAGCCAGGCCCTGTTCTTTGACCGGCACGCGAAAGCCGCGGCATGAAACAGCCGGCGGCCGAACTGCGGCCGCCGGGATAGCCATTCCCTTGGATCAGATGGGGCGTGACGCCGGCTCAACTCACTGGCAACCAACTGGGGCAACCAACTGGACCTTTCCACACACCGCGGCAATTCGGGCCCTGAAGATTTTCAGCATCGTCTTTTTCGGAAAATGGTGGAACAAACGGAGGCGAATCACGTTTTCACCGCAGCATTGGAAGGAGATCGATCATGCTTTACTGGGCGCTCGTATTTCTCGTCGTGGCGATCATCGCCGGTGCGCTTGGTTTCGGCGGCATCGCTGGCACCTCGGCCGGCATAGCGCAGATATTGTTCTTCATCTTTCTCGCCTTCCTGATCATATCGCTTATTGCCGGCCTGATCAGACGAGCGTGAATGCCAAGCGGCCATTCAAGCGAACACTGGAAGCCGCACCCCTCAAACGGTTTCCAGCCACCGCCGGGCAGTGTCCTCCAACGGGATGCCGCTCGGCGGACCGCTTTTTAAGGCTTGATACGAAGCTCCTCCTTTTGGAACCCATTTTTCCGCGAACCGTTCAGCCCGACATGGGTTGAGCAAATTGACCGATGCGTTCCAGAGTCGGAAAAATGAAAGACCGCGGCCAGAGTGATGAGATCATCGCTTTGCATCCTGCCGAAAGCGGGATGCAGCTTGGCCGGGCCCTTCTCCATGCACTGCACAATGCCGGGATTTCCGTCCTATACCAGGATCGCGAGATGAAGACGGTGTGGGCGCGCAACATGCGCGCGCCCTGGACTTCCGATGCCTCCGACAACAACGGCATCTTGCCGCCGGCGCAGGCGGAGCGTATCGGCGCCGCCAAGCACGACGTCATCGCATCCGGCAATCCTCAACATCTTGAACTCAGCGTGCCGGCCGATGACGGCGCCCGCTGGTTTCAGGTGTGGATAGACGCCGACCGCAGCGAGACCGGCGCGGTGCAGGGCGTCGTGACCACCATGGTCGAAACAACCGAGCAGAAACGCCGGGAGCAGACGTTGAAGGCGCTGCTGCGCGAAGTCAGTCATCGCTCCAAGAACCTTTTGGCCATCATCCAGAGCATCGCCACCCAGACGGGCCGTTATTCCGGCAGCATTGACGATTTCCTGACGCGCTTCCGGGGCCGATTGCAGTCGCTGGCCTCCTCGCAGGATTTGGTTACGTCATCCAACTGGCGGGGAGCGGCGCTGCGCGAGCTGGTTTCCGGTCAGGTCGGCAGGTACGGCGCGGATCCCTTGCACAGCCTACGCTTCCGCGGCGCAAATCCATATCTCAACCCCAATGCCGCCTTGCACATCGGCTTGGCCATGCATGAGCTCGCCGTCAATTCGGTCAGCTATGGCGCGCTGTCGCGCAGCGACGGTTTCGTCGAGGTGACGGCCGATCTGACGGCAGCTTCCGCTGGCGAGCCTGCGCTGTCGCTGACATGGGCCGAAGTGATCGGAGCCAACGACAATCAGCGCAGTGAGAAGCGTTTTGGCAGCGTCGCGCTCGAACGCGTCGTGCCCACTTCATTGAATGGAACGGCGACACTTGAGATCACCGGGAACCGCCTCGAATACCGCCTTGTCGTTCCTCACGGCAATTTCGAGACGGATTAACGAGCGGCGGTCGCCGCGCGAAGGCTTGCTGCGCATCGCCATCTTTAACCGACTGTTCACCATAAAGTCCGATCCTGTCCGAACGTGCCGATCCACCGGATTGAGTTTGGCACAAAATGAAGGGAATGGGCCTTGACGGCTGCCGACTTGAACAGACTGGAACAGGCCGCTCGCGTCTCGATGGGCGGTTTTCAGGATCCCGACGCGTCCGCAGCGCCCGCGCCTCGTGCTTCGCCCCTCCGCTTCGCCGCCGTCGCGCTTATTGCCGCGATCGTCCTGACCGCCGCGTCCCAACTGATCTGAATCGAACTCGCCTCTGCTTGATCGCGTTGAAACCACTGCCCGAGTGCTCGGCCGTGCCCGTTCGCGGTCACCGACCTGCAGGGCCAGGCCCAACATGCCGTCGCCAGATGCCTTGCCGTCGATCCGGCGAGACCGACTATGACAGGATCGTCTGGAACGTGCGTCCCAGCGGCACGCTCGATGCGTCCTTGGAGATTTCCGGGTTCGTGGTAGCATCGAACGGCGCACGCCCCGAAAAAGACTATCTTAATCAACAATGAAATCGTGCGGGCAAAGGCCGTACTTTCATGCTAAATGGCGGCTGGAGCTTATTAAAGTGAGGACAAAAGTGAGGATGACTCCATGCGGAAGATGATTATTGCCATGGTTGCCGTGGTTGCGGTCAGCGGCTGCACCACCACGGAAGAGAACGTGGGTATCGGCACTGTGGGCGGCGCGCTCATTGGTGGCGCTGTCGGCGGCGGCAAGGGCGCTTTGATCGGCGCCGGCGCTGGTGCGATTGGCGGTCTGCTCGTTCGCCGTCTGCAAAATGGCTACTGCCAATACAGAGATCGTCACGGCCGGATTTACACAGCTCGCTGCAACTAGTTTCGAGCTCCAGGCGAACAGCAAACGCGGAGGCAGGCCACCTGTCTCCGCGTTTGCCCTTTAAAGCGCTGTTGCGACGCGGCCCACGAGACGGCGTTTCAGGCCGGCAGCGGAACCCTGATTTCCACGTTCAAGCCATCTTCGCGAAAATCGCGCCTGATTGTGCCACGCAATTCGCGCGTGACGTTGAGATCGATCAGTCTGGTGCCAAAACCGCTCTTTGCCGGTGTCTCGAGCTTCTTCTGACCGGCCTCGCGCCAGTTGAGAGCCAATGTCCGGGTGCCGCTACGGGCTTCGAGCGACCAGTCGACCTTCAGCGCACCGACTGAATTGCCGGCTTCGCCATGCTTCAGCGCATTCGTCGCGAGTTCGTGAAAGACGAGGCCGAGTGCCTGCGTCGTCTTTTCATCGAGAAGAACCTGCGGTCCCGACAGCAGCCCTTCAGGAAGCTCACTGCCGAACACCTGGCCTAGCTCGATGCGCAGCAGGTCGCCGAGATCGGCTTTCTGCCAGCGTGAGCGCGTCAGCATGTCCTGGGAAGCCGCCATCGCCTGCAGCCGGGCCGAGAAAGAAGCCGAGAATTCCTGGACGTCGGTGGTGTGCGATGCTGTCTGGCGCGCGATTGCCAGCACCCGCGTGATCGAGTTCTTGATGCGATGCTTCATCTCCTGCAGCATCAGGTCTTTTTCCAGCAGGCTCTTTTCGGTCGTTTCGTGAAGCAGCGAGACCGCCTCATAGGCCCGCTCCTGATAGCGGGCCACCAGCGCGATGGCGCCCGCAAGCAGCAGTCCGAACAATCCGAGCATCACCGGGATGGCGCGCGAGGAAGGTTGCGAGAAAGCACTTGTCGGCCTGAACAGGACGACCCACGGCCGGCCGGCGACGGTGATCTTGCGGGTGACCAGCAGCCTGTCGCCGAGGCTCGAAACTGGCGGCGTTTCCGATTGGAACAGCAGGTTGTCGCTGTCCACCGTGCCGTCATAGATCTCGGTGTTGACCGGCAGCAATGGTGCCCGGCTGAGCGCAGCCTGGAACACATCACGGGCGCGGAAGGCCGCATAAAGGAAGCCGGCAGTCGAGGATCTCGTCGCGTTCACGGCGTCCGGCGCGGTTTCGACATTGAGCCGGACGAAGACGAGGAACCCGGTAAAGGTCTGCGCGGCACCCGTATCCTTGCCGAACTGCACGAGCCCGCTGGCGTGCTGCTGGTCGTCGGCCATCGCCTTTTCGATCGCCTCGCGCCGCGCCGGCCCGGTGAACATGTCGTAGCCGATGCTGGATTTGTTGGACGGATCCAGCGGTTCGAACAGCACGATGGGCGTACGCCACGGTAAGTTCGTGTCGGGATAGATCGGATGGCTTGCGCCGTGATCGTGCAGGATGTCGCGCTCGACCGCCGCCTCGTTGCCAGTTTTCGCCAGGCGGACGAAACCGATGCCGCGCAGGCCGGCGAAATTATTGTCGATGTCGAGCGCGTTGAAGAAGGCCTTGAACTCGCCCTGCGAGATACCGCCATTGCGTGCGTCGAACAGCGCCCGGGTCGAACGCAGCAGCGACAGGTCCAGGTCGATGCGGCTTTCGATCCGGTTAAGCGCATCGTCTGCCGTCGCCTCGAATTTAATGCGGGCCGCCTCTTGGGTGGCAAAATAGGCAAAACCCGCCATCGTCAGGCTGATCAGCGCGACGGCGATAAAAGCGACGGTCGGAAAAAGCTTCTTCAATTGCTGATACGTCCCGTGGACGGTTCGGCATCTTTATGGGCAAGTCCTGACGCCAACACAATGGCGAGGCCAAAGCATGGTGACGGCTGGCACATTTTGGCGGCTTGTGATTAGCCGGCTAATTCTCGTTCATGCGGCGATCTTCAGCGCGCCCGGCCCCGGAATGGCGCCGGGTGGGCACTTGCCGAGGATGATCATGCCGAGCACCTCGTCCTGGGTGACGTCGGTTGTGCGCGCCGTTCCGACAACCCGACCGTTCTTCATGACGCAGACACGGTCGGCAAGCTCGAACACGTCGTGAATATCATGGCTGATCAGGAAGATGCCGATGCCGTCGGCCTTGAGCTGCCTGACCAGTTCGCCGACCTGCGCCGTCTCTTGCGGCCCGAGTGCCGCCGTCGGCTCGTCCATGATCAGGATGCGAGCATTGAACAGGATGGCGCGGGCGATCGCCACCGACTGCCGCTGGCCGCCCGATAGCTTTACCACCGGCTCCTTGAAGCGTTGGAAACGCGGATTGAGCCTGCCCATCACCTTGCGCGCCTCGGCCTCCATGGCGACGTCGTCGAGCGTACCCCAGCTGGTCATCAGCTCGCGGCCGAGAAACAGGTTGGCGGCGCATCGACATTGTCGGCCAGCGCCAGCGTCTGGTAGATCGTCTCGATGCCGTACTTCTTGGCGTCGCGGGGATTGGAGATCGAAGCCTCCTCGCCGTTGACGAAAATCTGGCCCGCATCGCGCTTGTAGGCGCCGGACAGGATTTTTATCAACGTCGACTTGCCGGCACCGTTGTGACCGAGCAAAGCCATCACCTCGCCCGGGAAAAGGTCGACAGAGGCATCGTCGACGGCGCGAATGCCGCCGAAAGCGATGGAGATGTTGCGCATGTCGATCAGCGGCGTGGGAGCGGTTTTGTCTGCCATGCTCGTCCTTCCTCCCTATAGATCCTGCTTGAGCGTCAAGTTGTACGAAAACCGGTTTCCACCTTGCGGGATCATGCTCAGACCCGTTTGCGATAGACGGTATCGAGCCACACCGCGACCACCAGCACGGCTCCGACAACGATGCTCTGCAGCGGCGAATCGATGCCGAGCAGCACCATGCCGGACTGCAGCGACTGCATCAAAAGCGCGCCGAGCATGGCGCCGAGCACTGTGCCGGAGCCGCCGGCGAGCGACGTGCCGCCGATCACCGCCGCCGCGATGACCAGGAGCTCGTCCAGCGTGCCCAGCGCATTGGTCGACGAGTTCTGCCTGGCTGACGAGATCGCTGCGGCGATCGTCGCCAGCACGCCCATGATCATGAACACCTTCATGGTCACCCAGCGCGTGTTGATACCGGCAAGGTTGGCTGCTTCCGGATTGCCGCCGATGGCGAAGACATAGCGGCCGAAACGGGTACGCTTGGCGATGAAGGTCATGATCAGCCCTACGGCTACAGCCATCAGCACGGGTATGGCGATGCCATGGGCGATGAACAGCCCGCCTTCGGGAACGGTTATATTGTTGGCCGCCGCATATCTGTTCACGATGCCGACCGGCCAAGGATAGGAATTGGCAAGCCATATGGCGCCCATGATGACAAGGCAAGTGACGGCCCCGAGGAACGTCTCGGCCCAGATCGGGCGTAACGGGAAGCGGAACCGCTTGCGCTGCACCCGCCCGTTGAGCAGCATGAACACAACCGCCAGGCACGCGACAATTCCGACGATCCAGCTCCATCGCGCACCGATCGAACCCGTCGGTCCGCCGCCCATCAGCTGGAAAGTGGCATCTAGCGGCGCAATCGTCTGCCCACTGGCGACCCACCATGCGGCACCCCGCCAGACCAGAAGGCCGCCCAGCGTCACGATGAAGGCCGGCACCTCGAGATAAGCGATGATGTATCCCTGGAACGCTCCGATCAGAAGGCCAAGCGCCAGGCCGATGGCCAGCGCCAGGATCCAGATCCAGGGGTTGCCTAATTGCAGACCGACCATTCGCACCAGGAAATGCACCTGCGCAAAACCCATGACCACGCCGATCAGGCCTTCGGCGGAGCCGACCGACAGGTCGATATTGCGCATGACGATAACCAGCACCATTCCGGCGGCCATTATGGCCACGGCCGAAGTCTGCACCGACAGGTTCCAGAGATTGCGTGGCGTCAGGAAGGTCCGGCTGTCGAAGTCGAACGGATTGACGCCGAGCCGTACGCTGGAAATGACATGCAGGCCGACCCAGATGACCAGCAGCGCGCCGACCATGCCGAGCATGCGCGTGTCGAGTTCGGTTGCCTTGAGAAATCGGGCAACGATGCCGAGCTCGGATTCCCGTGCCCGGTCTGCCGTGCTGTCGACCGGCGTGTTGGACGTCGTGTCGGTCATGATGTTTCTCCCGCCGGGTTGCCGTCTGCCGCGGATGCCGGAAGCAGCCTAGAAGTTATCCGCCGGAAGCGGAAAAACAACTCTTGTTGAAAAAACGCCGCGGCGAGCGGCCGCGGCGTTCGGACTTCTCGGAAACGTCGGCTCAGTTGCAGACTGCAACAGCGCCAGCCGTCACGCCGGCGCAGACCTCTTCTTTCTTGATCCAGCCGGCGTCGATGACGACGTTGAGGTTGTCCTTGGTGATGGCGACCGGGGTCAGGAACAGCGACTTGACGGTATTGCCGACGGGCGTGGTGAAATCCTTCACGCCGGCAATGTCGGTCATCTGCTTGCCGTCGGCCAGTTGCGAGGCGATCTCGGCGGCATTCTTGCCGAGCTCGCGCGCATCCTTCCACACCGACACGGTCTGGGTGCCGAGCGCGATGCGGTTCAGCGCGGCGTGGTCGCCGTCCTGGCCCGAAACCGGAACCGATCCGGCCAGCCCTTGCGCCGTCAGCGCGGCGACGACGCCGCCGGCAGTGCCGTCATTAGCGGCGACCACGGCATCGACCTTGTTGTCGTTGGCGGTCAGGAACTGTTCCATGTTCTTCTGAGCGTTGGCCGGCAGCCAGCCGTCGGTATAGGCCTCGCCGACATTCTTGATCTTGCCGCCGTCGATGGCCTCCTTCAGCACCTCCATCGAACCGGCAAACAGGAAATCGGCATTCGGATCGGAACCCGAACCCTTGATGAAGACGTAGTTGCCTTCCGGCTTCACCTTGAAGACTTCGCGGGCCTGCATGCGGCCGACTTCCTTGTTGTCGAAGGTCAGATAGAACACGTCCTTGTTCTCGATCAGCCGGTCATAGCCGACGACCGGGATGCCTTCGTCCAGTGCCTTCTGCACGGCCGGCCCGATGGCCGAGGCGTCCTGCGCCAGGATGATCAGTGCGTTGGCGCCCTGCGAGATCAGGCTCTCGACGTCGGTGAGCTGCTTGCCGGGGTTGGACTGTGCGTCGGCGGAAATATACTTGTCGCCTGCGGCCTCGATGGCCGCCTTCATTGCGGCCTCGTCTGTCTTCCAGCGCTCTTCCTGGAAGTTCGACCAGGAAACGCCGATGACCTTGTCTTTAGCCTGCGCCACCGACGCCAGCGCCAGCGTCATGGCGACACCCGCCAGAATGGCGGTCGTGAATTTCTTCATCATATCCTCCCTGCGCCGCGTACGGCGTGACCAATTGGCTCAAAGACCAGCTTAGAAGCTCTAATTTTTTCGAGCCTCGAAAAAATACTGGCCCGATCTCCGGCTGCTGTCAACATCGATTCTGATGGATTTTGATGACTCTGCGAGTTTTTTCGAGCGTCGGAATAAACGATGACAGCGCCACCTGCATCTGACACTATTTGCCTGCATTCGACACTATTTGTCGGACATTACCGACGGCTTCCGGTTCATGAGCGGCCGCGGCAACCGGGAGGAAAGCAAAACAATGTCGGTCGGAATCCGCCATGACGATTTGCGCCGGCGCAACCGGGCGATGGTGATCTCGGCGGTGCGCCGGGCCGGCCAGCCATCGCGTACTGAGATCGCAGCTACCACCGGCCTCAGTCATTCGACCATATCGGCGATCTCTTCCGACCTGATACGGGAAGGCATCCTCGCCGAGAGCAAGGCAAGTGAGCCCGTTTCGTTGAAACGCGGTCGTCCGCAGGTCGGCCTCGCCCTCAACCCGGAAGCGGCGGCGGTGCTGACCGTGGTGTTGTCGCTGAATTTCCTGTCGGCCGCCATTATCGACTATACGGGACAGGTGGTCGCCGAGGAACAGCGCCGGCTGGACACGCTGACCATGCCGCGCGACGAGCTGATCCGTGAATGCATGGCCATCGTCCGGCGCCGGCTGCAGGATCCAGACCTTGACGTCCGCAGTGTCGCCCGCATCGCCCTGGCGATTCAGGGCATTACCGACTCCCCTGCACGCGCCATGCTGTGGTCGCCGATCACGCCGCAGACCGACATCGCCTTTGCCGACATGCTGGAGGACGAATTCGGCATCCCGGCAACGGTGGAGAACGACTGCAACATGATGGCGGTGGCTTTGCGCTGGCGCAATCCGGATCGCTATCGCGACGACTTCATCGCCATCCTGCTTTCGCATGGCATCGGCATGGGGCTGGTGCTGAAGGGCGAACTGTTCACCGGGACGCATTCCTCGGGCGGCGAATTTGGCCACATGATCCATCGTCCGGGCGGCGCGCTCTGCCGTTGCGGGCGGCGCGGCTGCATCGAGGCCTATGCCGGCAACTACGCCATCTGGCGCAACGCCAGGCAGATGAGCGAAGACAGCGAGCCGGTCGCCGACGTCAGCGACGCCGACATGCGAGCACTGGCGGCCCGGGCGCGCGAGAAAGATGGGCCGGAACGCGAGGCCTACCGCAAGGCCGGCGAAGCGCTGGGTTTCGGTCTCGGCTCGCTGTTCGCGCTGATCGATCCGGCACCGGTCGCGATGGTCGGCGCCAGTGCCGCCGCCTTCGATCTGATCGAGCCGGCCATGCGGAAGGCAATCGCCCAGACCGCCGGCGGCCAGCATTCAGGCTCGATCTCCTTCGATACAGAGCCGAACGAATTGCCGCTGATCCGCGAAGGCTGCGCGATGCGGGCGTTAAGCTTCGTCGACCAGGAGATTTTCGCGCCGGGCGCGCAAATGAGGCCCAGCGTCAGAAAGAACGTAGCCTGACCAGGCGGGTCAATCTTCCCTGATCGCATAGCCGGCACCGCGGATGGTGCGGATGACATCCGGCATCCGGCCGTTGTTGACGGCTTTGCGCAGCCGCCCGACATGCACGTCGACGGTGCGTTCGTCGATGTAGATTGTCTCGCCCCAGACATTATCGAGTAACTGGCTGCGCGAGAAGACACGGCCCGGATGCCGCATCATGAACTCGAGCAGCCGGAATTCGGTCGGCCCGAGCCTGATTTCGCTCTTCTTGCGATAGACCCTGTGCGATTCGCGATCGAGCACGATGTCGCCTACCTTCAGCACGCTGGACAGCACTTCCGGCTTGGCGCGCCGCAGCAGCGCCTTGACCCTGGCCATGAATTCCGGTGTCGAAAACGGTTTGACCAGATAGTCGTCGGCGCCGGTCGAAAGACCGCGCACCCGGTCGCTCTCCTCGCCGCGCGCGGTCAGCATGATGATCGGCAGCCGCTCGGTTTCGGGGCGCACCCGCAACCGACGACAGAGCTCGATGCCGGAAACCGCTGGTATCATCCAGTCGAGCACCAAAAGGTCGGGCACATTCTCCTGCAAACGGATCTCGGCTTCGTCGCCGCGTGTCACCACCTCGACCTGGTAGCCTTCGGATTCGAGATTGTAGCGGAGCAGCACACCCAACGGCTCCTCGTCCTCCACCACCATTATGCGTGGTGCGATCATCGGCTGGGCACCCCCATCATGTCACCGGTGCGGACATTGTCGTTTCGTCCTGCTTCGGACGATTGACCGGCAATTGCTCGCCGGTCAGCACATAATACGCATTTTCGGCGATGTTGGTGACATGGTCGCCGATCCGCTCCAGATTCTTGGCGCAGAACAGCAGGTGCGTGCAAGCGGTGATGTTGCGCGGATCTTCCATCATGTAGGTCAAGAGCTCGCGGAACACGGACGTGTATTTGACGTCGATGCGCTCGTCGGCGGCACGCAGCTTGGCCAACGCGGCCGCATCGCCTGCAGCATATTCCTCGATGACACCCTGCACCTGGATGAGAACCAGCTGCGCCATCGCGTCGATGGAATGCGACAGGTCCCGCGGCGTGGCGCTGAGGCCGACCGCACTCACGCGCTTGGCGATATTCTTGGCAAGATCGCCGATGCGTTCGAGGTCGCCCGCCATGCGGATCGCTCCGACCACATGGCGAAGATCGTGGGCCATCGGCTGGCGTTTGGCGATCAGGGTTATGGCGCGGTCGTCCAGTTCGCGTTGACGCGCATCCATGATGGCGTCGTCGGAAACGACGCGTTGCGCCAGCACGTTGTCGGAATTCAACAGGGCCTTGGTCGCCCCGCCGACCATCGAACCGGCGAGGTCGGCCATGTCGCGGATCAGCTTGCTGATCTGCTCGAGATCCTCGTCGAAAGAAGCGACTGTGTGTTCGCCCATGGTCCTGTCCTCATATGCATGATCGGAACGGCTCAGCCGAAGCGGCCAGTGATGTAGTCCTGCGTGCGCTTCTCGCGGGGCGACGTGAAGATCTTCTCGGTCCGGTCGAACTCGACCAGTTCACCCAGATACATGAAGGCGGTCTGGCGCGACACGCGCGCCGCCTGCTGCATGTTGTGGGTGACGATGACGATCGTGTAGTCGGCTTGCAATTCGTCGATCAGTTCCTCGATCTTGGCAGTCGACAGCGGGTCGAGGGCCGAAGCCGGTTCGTCGAGCAGAATGACTTCCGGCTTCACGGCCACGGTGCGGGCGATACAGAGCCGCTGCTGCTGGCCGCCAGATAGGCTCAAGCCGCTGGCGTTGAGCTTGTCCTTGACCTCGCTCCACAGCGCGGCGCGCTTCAACGCCTGTTCGACGCGGCCGTCCATCTCGGACTTGCCGAGGTTCTCGTAGAGCCTGACGCCGAAGGCGATGTTCTCGTAGATCGACATCGGGAACGGCGTCGGCTTCTGGAACACCATGCCGATCTTGGTCCTGAGGAGGTTGAGATCCTGCGACCGGTCGAGAATGTTCTTGCCGTCGAGCAGCACCTGGCCCTCGGCCATCTGTTTTGGGTAGAGCTCATAGATGCGGTTGAACACACGCAGCAGCGTCGATTTCCCGCAGCCCGAAGGGCCGATGAAGGCCGTGACACTGCGCTCAGGCAGCGACAGGCTGATGTCCTTCAGCGCCTTGCTCTGGCCGTAGTAGAAGTTGAGATTCTTGACCTCGATCTTCGTCTTCTCGGCGACCGTTTCGGCCATCGTCATGTCTGGGGACAACATCTGTGTCATCTGTCCTCTCTGCGTCCGGTAAGGCTGCGGGCGAGGATGCTCAAGCCCAGAACCGTCAGGGTGATTATGAGTGCGCCGGTCCACGCCAGTTGCTGCCATTCCTCGTAAGGGCTGAGAGCGAACTGGAAGATGGTCACCGGCAGGCTGGCCATCGGCGCGTTGATATTGCTGCTCCAGAACTGGTTGTTGAGCGCGGTGAAGAGCAGCGGCGCCGTCTCGCCGGAAATGCGTGCTATCGCCAGCAATATGCCGGTGACGATGCCGGACAATGCGGCGCGGTAGGCGACCGAACGGATCACCACCCAGCGTGGCGCGCCGATCGCGGCACCGGCTTCACGCAACGCGTTCGGCACCAGGTTGAGCATGTCTTCAGTGGTGCGCACGACCACCGGAATGACCAGGATGGCAAGCGCAACGGCGCCGGCAATGGCCGAGAAATGTCCCATTGGCCGCACCATCAGCTCATAGACAAACAAGCCGATGATGATCGACGGCGCCGACAACAGGATGTCGTTGATGAAGCGGACGACGGTGGTGATGCGCGAAAAGCGTCCATACTCGGCCATGTAGGTTCCCGCCAGCACGCCGATCGGCGTGCCGACGACAACGGCGATGATCGTCATCAGCAGGCTGCCCGCGATGGCATTGAGCAGGCCGCCGGCCTCGCCCGGTGGTGGCGTCATCTCGGTGAAGACCGCGAGCGAAAGCCCGGCTGTGCCCTTATAGACCAGTGCGCCGAGAATGAGCGCCAGCCAGGCAAGCCCGATGCCGGCGGCGACGACGCAAAGCGCCATCATCACCGAATTCCTGGCTTTGCGGCGGCTGTGGAGCGATGAGGATGTCGACATCGGTCAGGCTCCCGTACGGGCGTCGATCCGCATCAGCATATAGCGGGCGGCGGCAAGGATCAGGAAGGTGATGGCGAAGAGGATCAGGCCGAGCGCCACCAGCGAGGAGGTGTAGAGGTCGCCGTCGGCCTCGGTGAATTCATTGGCGATGGTCGCCGAGATCGTCGTGCCCGGTGCGAACAGGGAGGCACTGATGCGATGCGCGTTGCCGATGACGAAGGTCACTGCCATGGTTTCGCCGAGTGCCCGGCCGAGGCCAAGCATGACGCCGCCCATGATGCCGATGCGGGTATAGGGAATGACCACGCGCCGGGTCACTTCCCAGGTCGTGCAACCGATGCCGTAGGCCGATTCCTTCAGCACCGCCGGCACCGTATCGAAGACGTCTTTGGTGATCGAGGTGATGAAGGGCAGCACCATGATGGCAAGGATCAGCGCCGAGGTCAGAAGGCCGATGCCGTAAGGAGGGCCAGCGAAAAGGCTGGATAGTCCCGGCACGCCGTGGAAGACGTTGATGATGAAGGGCTGTATCGCCGTCTGCAGGAACGGCGCGAACACGAACAGGCCCCAGATGCCGTAGATGATCGAAGGAATGCCGGCCAACAGCTCGACCGCTATGCCGATCGGGCGCCTGAGCGGGCGCGGGCAGAGCTCGGTGAGAAAGACTGCAATGCCGATGCCGATCGGAACCGCGATCAGTATGGCGATGGCCGCCGTGACCAGGGTGCCGTAGATCGGCGCCAGTGCGCCAAATTTTTCAGTGACCGGATTCCAGCTTTCAGTCGTCAGGAAGGAGAAACCGAAGGACGACAGCGCCTGCCACGAGCCGGCAAACAGCGAGATCGCGACACCGCCGAGGATGACCAGCACAAGAATTGCGGAAGCGCGGGTGAGTCCGCGGAATATGGCATCTGTGAGCGCGAAGCGCCGCACCGTAGCTTCCCTGGCCCGGGCTGCTGCAGATGATGGCATGGCATCGGAAGCGATGGTCATTGGGTCCTCGCGATTAAAGGCAACAGGGAGGGCGCCATCGACGCCCTCCCTGGAGGAGATTACATAGCCGAGTAGAGCGGCTTGCCGTCGTCGCCGACGACTTCCTTGGCCCACATGGCCTTGACGCTCTCAACCACCTTGTCGGGCATCGGAACGTAGTCTAGCTCGCCGGCCATCTCGTCGCCCTTGTCGTATGCCCAGGCGAAGAATTTGAGCGCTTCGCCGGTGGTCGCGGCATCATCCGGCTTCTTGTAGAGCAGGATCCACGTTGCCGCCGTCATTGGCCAGGACTCGGCGCCCGGCTCGTTGGCGAGGATGACGCCATAGCCCGGCTGCGAGCTCCAGTCGGCATTGGCCGCTGCCGCCGAGAACGCCGCCGCGGCGGGCTCGACCTTCTTGCCGTCCTTGTTGATCATATCGGTGTGGGTGAGCTTGTTCTGCTTGGCGTAGGCATATTCGACATAACCGATCGCGCCGCCGGTCTGGGAGACGTTGTTGGCAACGCCCTCATTGCCCTTGGCGCCGATGCCGACCGGCCATTCCACGGCCTTGTCGACGCCGACCTTTTCTTTCCAGTCCGCGCTGACGTCGCCGAGGTAATAGGTGAAGTTGAACGTCGTGCCCGAACCATCGGAACGGTGAACGACCGCGATCGCCTGCGAAGGCAGCTTGACGTCGGGATTAAGCTTCTTGATCGCTTCGTCATCCCAGCTCGTGATCTTGCCGAGGAAGATGTCGGCCAGCGTCGGGCCGTCGAGAACCAACTCGCCCGGCTTGATGCCTTCGAGATTGACGACGGGAACGATGCCGCCCATCACCATCGGGAACTGAGCCAGTCCGGTCGCTTCAAGCTCGTCGCCCTTGAGCGGCGCATCCGAAGCGCCGAAGGTAACGGTCTTGGCTTTGATCTGCTTGATGCCGCCGCCGGAACCGATCGACTGGTAGTTAAGGCCAACGCCGGTGTCTTTCTTGTAGGTGTCGGCCCACTTCGCATAGATCGGGTAGGGGAAGGTGGCGCCGGCGCCGGAGATGTCCGCGGCGAGCGCGGCGGACAGGGTGAGGGTGGTCGTCGCCGCAGCCATTGCAATCGCAACGGCCGCCGAGCGGATGAAATGTCTCATGTGGCCTGCTCCTGTTCGGAATATGGTCTCTCGGCGCCATTCCTCCGGCGCCCGCTGAGGCCAATAGTCCCCGATTATTACAGTCGCATGACAGTTTCATGTCGCTCCGGTAACGTCGCCCAGCCGGAGTAAGAAGGAGCGGCCGCGGGCTTTGTCGGAATGGCCGCGGTTTGCCGCTGGAATCAGCAGCTTGCGTGAATTCCGGCCGGCATCGTCTGCTCGGCGATCGTAGCCACCGGCTTTAAAAGAAAAAAAGCCGGACGGGAGCGCGTTGCATGCAGCCAGAACGTGTCATGGCCGCGCCATCGCCGAAACAGGTCCGTTGGGGTAAATCTGACCCTGTTTCTTGCCGGCGGTCGCTGCTCCCGCCCGTAACTGGAGGAGCGGAACTTCGAATATCCCATTGTCGCCACTGAGCGCGGCTTTGGTATGGTGCGATCGCACCATGGCCTTACGCTGGAAGCGTTGACGAATCGCAAGGTTCTAACTCGCGCTGGACCTCCATCCGCGCCCGACCCGGCGCTGGATCTTCGAGCAACGCCTTCGACTGGAAATGCGACGACTCTACTTCACGGTATCTACTCCCTTCGCCCTATTCCGCCGGTTGTCGGTTAGGCCGAAGCAGCGTTATAAGCTTGCAGGGGTATTGCTGATGTCTCGACGGATTCTGCCTGTCTTCCTGTGCCTGGCGCTGCCTCTGGGAAGCGGCTGCGCGCGCAGCTATGACGGCACCGTCATCATTCCCAAGCCGCTCGATGTTCGCCGTTTCTGGGACAGGCCTTCGCCGCAGGCGCAAGCCGAACAGTCGCAACTGGAGACCGACGTCTTTCCAGTGGCGCCGCAAACGCCGAAAAGGCCGGCGGTGCGCAGGAGCGCGGCTTCCGTTGCAGCGCCTCGGAGGAGGGTCACCAACAACCCGCCCATGCTGTCGCCGGAGCCGACGAAGCCGCTAACTTGCAAGAATGTCAGCGAGCCCGGCAAACGGGCCCGCATGGTCTGCGAATAACCAGCCGACGTCGGTCGATGCGCACGGCTCCAGGCCTTGAAGCGGCTATCCGATCCGGCCGTCTCGGAACATCGCCCGCCTTGGTCAGTCCGCCGGGAAGAAGGCCGGCCCGACCACTCTCACCGGCCGCGCGCCGATCGCTCTTTCGATCGACTGATGCTGGGCAACCCCCTGCACTTCGGCAGCCTGCGTTTTTGCCTCTTGCGGAACGGCACCGGCGGTTTCGATCCCGGATTCAGGAATTTCCGCGACGATGCCAAAATCCGGCTTTGCCGTCGGCAACGGTATGATGGCATTGGTCATGTTGGCCGGTGTCACGGTTCGTGCCCTGAGCTCGGCGACGCGCCGATAATAGCGCTTGACGTCGCAGGCCTTGAAGTTCGCGTCGTCGCGGTACCGGAACGCGGCAGGTAGCTCCACATAGGGTTTTCCCGACTCGAGCGCGACCATCTCCTCGGTCTCGCGAGTGGCGTCGCTCAGCGTATAGAGGTCGACGCCGGCATCGTCGCAGATGTAGCGACACTGATCGACCATTTCCTTCAGATCGTCGCTCTTGGCGAACTGCGATTTTGGCGCGGGGAAGAAATATCCGTCCGACAAGCGAACGCAAAACAGCATCCGATTGCCGCCAATTGTTGTGCCTGCGGACTGGGCCTTGGGTGCCGTGCGTTGCTGCGCCGGCTGTTTCTTGGCAGCGGGGGCGGCGCAGCCCAGCGCGACAAACCTGGCCTTCAATCCGGACGTGTCCCTGCTCGAATTCGACAGTCTGGCGATCTGCCGTTGCACCTCCGCCTTGCTGCTGACCAGGTCGGCGCAGGGATTGAAGAAGAAGCCGGCCGTTCTCGCCGTGCATCTGCGTTGTCTCTCAAGCTTTTGAATCGCGGCGAGTTGCCGGCGCAGTTGGGCAAGCTCGGGGCTGGTCCCGCCGCTGCGCCCCGCCGAAAGCAATTGGCTCCTGATGGCACCGCAGCTATCCGCGTAGGAGAAGGATGTGCCGAGCGCAACGGCTATTGCCGACACCAGCATCAGAATCGTGAGGGGCCAGAAGCGTGTCATTGGAACGACCATTATCCTTGTTGCACCGAGAACAGGATTTCTTTGTCGACTATGGATAAGTACTAGCTAAATCAGTCTTTCCTAATTGGAGTAGATCAAATCGCCACCAGAGACTTTAGCTCTAGTGTATTAGATCCACTCGTGTAAATTCAATATTACATTTTTATTTCAAGATTGAGACGAACCGGCAGCAACGCCGGCGGACGCCCGCCACGGCGAAGTTTTGATGCGCGCGGCGGGTTCGGCATCGCGATCAATCCGGCGTTACCGGCCGGCCGTTGCTGAAACCTTAGCCCTGGGATCGGCGTTGAGCGGCCAAAGGAGGAGACCGCAAATGTCGATCCACTTCACTGTCGCGGACCTGACCAGGAATCTGTTCCATTCACTTGGGTTGGACCATGAACGCGCACCGAGGCCACTCGACCACGAGCAGAGGCTTTTGCTGGAGTGCTATCTCGCCGGCCAGATACCGGAATCGGCCTGGAGCGACTATGTCTTCGAGATGCCGGAACTGGCGCGACATGTCGAGGCCAGACGAAGGCGCCACTAAAGCGCATCGCGGTCGACCGGGCCTCATGCGACGCGCTTAGGTTCTTGTCTAATGCATGTCGTTGTCGCAAAACCGCTGCACACTTTTGCGCGACATGCACTAGATCCCGAAAAGTGGAATCCGGTTTTTGGAAAAGATCAAGGCGAAGCCTTCACTCGCGGTGCAGCCTGTTCTTGTTTGGGCGAGTTGAATTGCAGAGTGAACACCTTGCCCGGGATGCCTTGAGCCAACGCCGGTGAAAAGCTCAACGGCAGGCAATGGTCCACGGCCGCGACCGCCGCGTCGACAAAAGCTTGGCGCGTCTTCTCCTCGCCGGCGACGCGGATGGCGGTCGGCTTGGGCCGGCCGATCAGCGTGCCATCGCGCCTGAAGCTGAAGCTCAGGGTGACGGTGGAATTCCCGGCATTCGCCGGCGGGGTCCAGCACGCCTGGATGGCAGCCCCGACCTCGGGCATGGTGTTGAGCGTCGCTGCATTCGATTGACCGGCTGCACCCGCCAGCATGGCGCCTGCAATCACCATCATTCCAGCAATGCTTTTCATGGCAGGGCCTCTGTCCTTGAACCGCCCTCGAGGAGGGTACTACTTCGATGGTAGGGCCGACATCGGCGATGGCAAGATGCCGGCAACGCGCTTCATCAGCCATGCAGGCGTCGTGAAACGCCGTCTGGCGCAACTTCGGCAGGGGCTGAAATAAGCAAAAGGCCGGCGAGCAGCCGACCTTTGCTTTCCATCCGCGCCAGTACATCCGTGGTCGCAAGCTGGAGGTGGATACCAGTAGAAAGGGTTTCGGTTAACGAAACCTTAAGCTCCCCACACCGTGCAAACAGGGGAGAGTAAGAAAGAATTACCCCAGATCATTACCGGCTCCCGCAGAACGTGCGGACGATCGCCGGCCTGCACGTGCCTCAGGCGTTGGCCTGCGACCGCACATAGGCGATATAGCCGCGCACGTCGCCGGCCGGCTCGGCATAGGCCTTGCCGAGCTTCTTCTCGATCGCCGCCATATAGTCTTTTGCCCATTGGGGCAGCGCATAGTCGATGACGGCGAGGAATTCGAGCGTCGCCGCCAGACGGATGTCGGCGATCGACGGGTTCTTGCCGCCGATGAACGGCTTGCCGTTCCTGAAGAAGCTGTGAAACACCTCCAGCGGCTCGGCTATCGCTTCTATAGCGGCCTTCTGGGCTTCCGACTTCTTGTCGGGATGAGCGTCGCTGTGGCCGACCTCGCCGGCATATTGCGGGAAATTCAGCACAGGATATGTGGCGCGCGCCACATAGGGGTAGAGCGTCCCGATCAGGTAGAACATGGCGCTGTCGATCATTGCCCGCTTGGCCGGCGCCTTGGGATATAATTTCTCCAGCCCGTGCTTGTTGGCGAGGTACTGCATGATGGCGCAGCTTTCCCACAAGACACCTCTCGGCAGGCCCTTGTCCTCGATCATCGGCGTAAGATGGGCCGGGTTTCGCGCCATATATTCGGGCGAGCGCGTGAGGCCCCAAACGTCGGTTTCGGAATGATCGAGCCCGGCGGCGCGTGCAAACACCCGAACGCTCATATTGTTGACGCTGGGCTTCAGCATGCTGAGCGTGAGCGCCGGCTTTTTCGCAGGCTTCGCCTTGGCCTTCGCGGGCTTTCTGCCGGAGACCTTCGTCGCCGGCCTTGCCACTTTCGCCGCTGACTTGGCGGCGGCTTTGGCCGCCGGCTTGGCTCCTGGTTTGGCTGCCTTGGCGGCGGGCTTTTTCGCACTCTTCGTTGCTGTCTTTGCCATTATGTCCTCCCTTTGTTTGGCGTGTCGTCAGTATGGATTTTTCGGTGCGCGATCCTCCGACAAGGTCGTGCGCGAGCGCTCGACAAGCGCTTGGATCGCATCGGCAAGGTGCACTTCGGCGATGTTGTAGTCGCCGCGCGCGACGCGGATCTTGTGCGCCTGCATCAGCACGTCGGCATGGGTGAAGCCCGCCGGCGGTTCGAAACGGTAGGAGGCGAGTTCGATCAGCAGGCCGAGCGGATCCTCGAAATAGATCGAGTCCATGAAGCCGCGATCCTTGACGCCGCTGTGCTTGATGGCGCGCTCGTCGAGCCGGGCAACCGCCTGCAGAAAGGTGACGCGCGACACCGCGAAAGCGATATGATGGACGCAGCCCGTGTCGGTCGGCGTGCGCCGCTTGACCGGCGTGCGGCTTTCGTCGGTGAAGACGGTGATCAGCCGGCCGTCGCCCGGATCGAAATAGAGATGGCTTTCGCTTGGCTTGTCGAGGTTGGGCTGCTCGAAGATGAAAGGCATGCCAAGCACGCCCTCCCAAAAATCGATCGAGGTCTGACGCCCGGCGCCGACCAGCGTGATGTGATGGACGCCTTGCGATTGTAGTTTTTGCATCTGACTCCTCCCGGCCACGCCGTCTTGCCGCCGAACGGAAGTTCGGATGCCCAGTCGCGCTTGGATCGGCGCCCGGCATGTGACCGCGCCCGGCCTCGCTCGCCTGCGCTCCGCATTCCGCATCCTGCAGGAGTGCGGCCGGAGCTTTGATGAACGGATGCTAATTCAATCCGAGGCGTTGCGCCAGAAGCGCTGAGTTTCAAGAACTCCACGCAGGCACCAAGAGCGGCACCGGGATCGCGGACGCCTTCGCCGAGCTCGCTGAAACGATCCGTCGCCGGCAGCTGTAATGGTGCGGCGGCCCGCAGGCCGCTGGGTTTCCCGAGCGGCCGGTCTGGCGACGGCAGGTCAAAGGGGCCTCGCTGACGCATGCCGCGCCTGGTTCGGATTACGGGCATCCGCGGCCCTTAGATGAAAATCACATATTCTTCATCGGCACGTCGGGATCGACATGTCCCCCATCGGCAGTGATCTTCAGCCTTGAGAGGTAGTGCTCCCATCCCCTTCGGTGGCTGTCACGCTCCTTTGCGTTCGGCAGTCCGCTGTGCGTGAAGCGGATCAGTGTCCCCGCATCCCTCGCGATCAGGTCGATCTCGACATGACTGGAGCCGGGCGGCACGGTCTCGTTGTCTTCCCAGCCAAAACTGTAGGCAAGACGGTGGACCGGGATCACCTCGGTGAACTCACCGCGCGCCATATAGCGACCACCGACATTGACGAGGAACAGACCGCCCGGCGTTGCATCCAAATTCGCTTCGGTCCCGATCCATCGCACGATCTGGTCCGGATCCGTCAAAAGCGCGAACACGGTCGCTTGTGGCGCGGCGACCTCAATCTCTGTGTAAACCGATTCCGCCATCGCTCACTCCAGGTCACATCCGCATCGAATACCGTGCATGATTGAAGCGAATGTGGGGAGTTGCAAGAAGATGTTCGAGGCGTAAGCATAAGCCGGTGCCGAGTGACCTTCTACCGATGCTTCTCGCAAAGTCGCTTTCATTCCTTCTGGACGACGCCGCGCATATTGGCGACGGTGGGCGACTTCTATTGCAGCTCTCAACGCATTTGATGGAAGATGGCTTGCCGATCATCGCCGGCGCGCTGGCGCAGGATGCTCCCGACCCAATCATTTCACGCCGTATCTGGCTCTGGCGAGCGCCTGGGGGTGAAGTGGTCGAGGGTTTGGGGATAGGCGCCGACCGCCAGAATGCCGATCCCCGGCTCGTGCTGCGGGAGTGGCTTGGCACGACGCGGGCGATCGTGTTCGACGAGCGAGCGGGCGGTGTCGCACCGACCTTGGTGTGGGCGTTCGATCATACTCCGGATGAGGCGCAGTCAGAGCTGCTGCGGCAAATCTCCCGGTTTGCTGCGGCTCCGATGACCGCACTCGCAGAACGGTCCGCGAAACGCGCATTGCTCGAAGCATATTTGGGAAAGCGCAGTGCAGCACATGTGCTCAACGGTCATTCTCGTCGAGTAAAGGGAGAGACGATACGGGCTGCGCTTCTGTGCGCGGACCTTCGAGGTTTCACCGATCTATCCGAGGTTCATGATGCAGACGAGATCGTATTGGTACTTGATGCCTGGTTCGATTGCGTCGCCGGCGCGGTGCACGCATTTGATGGTGAGGTTCTCAAGTTTATAGGTGATGGCGTCCTCGCGATTTTCCCGATTGGCGAGCGCGATGCAAATGCCGCATGTGACGCTGCGGTACGCGCCGTGAAGGCCACGCGCGCCGGGATAGATCATCTCAACCAAACTCGGCGCCGCAATGGCGGCCCTGAGCTCGGATATGGCATTGGCCTGCATGTCGGCGAGATACTCTGGGGGAATATCGGCACTGCCGGCAGGTTGGACTTCACCGCGATCGGCAAGGCTGTAAATCTTGTCAGCCGCATCGAAGGGCTGTGCAAGCCGTTGGGACGGACGGTGCTCGCGTCGACAGTGTTCGAGGCAGAAACTACCGAGCGGATGATCGCCATGGGCAGTCATCCGCTCGGAGGAATAGCAGGCGCGCAAACACTTTTCGGCTTGCCGGAATAGATCGAATGGTTGAGCCCGCCGTGGATGTGTCGTTCGCAGCATATCTTGGTATCGTGCGAAGCCATGACTGAGAGAAATTCGAACGGCAAAGAAGCTACGATACTGCAACTGGAGTATGGCGCGTTTAGAGCCCAGCCATGCGCGTCGCGCGCAGCTTCGCTGGCGGGTGCTAAGGGCCTTCCCGGCATCCACCCTTCGAGGGAGAGGCGCCTTCGCCGAGCTCGCCAAAACGATCCGCCGCCGGCAGCTGTAGCTCAGGTCGGCTCCAGGCAGTGCCGACCAGCGTGATGGACGCCTTGCGATTGTAGTTTCTGTATCTGGCTCCTCCCCGCGTGGCATCGACTCAGCGCGACGTTCTGCGCGCCGCTAACGCTGTGCCTCAAGACCCACGATGCAATGCTAATGCAATCGGCTCCGCTGCGCCGGAAGCGGCAATGAGCCAAACCCGCCGCGACCCAAGGCGATGGATCGGATTGATGGTTTGCCGAGAGTTTGGAGAGACTTGGTACGCCCAAGGGGAATCGAACCCCTGTTCCCGCCGTGAGAGGGCGCGACAAATAGGGACGCGACCGTTCGCCGTCGTGCGCAGAAGTTCATAATTAACAATGGATTGAGCCCTGTCAGTTCGCCATTGTCCGCCGCCACACGTCGGTGTATATTCGATGAATATTCGACGTATCAGGAAAGAGGCGATGGCAAAGGTTCTGAAAGAAGCCGAACTCACCACAGCGAAAGCCAGGTCGCGATTGCCTCTTGGGGAGCATGCCAGGCGGCTCGATGCGGAGGCGCATCTTTATTACAGGAAGGGCGTCCGGGCGGGTGTGTGGTTTATCCGCTGGCGGAATTGGGGCGCAGGAGCAAACTACAAGCAAGCGCCTATTGGGCCGGCGAACGACACCAACGACAAGCCGACCGAAGGCCTCCTCACATATATGCAAGCCGAGCGGGCTGCTCGTGAGCATGTCGAGAGGGCGCGGGCTGACGTGCAAGCCACTGCGGAGGGGCCGGCTGTCACGGTACGGAAGGCGGTGGAGACCTATATTGCCCGGCGCGATGCACGGGACGAAGGTCGCAAGGGGCGCAAGGGCCGTTCCGACGCGAACAGGCGTCTATCCCGGCATGTGCTGGGGCAAGGCAAGCGAGGCAAGCAAGCCGCAATTCCCGCCTCGCCGCTTGCTGACGTGGCGCTCCATGCTCTGAGCGATGACGATCTGGCCAAGTGGCGCTCGGGCCTGCCTGCCGACATGAGAGCGACAACCGTGCAGAGGCTCATAAACGATCTGCGGGCAGCGCTAAATGCAGCCTACGCTGCAAACCGCGCCCGACTGCCCGCCAGTCTCCCAGGAACGATCAAGCATGCCTTCGCCGCACCGGCTCATAACGATGACGCTTCCGGCGATGACACCGTAGCCCGCGAAAGCCAAATCCTTTCCGACGCCGATATCGCGGGTCTGCTCCGTGCCACGCGGCAAATCGATGCCACAGACGGATGGGAGGGTGATCTGTTCCGGCTCGTTGTTTTGCTGGCGGCAACGGGGGCGCGCTTTTCGCAGGTTGTCCGTATGAGAGTGGGAGACGTGCAGCGCCTTCAGGGTCGGGTCAGGGTTCCAGTCTCGCGCAAGGGGCGTGGGAGCAAAGGTGGCGCAACGCCGGTACCCGTCGGTAACGACGTCCTAGACGCGCTGCTGCCTGCCTCGACCGGGCGCGCGAACGACGCGATCTTACTCGAACGTTGGCGGCACATTCAGGTTGGACCAGCAAAATGGGAGCGTACTGGAAGGGGTCCCTGGCGGAACGTAGCCGAGTTGCGCCGCCCATGGATTGCCTTGACCGCCAAGGCGGGTCTGCCAGGCGTGATCCCTTACGCTCTACGCCATTCGAGCATTGTTCGCGGCATTCGAGCGAACCTGCCGATCAGGCTGGTTGCCGCCGTTCACGACACCAGCGCGCAGATGATCGAACGCCACTACGCCAAATGGATTGTCTCAGGATTGGAAGAATTGGTTGCGAAGGCGGTCGTGCCGCTGGTGCCGGATGAAGGCGGCAACGTCGTCAGCCTAACTCGGCGCGGCTGATCGCTGGTTTCATATGCGACGTATTGCATGTCGCATATGGGGTGCTGGTGGCAGCAACCATCGCAAGTGCATTCTTGAATTCAAGCGGACGGCTGCGAACCGACGCCCAACGAAAGGATGCACCGATGACACCTGAACCATCCAAACTCGCCTATACGATTGAGGAAGCCGTGGCCGTTTCAGGCGTGGGTCGAACTTCGCTTTACGTCGCCGCAAACGAAGGTCGCCTACCGTTTCGCAAAAACGGCAAGAGAACCCTCATCTTGGCAGATGATCTGCGAAACTTTCTCGCAGGCCTGCCGCTCGCGTCGACCAGCGCCGCCGCGTGACCGCCTTGGCCGAAGAAGTTATTTTCTGCGCCAGAACCGGACATCGGATCGTCGGTGACAATGTGATCCCTTTTCCTCGCCCTGGCGCGAGGCCGGTACTAGTCGAGGATGAGGCCAAGCCTGTCCCGGTCGACGCAACGCCGGTTCCTGAAAATGACGACATCTGAGCAGGCGCGCGGCGAATGAACGTGCGTATGGCTTATTCCTTTTCCGACTGGAAGGCCGGCAAGCAGCCGAAAAAGGGCTGGGATTGCGCCGACGCGGTGGATGACGGCTGGTCGAAAGATCAGCTTGACGCCTTCATGCGTGCGACCGCTAGACCGTGGTCGCCACCGCAACAGAAACCGGCAGGCGAGCCCGCTGAGCGCCCAAAGCCGGTCGAGAGAAGCACGCTCCAGGCTGAGCCAGTGCGCATCAGGCCCAAGATCAAGGTCGTGAAGAGCGAACTTCATCGTGCGGTCTCGCAAGCGGTCACCGTCCTCTCAGATCTGGAAGTTGGCATCTTCGCTCGCGCGGACGAACTTGTCCGTCCGGTCACACACTTCACGCCCACTAAAACCCTAACCGTTGCGAAGCAGGGCGAGAATATCAGTCGTCCTGATGGATCGGTGATCGTCACGACCCTGACAGAGGCCGCACTTGTTGAGGTGCTGACGGAAAGGGCTCTGTTTATGAAATTCAATCTGCGGGTCAATGACTTCGTGCCATGCGACTGCCCGCCCGAGGTGGCAAAAATGGTGCTTGCGAGAAAGGGCCATAACTGGACCATGCCGAGACTTAGAGCGGTGATCAGCGCGCCGACGCTCCGGCCTGACGGTACAGTGATCAGCGAGCCGGGGTATGACGCTGAGACTGGCCTGCTCCTTGTAGGTGAGCGGCTATGGCGGCATGTTCCTGAAAGCCCGTCTAAACGCGAAGCTACGGAAGCTCTTGCCGTCTTGTCGGAACCAATCGCCGCGCTTCCTTTCGTGAGCGGAAGTGATCGCGCTGCTGCCTTGGCACTGCTGATCACAAGCGTCATGCGCCCTAGCCTGAAGACTGCGCCAATGTTCGCGGTGTCCGCACCGTCTGCCGGTACCGGCAAGAGCTTGGTTGTCGATATCGCTGCGATCATGGCGACTGGTCGGCAAGCGGCTGTTGTTACGCCAACGCCGGATGAGGCGGAGCTTGAGAAGCGGATTGGCGCGTGCGCGCTCGCGGGCGACCAGATCATGAGCATCGACAACGTCACCCACATCCTGCGAAGCGACCAACTTTGCCAGATGCTAACGCAAGATGAGGTTCAGGTCCGCGTACTTGGGTCATCCAAGAACGTCCGCATTCCTGCGACCAGCTTGATTTGCGCCACGGGAAACAATCTCACGGTCTATGGTGATTTGAACCGGCGCACGATCCAAATCCGGCTAGACGCCAAGTGTGAGCGGCCAGAGGAACGGCGTTTCGAATTCGACGCGATTGACCTGGCCATGCGCAAGCGGCCCGAGCTTGTTGCGGCGGCACTGACAGTCGAGCGCGCATATCTGTCGGCGGGGGCACCTAACAGAGCCTCACCCATGGGCGGCTTTGAAGATTGGAGCGATCTGGTTCGATCTTCCCTGATCTGGCTCGGGCTGGCTGACTGTCGGGGCGACGTAGCTGCTCAGCGGGCAGCGGACCCAGAGAAGGACGAACTTGCCGAGATCATCGACGCGCTCCCGAACGCGCCGTTCACGACCCGGGAAATAGCCCTCAAGGTTGCCGATAGCCCGCTGCTCAAGGAAGCGCTCGCAACCTTCATCGACCGGGGCGGAGTATTTTCATCCAAGCGCTTCGGTCGATACCTTGCGCGGTATGCAGCAACGCGGATCGGCAAGCGTTGGATTGAGCAACTGCCCCGTGACCGCAACAGCAACAGCGCTGTCTGGCGCGTGGCCTGCGAGGAGCCAGGCACCGCACTGCAATCGTCGGACACGCCGGAACCGCAGTTCGATGCCTGGTAGGGTTCTGGCCCGCCCCACGGGACCTATAATCCTGACAGGCCGGCAACCAGGGGAGCAAGGGGCATTGAAGTACCCAAAAAAAAACGGCGTCTACCGCGTTGAACCGGACGTACCGGGAGACAGACGCCGTTGAAAGTTGTGAAAGGCTAATGGGGTCACTGCTGCGGAAGGTGTTTTTCGAGCCAGTCGTTCACCTCCTTTGGACCCCTTCCCGAATACGGGCGTCGAAGCGAGATGACATAGAAATTGTCGTTGTTGTCCAGATACTTCTTGAAGCGCTCATGTACCTGACTCGCCGTCTCGTTGGTGGAGATGGCATAAGACGATTCCGAGAGCCTAGCCCAACCGGCGCTGGCCTTAACCTCGTCAACAATTTTAGGGCGAACGGTCTCCTTGTTTAGATCGTAGGTTACAAGATAAGTCGACATATAAAGATTTCCTTATGTGGAAACCTTTGGTCGGGTTGACAGAGAATCGATTGCGAGTATCCTCGCATTGTGTCTCCAAAATCCGCATCCCGACCAAAGGTTTTGCGGTTTATCGACACGGAGCCGGGGCGGCAACCCCGGCTTTGTCGTGGCGAGAATCAGCATTTGCTGATCCATCGCAACTTAAAGGCGACTCGTTTTCCGCCGTCAATGTTAGGATGTCAGGATTATTCAGGATTGAGCCACATCCTGACTTAAATCCGCGGATAGCGGGGAAATCGGCCAAATTCACAGGCCTTAGCGCTACCCAGCCGCAGGGGAACGACCCGCCTATTTGGAATCTTTGGACGAACCGAAAAGATAGCCGAGGGCACCGGTTATTAGAGCAAACGCACCCGTCAGAAGCCGATCAAAAACAATGGCGATTTTGTCATTCGCAACATAGATCCCGGCGCACCCAGCTAGGACAATCATAATGATAGACGCGATGATGACCACATAAGCGATATTCCCGGCTTTCTCCGGACCGCCGCCTATAAATCCACCAATTCGTCCTAAGTGTTGGTCAAGCTTTCCGTCTCTGCTTCCGGTCAGAGGGTCGATTCCCGGAATGGCTGCTCTTTCCTTTGGAACCGGTTCGAAAGGGGCAGTCTTTATCGAGTCGACAGATACTAGTTCTTCACCTGCACTCATCCAGCCCTTTGCCCTAGCTCTACGAAGTGACGCCGTATTTCCTGATCAGGTATATACTGGTCACCGCGCTCTCTAGCTAGAGTCCAAGGTGTTCCGGGCGCATGAGTCAGGGCAGATAGTTGGATCCCGTCGTACCCCCTGTATCGGTTCCAAACCGCATTGAAGATGGAGTAGAATTGCTCATCGGACGGCGCAACAATAAGCGCTTTAGGTTCGCCAGTGGCTGGCTCTATGTCCTCTGCCAGTTCAGAAATCCGATTCCAGCGATATTTTTTAAAAGTATGATAAAGCGAAGAAAGTACAGGGCCTTTGGGCCATGCCTCGAACTGTTCTCCTACTGCGGGGAACCCTGTAGTGGCCAAATGCCACCCTTGCAAATTGTAGACGAGCTTCTGGATTTTGAGGGGAGTAACGTCAGAAACTCCATCCTCGCCAGCGCGAAACAAAAACGTGTTTGCTACCCAAACTGGTTTGTAAACGTATACAGGGGCGTCAGCCATAGCATCTCCGATGTCGGTCGAATCGCCATAGCGCCGGTGGATTTGCCACCAGCGCTTTTTCAGGTGATGCATATAGTGATTCTCGCAAGAATCCCAGAAAAATATCTTGACAAGCTGCGAATCAGGCTGGCAGCAAGCCGATTCATCTTTCTCTCGATCTTCCGGCGCTTTAACCGGCTTTGCCTTGCCACTTTCTTTAACGCGCGGTCAAAGGCTTCCAGGTAAAACTATTTTTCGATGCCGGCTCAGCGGTTCTAGCTCCTAACTGTCGGCTCCTATCGTGCCCGAAACCTTTGGGCGCGAGATCACATGACCGTTGCAAGCGAGACGAACCGTTCCGGCCCGTACATCGGGAACGGGGTCACGACTGTTTTCGACTATGAGTTTCGGATTATCAGCCAAGCTCACCTCCGCGTGATCAGGACGATTACAGCGACCGGCGTTGAGGCAACGCTGACGCTCGATGCTGACTATACGGTGTCTGGCGTCGGCGCGGCTGGGGGAGGGCAAGTCGCGATCCTTGTTGCTCCTCCGGCTGGGCAGACGATCACGATCCTTCGCAAGGTTCCGGTCGTCCAGGAAACTGATCTCGAAAATCAGGGTGCTTACTACGCTGAAACGGTAGAGACGGCGCTTGATCTCGCCGTTATGCGCGATCAGGAACTCGCTGAGGGCCTGGCTCGCGCGGTCAAGATACCGATCAGCGCCGACGCAGACACGCTGCCCGCGCTCGTGGTGAACATTACCAGACTTGCTAAAAGCGCCGACAAGATCGACACGGTGGCGGGGATCGCGGCCAGCGTAACGACTGTGGCGGGTATCGCCGCCGAGATCGTTGCTGTGCCCGCGCAAGTGGTGGCTGTGGAAGCCGCCCGCGACGAGGCCGAAGCCGCCCGCGACGAGGCCGAAGCCGCCGCGGGCGTTGCGGTAGGGTTGGCGTCTGCCTTCATCATCGCGGAAAACACCTTCGCCACAAAGGCCACGGCGGCGGCGTGGGTTCCGTTGGCGGCTCCTGCCTTTATCAGGACAGCGGGAGCGCTCGCGGCTGGCGATGGCGGGGACGATATTTTTATACCGGGAACAGGGGCTGGCGGGTTCACTCTCGGCCTGAGCGGTGGCGGGACGCAGGACTATAAGCCGGGGAATATGCGCGGCGTCGACGTTCGCGTGTTCGGTGCGGGGCCGGCAAGGACGGCGGCGCAGAACTCGGCGGCGTTCGCGCTGGCTCTTGGCGCCGTAACGGAGTTGTGGATACCAACTCTGACAGCAGGCATGTACTTCGATCTCGATGAAGAATTTACCGTTCCCGCTCACGTCAAGATACGCGGCGCCGGGTGGCCTTCGCGCATTCGCCAGACGGTACGGGAAAAGAACGTCTTTATTCTAAGCGACCACAGTAGCGTTGAGGGTGTTCACTTCATCGGCGATGCAGGAACTACCGGGGTAGACTTCACCAAGAACAATGCGGTCTATGCTTCCGGAAAAAAAGGAGTTCTTGTTCAAAGCTGCTTTGCTGAACGGTTCGAAGGCTGCGGCGTCCAGCTTCGCGGCTGCAAGGATTACAAAATCCTCAACAATGTATTTTTCGCAAATCAGTGGGGAAACATCGCCAGTTCCGGGGATATTGTCGTCTACTCGACAGTCTCGGCGGGACGCGCTCAAATCCTCGGCAATAGCTGTCTGTCGAACAACTCCCAGGGCATGTTTATTGATGCGTTGGGCCTGGACGCGGACCTGATCATTAGCGGGAATATTTGCGTCACGCTCGATCCGCTGACGTGCATTGAGGGCGGAACCTGGGTCGAAGCGCCAAGCGTGGGTGTTGCGCCTTCTGTTGTGCGGCGTCGGCACGGAATTGTCGTTGGCTACAATAGCAGTTCCGTCGACGGTCCTCGCGCCATCATATCCGGCAACATCTGCCGCAACACCAAATGGACGGGCATTTATAAGCAGGGTGTCAGCGAGGGCGGCGTTGTCATCATCGGCAACCATTGCAGCTTGAACGGTTGGGATACCGCCAACTCGATCAGCGGCGGCATCTTCGTCAACGGCAGCGGTCGCGACCTGGTGACCGGGAATATCGTGGAAGATTTTCAAAACACGTCGTCGGCGACGGGCGGAATTACCGTCAACACAGCCGCGCCGCTTGGAATTCCGACTAGGGTCCACGGTAATGTCATCACCAATTCGCTCGGGCGCGGCATCGCGTTGAGCGCGCAAACCGCCTATGTCGACATTGCCCACAACCTAATCGTCGGCTCGGCGTCCCATGATATCGAGAACATATCCAGCGGCGCGGCCGGAACTGGCGGCCACCACATCCATGACAACAAAATCAAGCGGACCAGCGGCAATGATGTGCGCTCGATCCGAGTACAGACCGGCGGCACAACGCTGATCACTATGATCGAGCGCAACTCGATCGAGGGTTTCGACAAGACCAACGCAGTGACCAACAACGCTGGCATCTGGACGAATAGCCCGCTCGTCGTTCGGGTTAGGAACAACCACATAAAGAACTTCAACGTCGGCTTCTCTTCTGGAGCTTACTTCACCACTGCAACTCGCCACTTCGATTTGATGTATGAGGACAATCTCATCGAAGACTGCACCACCGGCTTTGGTGTTGCGTCTACCAACAATACGGCTGTCGTTCCGCTCGTTAATAATAAGTTTGTCGGCGTCACGAACAAGATGGGTCACGGCGCGACTGTCACAGTTAGCGGCGTGAAAGTCGGCTATATCTGCCGCAAGGACGATGACAGGCTTGTTGTTCTGGAACTGGCGGCGGCTCCGGCTGTCGGCGCCTGGGCGGTTGGCGATCGGGCCGAATTCTCCGCGCCGCTCGCTGGTGCCGCTCCTGGTGCCGTGAACACGACAACCGGCTGGAAATCACAAGCTGCATTGGCGGCATAGCCGCCTTCTGCATGACCAAAGGCGGTGTTCCATTGGCTTCTTTGAACGACATTTTCCTGACGCTCGGGCGGGTCCAAGAAGCATCGAGCAATTGCGCGAGGACTTCCACCAAGAGAAACGCAGCGCTCACGAAAGCTGCACGTCGCTGCATCGTCGCCTTGATGACCATGCCACGGAAACGCTGAGTGCCTTCGCGAAATGGTCCGTCGCGGCCTGTTCACCTGACGGCTAGACAGGCTCCAGGGCGGGCACTAAGCCGATAGCCTGCTCGACCAGCCCTCGAAGTCCCGACCAATTTGCGCAGAATGAATCGCGAACGTGAGATCGCGTCCCCGACGAGCGTCATGTGAGATTTCCCCCAAACCCGCCGTCTTCTTAGCCGGTTTTATTGGTGGCGGCTAGATCACCCCGAGGCGATGCCGACCGCTCCCAACTGACGATTTCGCGCCACTTTGTCAGGGAGCGTGAAAGGTCCGGATTTCCGGATTTCCCGGATCGATTTCAGCCATGTCTAAGAATTTCGCAGTATGGCCACGTACATATACGCCTCTACTGCGAAATTCCCGCGTCTGGATGAAACTAATCCGGGAAATCCGGAAATCCTAAGTTGAAGTCTTTGCGCTTGATCGCGTATGGGTTGTGTATTGATTACCTTTTTACCGAACACGACCCGTTAAGTCTGCTGTAGCTTCCGAACCCGTCCACCATTTCGTTGAGAGCCTTGCAAAGGCATTCGGCCTGGGCAATCGCTCGCTCCGATTTGATGCGCATGTCTTCGGCCTCTTGTGCCAACCGGTTGACGCAATCGATTGCCTCGGCAGGGCTCAATTTCCCGTCGCATTTCTGGAACGCGAACGTCTCCAGGTCAGGGCCTAGACCGGAAACATTGCACACGTTGTTTCCGAAAGAGCCGTTGACGCCAAATACTAGGAAGATGGCCGCAATTGCCGCCTGCTGTTTCATGTCAGTCCCCACCCCTGTGCCCCAACCTCTACTTTTGCCGGTCTATTTCAGCAAGAAGTGTATAAATTTGTATAAGCGGAAACTCGCGGCAACCATGCTCTGATAGCGGTTGCCTTATGGCACTTACGCACAAGCAGCGGCGGTTCGTTCAAGAATATCTGAGGTCGGAGACGGCCACAGAGGCCGCTTTGCGCGCTGGCTATGCCTCGTCGTCTGCATCCGTCATGGCATCCCGCATGATGGACGATCCCGAGATACTGGCCGCGATTGAGGAAGGGCAGCAAAGGCGTCTTGATCGCGTCGAGGTAGATGCGGATTACCTTCTCAAGCGGCTGCACGAGGAAATCGAGGCCGATCTACTCGACATCTACGATGAAGAAACGGGCGACCTACTGCCGGTGGAAGAATGGCCGCCGATCTGGCGAAAGGGCTTGGTGGCCGGCGTAGAGATTGAGGCCCTGTTTGATGGGCGTGGAGAGGATCGCAAACGGATCGGCTCCGTCAAAAAGATCAAACTCTCTGATCGCGTGCGCCGCCTAGAGGCGATTGGGCGGCATGTATCGGTCGCCGCATTCCGCGATACGCTGGAGGTTAAGGGCTTGGACGGCCTTGCCGATCGGCTTGCGCGCTTATCGCGCGCTCAAGTTTTGGACGTGCCGGCGACGGATGCGCCTCAAGATAAGCCGGTGTCTCCAGCGCCCGAACCTGTCCCAAAGACGAAGGTCGCGCCGAAGCCGGAACAGGCCCCCGCGCCTTCGCCGGCTGTCTCGGCCGATTGGGAAGCACCGAGGTTGCCGGCTCCGTATCAACCCATCCTGCAATACCCGGATCGGCAGGGCTTTGCCGACACAGATTACGACAACGCTGAGGACGGATTTTTGAGTGTCCGCCGCAACACGTGAGAGAAAGGGAAACCGATGACTGACATAGCCACCAATATTGCGACCATCCAGACGAAGGCCGCTGAGCTTGACACGCTGATTGGTCAAGTCCGCGCTGCCAAGGCAGCCGTCGACGCCGCTGAGGCCGAAATCAGGCAGCAACGGCCCGTATCGGAACCAAGCCGCGCCTACCAAGAGCGCCTTGCGTTGGTGGCCTTCGACCAGATGGGCAAGCCCTCGATCGCGGGCGATAGGACCATCGCGGCGCTTGCTGCCGATGCCTGGGCAGGGGTGGCCTAAGATGACAGCCATCACGTCATCGCAAATCCTCGAGAAGATCAGCGCGCTGGAAATCCTTGTTGCTGATCTTGACGCCGAATTCGGCAAAGTTTCGACCGACGCCGTGGCCGGCGCACCCGAAGCTGGCAAGAAGGCCGCTGAGATAAACCAGCGCATCGAACGGTTAGCCGTCGATCGCCTGATACTCAATCGCGCATTGGCACGAGCGCAGCGGGCCGAAGCCGCCGCTCGCGAGGCCAAGGCGGAAGCTGAGCGTCGGAAACACTTCGACGCCGCGAAAGGCCATGCAAAGCGCCTCCTTGCCGCGGCCAGGCGCATTGATGCGGCGATTGCGGAAATAACCGCATCGTTGCCTGAGATCGCAGCCGAAGAACTGGTTATCCGGCAAAACCTGGGACGCGCGCAGGTCAATTTGTCGATCGGACCCATAGGGCAGATGGGTCTCGCAGTAATGGCGATCGATAAGTTGATTCGCCTGGCTGATGGCCGTGCGCGGCTCTCCGGCCCGGGCAAGTCCGTGACAGAAATCGCGACTTCGGCATGGGTCATTTTGCTCGCAGCCGAAAACGAACAGGAGGCCGCGTGATGGCTGAGATTGACCGCGCGAGCATCCTATTTCCTAACGATGTGCCGTCAAAGCCTGCGCAGATGCCTGAATGGGCACAGGCGCAACACGCAGCTGCGGAACAGCGCCTTACTGGCAATCACGGCAAGCCCGACGCTGCCGCCGCCGTAGTGTTTCCGAGCGAGCGAAAGGCCGATGCCCCGCCTTCTGCCGGTAAAGACGACGATGCCGCTTCGATCCTTTTCAGGGATGATGCGGCTCGGAAGGACGTAGATTATGAGCGCGCTGTTGGCGGTGAACTGGATCAGTTCACGCTTGACGCAATGAAGGACGGCGACACTGAGCGGGCCAGCGCCTTGAAAGCGGCGACGGCGGCGCTGTCGCAGGATTTCCGCGCGTCTGGAACCGATACTGCGACGATTGAGGAAGCTTTCACTATCGTTCGCCAGAGCGCCGATAGCTTCTCGCCGCCAACACCCGAACAAATAGAAGCCGGCTTCGTTTCTAGCATGGCCGAATTGACGGCGTCCGGGGTCACCGAGTCCGATATCGGAATTGCGCGCCGGTTCATCAGCGACCTGGAACGGGTCAGTCCTGGTGTCGTCGCAAGCTTGGAGCGCCATGGAGCCGGAAACAATCCGAAGCTGGTACGCGCAGCGATCAAAGAAGCCAAGCGCAGGGGATACCGATGACAACCGGCAGGAGATCCACCTTGGCCACAATAGCTGAATATGAAGCCTGGAAAGCCAAGCGACATCAGAACGGCATCGAGACAGAGATGATCACGTTTCGAACAGCTGCTGGCAGGAAGATAACCGTCCGCAAGGCGATCTCTATTACGGAGCGCGTCAAGGCCGCACTCTTTGCAACGGACATCATAACCCCCGACCAGCCGGACAAAAGGCGCGTGGAATGTGCTGTCACTTTCGGTTTGCAGCCACAGCGGCGATGGCATGTTCTGAGCGGGCTCGATGCCACCCCTTCCCCCTTCCCGTGTCCGAGCAAACGGCGGAAAGGGGGTAGGGAGGCACCTATTTACACTGCATTCTGCGACGGCGAGCTTGTAGGAGTAGTCGCCTGTTCGTGCGTCGATCACGTGTTGCCGCTTCGAATTATGATGGGTGCGGTGCGTCGTGATTTTCGTGGTTTGGGGGTAGGAGGGCCGATTGTTCGAAAAATAGTTCAGCACATAATTGCCAGCGCCCCGGTCGTCGGTGTCGTGATCAAGCTCGATCATTTGAAAAAGAGAACTTTCCTCACGCGCTGCGGCTTCAGCCATTGGTACAGAACTTCATCAATGTACGAGAGCAACTGTATAGGCTTCTCGCGGCCCGTCGATATTCCCAATGGCCTATGGTATGCCACGCCCGCGGCCGAACCCGACGAGAAGCTACCAAGACGATTTGCTAGCCTGTTGCGACGAAGGTCATCCGAAGGCGCTCCGGCGATCTTCACATGACATGCCCTTGCTGCGACCAGCCTGTGAGCGCGCCGACGCTTTGCGACTTGATTGCGGAATGCGGGATCGGCGGCCATGCAGCTGCCGTTCTTGAGGCGGTCTGGCGAGGCAAGGGCATGCCCGTGATGTCCCAAGCAATGTTCGACGCCATGTACTCGGACGATCCCGATGGTGGGCCGTCGCCGACGCGCATGTATCTCGATCTTAGAAAAGCAATCGATGGTCTGAACGCTCGACTGAAAGACCGCGGCGTATCCGTTGTCGAGGCCGGCTATCGGCAGGGCTTGCGGCTCGAACTGAGATGATCGGCGAAGCGACTGACTTCGTGGAGCGTGTCCGCGCGGTCGATTTCATCCTGCGCATTGCGCGCCCGGACCTTTCGGCTGATGACCGGCAGAGGGTGGCTGTCATCCACGGGCTACAACCTGCCGGCGTCTGGCATGCGATCGACCGCACGGACGTTGATCCTGGGGCAGCGCTCACCCGAAGGCTGGGGCACGCCAACAGCCCGATCTTCACTGTTCATCGTGACGGTGAGCTTATCGGAGCGGTTGCCTGCTCTTGTGTCATCGGGATTTGCCGCTTCGGCTGATGATGCATGCCGTGCACGAAGATTTCCGAGGGATGGGTATAGGTGGCGCGCTCGCCAGGCACGTCATAGCGAACGCGCCAGTCGTAAGCGTTGCGGTTGATACCGAACGGCTGGATAGGAAGGCGTACCTCGCACACGTTGGGTTTCGTCACTGGCTTCGTGCTGGGGCCGGGAGATGGTGGCTCGGCTCGGTTTCGCGCTTTTCGATCTCCGTTTGCACGGCCTCGCGAATGAACTTGGCGCGCTGCTTCTGCCCAACAAGGTTGTCTATGCGATCCAGAACCTCATCCGGAAATCGCACGACTGTCGGCGTCATATTAAGCGGTGGCCTTCCCATCACGGTTAGGTAAACGATATCGCATACTGTGTCAACGAACCGCTCTGTTAGATATAAACGATATCGTTAATTGACACACTAAACGATATCGTTTATGTTCGGCTTTGTGATCTCGGGCACTTAGCCGCGAGTTGGAAACCAAAGTCGAAAGGATACGATTATGGACAGCACTGGCGTCACCTTCGAAGGCGAAATGAATTTCCTTGGCATGTTGCTGCAACAGGCAATGCTCTACTCAAAGGCAAAGATCGACGCGCTGCCCGACGACATCAGCGTTGATGAGGAGTTCGCGGCGATCGACGCTGCGAGCGCGCCAGCCTTCGCCATTGCGGAAACGATATCGTCTCTGCCGGCACAGAGCAAAACCGAAATCAGGATCAAGGCCACAGCTGCGGCCTGGATCGATGGAACCTACTGGGCGGACGTTGAACCTGGGACATTGAATTGAGGGGACCGAGTTCCGGCTCGCAACCTGGGTAACTTGACAGGTGTCGGCTGGGCCGTCGTGATGGCAGAACATCCCGGGCTTTGATTCCGACCAGCTTTAGGGTTCACCAGATGTGCATTCAACATGGCGAAAGAGTACCGAAGATCCCGCTTGAGCCCGGCTACTACTGGGCGAAATGGCGAACAGCCGCGGACGGGACCGTAGACGGCGACGAGCTTACGCCGTGTGATAACTGGGAGATCGTCCAGGTCATGGGGAACGATCCGGATTGGGAAACCCACCCAGCCGACGACAAGGCCTTATTTGTGTTCGTTTGCGGGGTCGAGGAAGCCCAATGGCGCGGTTCTTTCGTGTGGGGCGATTTCGTCGCGCCCTTAGACAACGGCATTAAAGGAAACCGATGAACACTGCTTTTCTACTCATGGCGCAATTCGACGGCGCAGCTGTGATCCCCGTCGAGAAGGTTTGCGCCTCCTATTTCAGTCACCTCACGCCGCAGCAGTTCATCCGCAAAACCACAGAGGGCGAGATCGATTTGCCCGTGGTCAGGATCGAGACCAGCCAGAAGGCCGCGAAGGGCGTCCACCTAATGGACCTCGCCGCCTGGATAGATAAGCGGCGAGCGGCAGCGCAGAAGGAGTGCGACCAGCTACAAGGGAGGCGATGAGAGATGGCGATTTTCAGCGCTCTGGCCTGATCTACTCCCTGGCATCTCCAGGCAATACCCATCCGATCATTTCCTCTGTCAGACAGAACTGTAGGTCGTCGTCCGACAAACTTTTAACAACGGATGGCAACCAATGGTGCTTTTGCATCAGGTAGAAGTGCACGGCTTGGATGCCGTCTATCGACCGATATTTCTCGCGCTTGGCTATGTGGTCGCCGAACACATGCAGGCTGTAGCTCAACCCAGCCTCAGCATTTTTGAGTTGCTGTAAGACCTCGTATTTCCTGTCCATATTAGCCTTTCAACGCTCGCCACGGCGGACATGATTGCGGTCTTTGTCTCACCTTTCCGCCGATTCGGAAACTAGGTTGCGGTATCGCTCGCTTTCACGCTGGATCGACCGGCGTTCCAATCCGCCATCATACACGAACGTACGCAGTCGTTTATTCGATGAATATTCGACGCACCATTACGCGAGATAGCTAAGCAATTGAAATCATTGGTACGCCCAAGGGGAATCGAACCCCTGTTCCCGCCGTGAGAGGGCGGTGTCCTGACCGCTAGACGATGGGCGCGTTCAAGAACCGGCGATATAGGCTGACGGCTGGCAAAAAGCAACTAGGCTTAAGGCTGCCTGTCGTAAGCAGATGAGTTGTCCGGGTTAGGTAGCAGACGAGTTGTCCGGTTTGATCTTCAGCGAACGGAGGCTGGGGATGAGACGGGCAGCATGGCTACAGG
>NZ_JAMYPT010000009.1:0-262303 GCF_040320505.1 Mesorhizobium sp. M0678 | reverse complement strand
TCCGCGACCTGCTCACCTCGGGCGGACGCACGCTTGCGCAAGGCGCGCTCGGCTGGATACTCGCCAAGTCGGCAATCGCCTTGCCGGTTCCCGGCTTCACGCGGCCCGAGCAGGTCGAGGACAATCTCGGTGCGCTGGAGAAAGGGCCGCTGCCGGCAACGGTGATGGCCGAGATCGACGCCGTGCTGAAAATTGCCGAGACCGCCTAGTGCGGCGAATCCGAAATTCGCATTGGCGATAATGCGACCAACTTCGATCTCTCTGATGTCTGCCGATATCGCATTTTTCTTAGTCAAGCTTCCGTGGCGCAATTGAACACGGACGGAGCGGCGGACACGCTCGAGTTGAAGGTCCGCCGCTCCGGTTTTCAGATCAAAGAGTGATGCTGCAACGGGAGATGGGTAGCGAGCTGCGCTTGAGCTGCGCCGCCGACCGCGTCGCTGTCGAGAGAGAGCGACCCGGTTGAGCTGTCAAAGATGATGTGGTGGGAACCATCATCCGTAGCCGTACCAGCAGGGGAAGTATGCAATGAAAGCCCGCCCGACTTAAGCTCGGTAAGAGCGGCTTGATCGAGGTGGAGCTTGTCCTGAAGCTTGCTGAAGTCGAAGGCATCGTTGCCTCCGTGGCCAGACATGATCTCGGCGGCGGCGCCGTTTTTTGCCTGGGCGCCGACACTTTCATCGGGCTGGACGGTTTGCGCGAACCCGTGGCGGATCAGGCTGGTTGCCGTCTTGTCGGATGGATCGTTGGTCGGGAGAAGTTCCGAGCCGGCCGAAAGAGAATGGCTCAACGAGGCCAATATGCGGTCAACGTTGCTGCCCTCGCTTACCTTGTCGCCGGCATTATCGTGGGTGGTGTCAGTCGAACTGCCATCGCTGGCGAGGAGGTGAGAAAGCGCGGTCTTGCCATGACTGCCATCGCTGGTGGTGGCACCGGAGGCGGCGGTATCAGTCGAACTGCCGTCGCTGGCGAGGAGGGGCGACAGCGCGGTCTTGCCATGACTGCCATCGCTGGTGGTAGCGCCGGAGGCGGCGGTAGTAGTCGAACTGCCGTCGCTGGCGAGGAGGGGCGACAGCGCGGTCTTGCCATGACTGCCATCGCTGGCGGTAGCGCCGGAGGCGGCGGTAGTAATCGAACCGCCGTTGCCGGCGAGGAGATGCGAAAGCGTGGTCTTGCCATGATTGCTATCGCCGGTGGTGGCTTCGGAAGGGGCGGTGGCAGTCGAGGTGCTGCCGCCGGTGATGGTCTCGGCCGGGGCTGTGGCGGTCGAGGTGCCGCCGCTGGAGGTGGCTTCGGAAGGGGCGGTGGCGGTCGAGGTGCCGCCGCTGGAGGTGGCTTCGGAAGGGGCGGTGGCGGTCGAGGTGCTGCCGCCGGTGGTGGCTTCGGAAGGAGCGGTGACAGTCGCGGTGCTATCGCCGGTGGTGGCCTCGGAAGGGACCGTCGCCGTAGAAATGGGATCGGTGGCCGCAGCTTCGGAAGGAGCAGTCCCGGCGGTGCTGAGATTGTGTTGCCGGAAAACGGCCTGCAGTTCCGGGGAGCTCTCAAGCGCGGTGTCGCCTCGCTGTGAACCCCAGGCGTACGCGTACTCGAAGGCGGGTGACGGAACCAGCTTGGCCCAGTGGTCCATCATGGTTTCCATCTGGGCGGCGGTGGGCACGACATATTTGCCACCCATGTCGGTGTTATAGTCGCCACCGCCAAACGTCTGGTAGCCTGGAATGATCTTGCTCGTCGGGATGCCCGATGCCTGAGCGGCGGCAACGAATTTATCGATCATGTTATAGTCGACCGCGCCATCCGTGCGGACAGGATAGACATCCACGCCGTAGTAATCGATACCGGTATTGGCGGGATTGTACGTGTTCGAAAAATCCGGATTCGCGGACGTCCCCAAGCTCATCATCGTGATGTAGGTCTTGGCGTCCGGCACATTGGCGTGAATCCAGTCGGATTCTGCCTTCAGATTCGCGGCGGAGGCGTAGGTGCCCCATTGGCCGGTGGGATCCGGCTCGTCGACAAGGAAGAATCCGAACAGCTTCGGATTGCCGATGAAAGGCGTGATCTTGTCGATAAAGGACGACGTCGCTCCGTCGGTTTCGTTGAGGTAGACCAAGCCCTTCATACCGTCCGGCAGCGCATTGAGTTGGTCAACAGATGAAACGTCGGCCAGATTGAATCCGGCTTGCGAAATTTCCGTGCCCGATCCACCTGACGTGTAATGCAGAGTTGTCATCCAATATTCCTTTTTCTGTTTCGACCGTGCCTACTTACAGACGGCGTATATTAGCGCCAAATCACATACCGACACCCTCTGACAGAAATATTGAGGTTTGAAGTAGGATTGAGCGTTGGAGGGGCGCTCCCTTCGAACTCGTTTCCGCAACGGTATCGACGACCAGCCAAGGATGGTTCTATTCGGGATAAGACTCGGCTGACTTGATCCGACCGTGTGGAGCTTGGCTCGAATGGCGAGGTCGAGAAGCCGTCCGACGCAGGACGGCCGGGAAATCTGAAAACCAGACCAAAAACAAAACCCGCCTAGCGGCGGGTCGTCAGTGCGAATCTGCACCGTACCCGAATTACTAGCATAGCTGCCGGCACAAAGCAAGAACAAAATGTGACACAATCGACGAAGCTGCCGATCTAGACGGCGCTTCTCCGAAATGCGAATGCGCCTCGCAGCCGGCATTGCCGCAACAGCGGTGCCGTGCAACATCGGCGGCTTGGAAGGAACCCCGGTGCTGTCTCGCCTGATCGCCGGCCTGCTGCTCGCCTGCGGATTGACCCACAGATCATGTATTCGCTTGCGCAGGCGTCGTGGGGCTACCCAGTTGCCTTTTCCGCGAGGCGACGGTTGGACTCAAACATCTTCTGCGGCATCCGCCGAAAGCTCCTGATCATGACGTTCGCGCGGAAGAGGTTGGCCGGATTGGCCGCGAGGCTGGTGCAAGGCGATATATCCCAGACACCAGGGCGCGGACGAGCGGCTTGCGTACCGGCGTCTCGATGAAGCGCCAGACGATAAAAGAGGCAAGGAGGACCCCGGCCAACACGACGAAGAATGCGGCGTTCTTGCCGACATGAGGCGCCAGCGCGTTAAGCGAAATGTAGCCGATATACTGGTGCAAAAGATACAGCGGATAAGTCAACCCTCCGAGCATCATGATAGCCTTGGATGGAGCAATCACGGAGCGGAGCAATATCGCGCCAGCGAAGACTCCGTAGACCACTATATTGGCAGCGAGGAGGGCCGGATACGAAATGGCTGCGCCAAAGTGCTCCTGCATCCAGTTGTGAGAGAACATTGCGGTCTGGCAAGACACCAGGAACGCGACGGCAAGAAACAGGAACGCAGCCGGTGAACGGCCCCTTGCAACGATGTCTTCCGCGAGGATGCCGGCGGCAAACAAAGGCGCATAGTTTGTAATGAAGAGAATGCGTATCACCGGGTTCCCAAAGAAGAACTCGTTGGTTGCCGAAATTGCGAGCCAGATGGCCGCGATGGGTATTTTCCAGCGCTGAAAGGCGCCGGCAAAGATCAGCACTGCAACCCAGCCGTAAAACAGGATCTCGAGCATGATCGACCAGTAGACGCCATCCATGGACGGCCTGCCGAAGAGGCGGGCGAACATGGAAAGATTGGCTACATAGGTTGGAACATCGGTCGGAAAACGCTGATCTTTGGCGACGACGAGAACAACAAACGTCGCGGTCATGCAGACGAGGAATCCGGGATAAAGCCGGGCGAAGCGGGCGACCGCGAATTCCTGCCAGGTTCGACCTTCGGCCGACCACGCGATGACGAAACCGCTGATCAGGAAAAACAGATTGACGCCGAGATAGCCGTAGATGGCGTAAGGTGCTGCGGCAGGATATTCCACGTCGAGATTGCCCGCGATCGCGCCGCCAAAAAGATAGTGAAAGAGCACGACCGCGAGGGCTGCAGCTAGGCGCAGCAGGTCGAGTGATGGCATGCGCGCCGGAATGGCCTTGCCTGCCGGTTCCACAGCTACCTCCCGCAGCCGTTTCAGCTTTTGACAACCATCAGCGGCCTGATCCGCAATACCAGTGCTAACGCGAAGACTGCAAACCGGCGGCAGGTCAAGCCTTTACCTTCTCAAGTACGAACAGCTGCTCGCAGGACAGGAACCGCAGGACGCTAAAAGAGCGTACCAGCTTGAGCCCCGCCGCCGCGAAATCCTGTCGTGCAACGGTGAGATTGACGGGATGAGGCGCCGACATCCTTCCGGTGATCATCTTCCGCAGCCTTAGCCGTATTCTCTGGAGGCGGGTGCCAAGGCCGTAGGATACGATCAGGCGACGGCTGGCAACGCGCGCGAGCTCAATGATAATGTCGCGCCTGAGATGTGGCGGGATAAGGTGAATGAGGCGAAGGCAGACCACCGTATCAAAGCTTTCGTCGGCGAACGGCAGCTGCGTCACGTCACATCGGATGAATCCCCGAAATCCTGATTGACCTTCATATGCTGATTTAGCCAAGGCCATCATTTCCATTGAAATGTCTGCAGCCAGCACCCGACAATTATGCTGGCCCAGCACGCCGGCCAGCTTCCCGGTTCCGCATGGGATATCGAGCACCTGAGATGGAGGCGGGCTGCACCTCTCCAGCGCCTTGGCGATGCAGCGTTGCTCCCGTCGCGCAATGACGTATGACGCAACGGTGGACAGCTTCAACCGGCCTGCATAGCCGTTCAGGTACCAGCTCGCAAAACTCGGATCTTGATATCTCTGTTTTGTCGGGAGCTCATAGGCCGCGACTGCCGCGACCTTGGCGTTGTAATTGGCAGGTATAGCCGTATTTGCCGCTGCCGTCTGATGTGGCTCGAGGTTCTCGCTCATATGCCTGCTTTCATACGATTTCTCCTGCAGATGAGATCGAAGATTTTTGTCCGACACTTTCATTGGATAGCCGACCAAGCTGCCCTATTGGCGATAGAGGGGATAAACGGCCAGTTGGCTGCGTCCATCACAGAGAAGGTTTCCAGAAGGCTGGGTGTCTCGCATCCCTCGAACGGATGAGACATGCCGAACTCATGACTGCCGCGCCCTCGCGGAAGTGTGCTGGGGAATAGGGCTACTGCACATCCCTTTCGGAGACGGAACGGTAAACGGACGGTAGGCAATCCGGAAGGATAGTCACCGAAACGCACTCCTTCCGTTCACGATTTTGGCGTCCGTCGATATCCTAACGTGACCACACCGTCATTCATACGGATGGCGCGGATTCCTGGCTCGTCGGCTAGACATCCCAGGAAGAGATGGGCGTTCGCTTCAGCAAATGGACATGACGTCACTGCCAGTAGGCTTCCCTCAGTCTGGATTGAAAGATGATCTTGGAGCTATTTGGGCCGTCCGGTGCTGGTAAGACGACGTTAGCGTCCGAGCTGGTGCACGTTTTGCGAGCTCAGGGCTACTGTGTTGTTTTGCAGACCGGTGACCGCCGACATCCGGTTAGAAGGGCCGCCTTCAAACTGGTCTCCGGCTTGCATTCAAAGTGGATCGGACAGCGTTCTCTCGGTGCAGAAGTGCTTAAGATTCTTCCACCCAAGAATGAGCTGTGGGCGGCTCGCCTGAACTGGCATCTTGAAGCTCTTCTTCAAGCTTGGCGCGCGGCAATAGCGTCCAATGACACGATCTCAATTTTTGACCAGGGTATGGTGCAATTCGTATGTTCACTGGTTTTGTTCAGCGGCGTAACGGATCGTGAAAGGGTGTCGCGCGCGCTCGAGCTTCTACCCAAACCGGATCTGCTTGTCCGATTGCAGGCGCCAAGGGAAATTCTAGAGGTCCGTCTGAAGGAACGCCGGCGTAACCTCGGTATCATTCAGAAGTTCCTCGAAGTCGATCTGCAGAGCAGTCTTGATCATATTGACCACGTTAATCTCATTGGGGAACAACTTGGATCGTTTCCCGTGCCAACAACTTGCGTCGAAAGTTTAGATTCGAACGGGCTCACAGCTGCCACAGAAATGATAGCGCGTGGAGTAATCGACAAGTTCGGCGCGGCGCGGGCGAAATTTAAAAGAGTTGAAGCTTAGAGAGATGCGGTTTTGAAGCGTCGACAAGAAGATATCCAATAATATGGAAAATCGAATTATTGAAAAGAAACCGCGCGAGTTGACATGACATGCGCTTTTCTCGCTACCAGACTGCCTTGGCGTTGACGTTAGCTGCTGTCAGCGCGATATCCATAGTTATCCACGGGGCGGTGAGTGGAGAGGACGTCGCATCGACAAAGTTCGTCGCGCCGGTAGCCATGGACCTGCCGGATTACCTGCACGCCGCGAAGGATGCGGCATTTGGCACAACTTTCACCCGAATAACCAAACCCGGAATCCTCGGCGCCGGCATCGCATGCGGGAGCAAATATTGCAGCCACCGCTATTCGAGCGCCCAGGCCTGGAATTCGGATCAGAGCCTTCTTGTCATCAGCAACGGCTGCGGCGGCTTATGCTTCCTGGATGGGCGCACCTACGCCCCGCTTTTTCGCCGTGATCGATCGACCGAATGCGAATGGCATCCTCACGATCCCGACCTGATGATCTGCGTCGGTGGTCGGAAAATCTCGACCTGGGCGCCACGCACCAATCATGAGGAGGTCCTGTTTGTTTCGGCTGACAGTAGCAATCTCCAGTTCGGGCCATACAAAGGTAATCCAAGCCGTGATGGCAGCCGTATTGCCGTACGCGCGGTTCGCCGGGACGGCAAAGCGGTCGTCTTTGCCTACGATCTCAGACAGCGGCGGAAATTTCCGGAAATCGATCTCGCACAGCTTGTCGGGGCCAACGGCGCCTGCTCAATCTCGCCGCTGGGCGTCAACGTCTTATGCATTCAGAACCTGAAAGACGACACTGAACAGACGTTCATCTTTTCTGTTGACGGCGTTCTGCGCCAGAAATGGACTGAGCATCATCGGCCTGGCCATGGCGACATGACCGTCGATGCCGACGGCAGCGAAATCTATGTGGGGATCAGTAAGTCCGATCCAGACATATTCCAGGTGATCAAGCGAAGGCTGTCAGATGGGAAAGTCACCTCGCTCATGAGATATGGTGAAGCACAGCATGCCTCGCTCAGGTCGCTGGACAGGCCCGGTTGGGTGTTCCTTACCTATTCGGGCAATCCGGACGAAGTATCGAAATATCCGGCTTGGGCGCCGTATGCGCGGGAAGTCATCGCGTTGCGCATCGACGGCAGCGGAGAGGTCCGGCGCATTGTGCAGACGAAGAACGTTCCATTCGACTACTGGAGTGAGACCCACGCCTCGCCGTCCCCGGACGGTTCACAGGTGATCTGGTCAAGCAATTGGGGAGTACCCGGCGGCCCGGTTTACGATTTCGTCGCCCGTATTGACTGGCCGGAAGGATCAGACACTGGCTCGAGAGCATTAGCCGCGAGCGGTCTTCAATAACAAAACCTTCCGGTCGCCTATGGCGATATGGCCGATCGTGCTTGCTCCATTCACGCTTTTAACGCCTCACGTTCAACTTCGCCGCCATACGGCTCCGTTCGATGTCGATTCATTCAAACGGACGACGACAGTGGCCAAGCCTGCACCTAGCGTGATTGTGCAGTTTGCAAGGCTTATGACACTTGCCGGAATCCTACGAATTACAGCGATGACGTCGGGTGACGGCTTGTATCGCCAAGGGCGCTCGCGCCGGAGCTCACTGTTGATGTCACGGCCGAGAAAGGAATAGCAGATGGATACGGATAAGCGAGCCGAAGAGAATGCCTCTTTCAACCCTGAGTTGTTAGAATGGTTGGTATGCCCAATGACCAAGGGCTCACTTGCCTGGGATTCGGATCGCGATGAACTCGTTTCGAAGAGCGCAGGACTTGCCTATCCGGTTCGCGACGGCATTCCAATCCTGCTAGCCTCGGAGGCACGGACGATCACCTCCCGCGTGGTCAAACTTCGCGCATCCAGACGATGATGGGAGCCGCGCTAAAGTAGGCGGCTTTCCGACGACAGCCAGCAATGACAGGAAAGTGTGCCGCGGAGCGCGAGCCGTTTGTCTGCGGACCACTCTGCGCTCGGCACCCGGGCAGTGCCGACCTCTTTGATGCAACGCGCGGCGACCTGAACCGGCTGGGTACGGCGGCCCGCTGCCGGGACAGGGTTTGCGTCATTTAAACAGACGAGGACAGTGGCAAGACCTGCCCCTACCGTGACCTGGGCGAGATGGGTAGCGAAACCAACACCATGAAAGCAAATTCAAGGGCCGGCCACTTCGCGCGATCGGGCTACAGCGAACGGTCAGGAGACGCAGGATGAATCCGCATCTGGTGTGTGTCGGAGGCGAGGATCATGCCCTGCGAATTCCGTTCTTGATGTCGCTGCGAGAGAAGGGATTCCGTGTTACTGCGGTGTCGAGCGGCGGTGAAGCCGCATTCCTGCGGCATGGCATTCCGCATCGCAGCTACGGTTTCGACCGATTTTCCAGCAGCAGCGGAGAATGGGCCGCCATCAGAACCATTCGAAAGCTGATGGCGGAACTCCGGCCGGACATTATCCAAAGCTTCGACACCAAGCCCAACCTGGTGACGCCACTTGCGGTGCGCGGAAGCGTTCCAGTCGTGCGCACTATCAACGGTCTGGGCTGGACGTTCTCGTCCCTGGAACCGCGCGCCCTTGCCCTGCGCCCAATCTTTTGCGTACTGCAATGGCTTTCGTCGTTATGGACGGCGGCTACGGTGTTCCAGAATCGGGACGATCAGGCATTCTTTGAACGCTACCGACTGATCGGACGCGGCAGCGGACGAGTGATCCGCAGTTCTGGAATCGACGTCGATGCGTTCGCCATGGCAAGGCATCTTGCCCCGTCGGCGATGAAAATGCGCGAAGAGCTTGGGCTCCAATCCGCCGAGATCGTAATTTTTGTCGGCCGGCTAACGCGCCAGAAAGGCATCCCGACACTCCTCAAGGCAGTCCCTCGCATCCTGTCGGAAAGGCCCAATGCCCGTTTCGTGCTTGTCGGCCCATTGGAATCCGAGGGCCCATTTGCAGTGGACAAGGCTGAGATCGATCGACATGTGCCGCATGTCATCGCCTTGGGTCCACGACGCGACGTTCCTGCCCTTCTTGGCATGGCCGATCTGTTCGCCTTTCCAACACAATACCGAGAAGGGATTCCGCGCGTCCTGCTGGAGGCAGGGCTCGCGGGATTGCCTATCGTCGCCTCGATGATGCCTGGTTGCAATGAGGTGGTCGAGGACGGATGGAACGGCCATCTCGTCCCCCCGCACGATGCGAACGGCCTTGCCTCTCGAATTATAGAGGTCCTGTCCGACCGCCGGAAAGGACGGACCATGGGCGCTCGCTCTGTCGAGCTCGTCCGGACGCAGTTCTCGCTGCCCTGGGTGGTCGAGCAATATTGCGATCTCTACGACAATGTCCTTAGTGCCAAATCCCAGGGCGGCTTCGCTCGACCGGCATCGCCGGTGTTGCTTGAAGAGCCTGCTGCAAACCGCGGATCGGGTGGAGCGCGCCGATGATCCGGGACGCGATCCTGGCCTGCGGCGTGGCCATGTCGTATGCGGCGCAGCTCTCAGTTCCGGGCTTGCCCTTCGGCTATGGCGAATTGTTTCTCGCGCTTTGGATCATGCTGTCGATCGGGCGGGTGCTCGCCGGCGGTCACTTGGTAGTCAGGCCCGCCCTGATCCGTGTTGCGGGCTTCTGGCTGATCATCACGCTCGCTCTGGGTATTGGCACCATCGTTGGCTACCTGACCACGGTACTGTATCTGTCGGTGGTGATGCACGATGGGGTAGCCTACCTGCTGCTGATCTGCGTCACCTGCCTGGCCGCCGCGGAGCCCGACGCGGATCGCCGTCTGCGCAGTGCTGCCTGGTGGGTGGTCGCGATTGCGAATGCATGCTTTATTGTTCAGCTGGCACTTGGATGGGGTTGGATCCACCAATCCGGCGTCGATCCCTGGTACTGGGATCGCTTCCGAGGCTGGTCCGAGAACCCCAACCAGCTCGCGCTCTATTGCGCACTCCTTGGTCCGCTCGCCTTGCATCTTGCGACGACTACAAGCAAGCCGTGGGCGAGGTTGGCCGGGCTCAGCAGCCTTATCCTGATCATCTATGTCGGAAGGCTGACGAAGAGTGATACCTATCTTTACACGACGGTCCTGGTCGGCCTGATATTTCTTGGGCTGCGGGTTCGGACATGGCTCGCAGCCGGTGACGGCAAGGTCAGCCTGTCCCGGCAAGTTACCCTCCTGCTGATGATTGGCTTCCTTCCGTTGGCCATGTCGATGACGCCTTACATCGTCACGGAGGTGGGCAGCGTCGAACAGTTCGCCTTGAGTCTTACCAAGGACAAGGGCGGCGAAGCGACCGCCGAAACCGCTGCACTTCGAATCCATCTCTGGGGAGATGCATTGGGCAAGGGCCTAACGTCAGGATCCCTGGGCCTTGGTCCTGGCCCGCATCTGGAGCGCCCGCCCATTTCCTACAGCCAATTTCTGCCCCGGCCTTTCGAGGCTCACAACACGATTCTCGATCTGTACACTCAAGGTGGTTTGGTTGCGGTCCTGGCCCTGGCCTGGATTGTCGGCGCGGCGGCTTTATGCGCATGGCGTGCGAAGCTCGATGCCCTGTTCGTGCTGGTGGTGTCGATCGTCATCTTCGGAATGCCACATCTGATCATCCGCCATCCAATCGTGTGGTTTGCGCTTACCATTTGCCTTGTTGCCGGAACGCCGCGAACGATTTCGGCAACCTCTAGCGACCTGAGGTGATGGCATGTGTGGGATTACCGGAATTCTCCTTGCACCCGATGCCGCCAACATCAAACCGCTCAGGGCAATTGGCCAGATGACGACGGCCCTTCGTCATCGTGGGCCTGATGGCGAAGGCTTCTGGATCAATCGCGAAGCCGGCATTGCCTTCGGCCACCGACGTTTGGCTATAGTCGACCTATCGGAAGCAGGACGCCAGCCGATGCATTCGGCAAGTGGCCGATATGCCATTACCTTCAACGGCGAGATCTACAATTTCCGCGATCTGCGCCGCGAGCTTGAAGACGCTGGCCATCGGTTCCGTGGCGCCAGCGATACCGAAGTGATGCTGTGCGCAATCGAGAGCTGGGGTCTCGACACCGCACTCACGCGCTTCGCTGGCATGTTCGCATTTGGATTGTGGGATCTAAAGACCAGGACCCTCCATCTCGCCCGCGACCGAATGGGCAAGAAGCCGCTCTATGTTGCTGCAACGCGCGATGCGCTCGTTTTTGCCTCCGAGTTGAAGGCAATCCATCGTTTTCCAGGTTTCTGTCAGGAGCTCGATCTCGACGCGGCCGCGACAATGCTTTCGAAAGGATGGGTACCGGGAAACTGTTGCATCTGGCGAGGCGTGTTCAAGCTACCTCCGGGCTCGGTCCTGTCTGTGACGGCGGCGGATTTTGCCGAGGCGCGCAGCGCCGCATCCCTTTCGCAACGCGCCCGACACTGGTGGTCGCTGTCTGAAATCGCCGCGAACGGTCGACAGAATCCAATCGCCGGTACCGACGAAGAACTGACCGATGGACTCGACGATCTGCTTCGACTTGCCGTCCGGGAACGCATGATAGCCGATGTGCCGCTGGGTGCCTTTCTGTCTGGTGGCCTCGACAGCTCCACGGTTGTGGCGCTGATGCAGGCCCAATCGCCAAAACCGGTGCGCACATTCACGATCGCTTTCGGAGAAGGCGGGTTTGATGAGGCTCCCCACGCGGCGGAGGTCGCGCGGCACCTGGGCACCGATCATACTGAACTCCACCTTTCAGCAGCCGCTGCGCGTGAAGTCATTCCGGAACTGCCGCGGATCTGGGATGAGCCGTTCGCCGATGAATCGCAGATACCGACTTTGCTCGTGGCGCGGCTCGCTCGCCAGCACGTTACGGTGGCGCTATCAGGCGACGGTGGCGATGAATGCTTCGCCGGTTACGCTCGTCATTTCATGGCTGCGCGGTTGAAACGACAGCATGCGCTGCCGTCGCCGCTGCGTCACGCGCTTGCTGCAGGGGTCGGATTGCTGGCCCGTGCAGCGCGTCACGATTTCGTCGGCAAGCTGCCGCTTTCGGCGAGTGGACGGCACGCGCTGCGGAGCGACCGGCTGCATCGCCTCGCTCGGCTGCTCGCTGCGCCAGATGAGGACGAATTGCATCGACGGCTGACCGGAGCATCGACCGGGAGCCTCGCACTCCACACGCCGCCCACATCAATTCAAGGGTCCCCCCGGCTTGATGGCCTGCTGTCCCGTCTCTTGTACGACGACATGGCCGGTTACCTGCCCGACGATATATTGGTGAAGTTGGACCGCGCCAGCATGGCCAATAGCCTCGAAGGCCGGTGCCCGCTTCTCGACCATCGGGTTGTCGAATTCGCCTGGCGGCTGCCGGCACATGCGAAGGTCCGCAATGGCAAAGGCAAGTGGCTTCTTCGTCAGCTGCTTAGCCGCTATGTTCCGCAACGGCTGATCGACCGGCCGAAGCAGGGTTTCGATGTTCCCATAGCAGTCTGGCTGAGCGGCCCGTTGCGCATCTGGGCCAGCGATCTAGTCGCCGATATACGCCTCTCCGGAGATGGGATCTTCGACTTTGCGAAGGTCGAAACCTGCTGGCGCGACCATCTTGACGGAAGACAGGATCATTCTCGCGATTTGTGGCCCGCGTTGATGTTCCAGGCCTGGCGCAACGAGGCCGGGCGGTCCGCCGGGCCGGCAACGGGCATGTCCACAGCGCTCGAACTGACAGGAGTATGAGATGGAAGGTTCCATAGTCAGCCGAATTCACCTTCCGCGCGCCACTGAAATGCACGTGCCGACGCGCGAGATCAATCCGCGCATGAGGCCATTCCTGCGCGAACAGGTCGACGCGCAGAGCCCCTTCCATCAACTCCTCATTACCATCGCGAGGAGAAAATGGTTCCTGCTTGCAATGGTGATTTTGGGCGGAGTGTTGGCTGGGCTTGCGGGTTTTGTGCGTCCTGTCCTGTTCGAGGCGACCGCACAGGTGATTGTCGATGCTCCGGGCAGGAACGCGGCTCCCGGAGGTGCGGATTCTGCTCAGGAGATGCTGGATGCGAGCATTGATGACCACTTAACCATGCTCTCTTCGCAGGGGCATCTGCGTCGCCTGGTGGCAGCCCTACGCGAGACAAAGATCGGCAACATTGCTGAGCAAGGTGATGATGTCGGAAATTCCCGCGCCGCCCCGGTAGGCGGCAACCTGCAGAACATACGCACCTTCGCAGCTGGTCTGCTAGAAAGGATTTGGCCGCAGGGCAGGCCGGAGGCGGCCGATGCAGCCGAACTCAAGGCATTGCGGAAGGGCATGAGGGTTGGACAGGAACTGAGATCAAGGGTGATCACCGTCGGCTTCACCGACGACGATCCGGCGCGAGCCGCCCTGGTGGCCAATACGTTCGTCCAAGTATACATCGACGATCTCGCACAGAAGCGCAGGGCGTCAGACAGGCTGGAACTCGCCTCGATCGTCGCCAGCCTGCCGGTCGTACAAAGCGACCTGGCGAAAGCGACCGACCGCCTGGAAAAGTATCGACTGAGCCATGGCGCGGTCGATCAAGGTGCGGCGGATAACGCTGCCAAGGAGACAGCCGAACTTAGTCAGCAGATATCCTTGTCGAAAGCGGATCTCTCAGCGACGGAATCTCGCCTTCAGCACATCGAGGCTTTGCGAGAGGAAGGAGCATCGGTGGCGGCGTTCGCCGAAGCGATCGGGTCTCCGGTATTGGCCGACATGGCGGCCCGCCAAGCCAACGACAATGCGGATGCGGGCCTTAGCACTGCGATCAACGGCGAGATCGAACAAGGCACTGCTCGCATTGCGGCGGAGGGGAACATCTACCGTGCCCAGATCGCTGCTCTGGAGGGCCGTAAGAATGTGCTCGATGCGGTGGTGGCCGACACAGCCGGCCGGCTTTCCGGCTTGAGTGCGCTCGAGCCGCAGGTCAGCATCCTGACGCAGCGATACAACCAGCTTCTCACCCAACAACAGGATCTGGTGCAGCGCATCGCAACTCCCTTGCCCGGGGTCTCGATCCTTTCAGCGGCATGGCCGCCAACGAATCCAAAAACCCTGCCGCCCATCTTTCTTATTCCGCCCGGCATGATCGTGTTTGGCCTCATTGGCGGGGTCTTCGTCTTGGTCCGCAGCCGTCTCAATCAGACCTTGCGCGGCGGGGCCGAAGCTGAAGCCGCGCTCAGGGTTCCGTGCCTGGGGCTGATACCGGAAGCGCCCACAATTCACGCGAAACGACTACAGCAGCTGGTTCTCGGCCAGCAAAACTGCAGCTACAGCCGAGCCGTCACTTCTCTCCTTGTCACCGTGGCTCTCAACAAAGCGAGAGGCCGTGCGTCGCACGTCATCCTCGTCACGTCCAGCGTCCGGCATGATGGCAAGACCGAGCTCGCATGGAGCCTCGCCTTGGCAGCTACCCGACTTGGGGGACGAGTGCTTTTTCTCGATCTTGATGGCACGGGCGCCCGCCTCACGAACGAGTTTCTGAACGAATTCGGTGCGTTCAAGCCGCATAAATCCTTTGGAGACTATATGAGCGACCGTTGTCCGCTGCACGATGCGGTCACGGGAATGCCTGAAATTGGAATCGACTTCATGGCACTCGCACCATCAGAGGATCTGCTGCCGCAACTGTCCATGATCGACGGGTCCCTGGTCACAGATGAGCTGCGCTCGATGTACAGCATCGTCATCATAAATGGACCGCTGGGACTTGGAGGACCTGAGGCCAGGCTACTGACGGGCTGGGCTGACGCAGTTCTTTTCGCTGTTCGCTGGGCCAGGACGCGTCGCAGCATCGCGCGTGGTGTTCTGCAGTTGCTGACGGAGGACGAGACGGCTCAGGTCCCCGTAGGCAGCGTTCTCACGCAGGTCAATCTTAGGAAACACGCCGGCTACCGGTTTGGGGACAGCGCGGATCTCTTGCTCGAGAGAACATCATGAATGTCACATGCGGGATTCCGCGTAACGACCGCCACGGCATTCGACCTGTCGAGCGGAAGATAATATCGACGATCTCGCAGTCCGGAGCAGGGTCCGCGGCCAAAGGCGATCAAGGCGAAGAAATGCGCGACGCCGGCGCAAAAGACATCGACGATTTCAGCGATCCGAAGCTCGCCCGCTTCCCTGCGGCCTCCGTTGCTCCAACGAATATGGTTTTGCCGCACAAGGAGGACACGGGCCGGGGTCTCGGCTATGCCAGCATCTTCGCTCTTTTGGTCTATATCGGGGGTGCGGGCTTGACCAGCTTGGCGCAGTTATTGATTGCGCGCATCGTTGGCTCCACCAGCTATGGCATTTACTCCTATGTTCTGGCCTGGACCTCGGTGCTTGCCTATCTTGCAACGCTTGGTTTCCATGTATCCTTGTTGCGTTTCGTCTCCGCCTACAGTGCCAAAGGGCGGCTTGACCTGGTACACGGCGTAATCAGGTTTGCTCTGCAGAGGTCGCTGGCGGCGGCGACACTATTCGGCATCGTTGGCGCCGCCTTGATCTTTTTCTTTTCAGATCCTTCTCACAAGGAGCTTCAAATCAGCCAGCTGCTAGGCATGGCAGCAGTGCCTTTGGTCACCGCCTACGCTTTGGGCGCAACACTTGTTCGTGCTTTCGGCGGCGGTGTCTCGGCCCTCCTGCCGGAACGCATAGTGCGCGACGGCCTCTTGTTGACGTTGCTGGGAATGGCGGGCTTATCCGGATCATGGACCCCCAACGCACCCTTGGTGATGCAGGCGGTGCTGGCAAGTTCAGCCATCACGGTCGGCCTGGTGTTCGTCATGGCGACAAAATTTCAGCCGCCTGGCTTGCGGCAGGTTCAGCCAGGCGACGAGTCGCGGGAATGGTGGTCCGCGGTTCCGCCAATGATGCTCATGGCTGGGCTCGATGTTTTCATCAGCCGGGCCGGAGTCATGGTGCTGGGCTGGACGCATCACATTCGCGAAGCAGGCATTTTCGCATTGGGATTGAACGTCGCCTTGCTTGTGAGCCTTTCCCTGGTTGCCGTCTCTACGATGTTTGCGCCGACAGCGGCTGCCCTTCATGCCCGAGGCGATCGGATGGCTCTGCAGCAGCTGTTTTCACGGGCCGCCCTACTTTCCTCTGGTGGGGCTCTAACGATGGCCATCCCGATGCTTGCGATTATTGAACCTCTGTTGAGCTGGTTCGGCGGGGATTTCAGTACCGCGGCACCCGTCGCGCGGATACTCATTCTCGGATATGTCTTTGTCGCGCTGTGCGGACCCCAGATGCTCCTCTTGATGATGACCGGAAACGAATGGGCGGCAGCCGCAACCATGATCGTCGGCGCTGCGGCCAGTATCATAGGCTGTGCCACAGGAATTGCGCTCTACGGCGCGCCGGGCGCCGCAGTGGGCCTCGCGCTTGCGTTGGCGATTTGGAATGTGGCGATGTCGATCTACATCAGCAAACGGCTGAAAATTATCCCTGGGCTGATCTTTGCGCTAACATCGTTCAGAACGCACGCAGTCGAAGGCCAGCGGCGACATTGGTTCCTGCGCTGATTTGAGACCGTCGCGCCCCGATACGCGACGGCATCAGCGTTCAGGAATTTCGAGTCCAGGGTTGTGTCGGATAGAGGCTGGCGAGTGCGGCTTTGTGGCCGACGCGTTACACGCCGAGTGGCAGATCATCGCCCGACAGGGCCCGCGGCCTACACGGTGGCCTCATTCACCAACGTCTGTTGCCGTACGCTGGCCGCGGCATCCGTTCCATGAAAGTCCCGGTACCATTCGACAAAGCGTCGCACTCCGTCCTCTAGCGGTGTTGCCGGGGCGAAGCCGACGGCCTGGCGAAGATCGCTGACGTCGGCGCGCGTCTCCAGAACGTCGCCAGGCGGCAACGGCACATCCACGCGAACTGCCCGGCTGCCAAGAGCGGTCTCGATGATCGAAATCAGCCGGTTGATCTCCTCGGGCCGGTCGTTGCCGATATTGTAGACGCGATACGGCGCGGAACTTGTGGCAGGGTCGGCGGTGCAAGGGTCCCAATTCGGATCCGGCTGCGGCGGTGTAGCAAGTGCTCGAACCACGCCCTCAGCGATATCGTCGATATAGGTGAAATCTCGCCACACGCGGCCGGCATTGGCTACTTCAATTGGTTTGCTCTCGACGATCGCGCGCGTGAACAAGTAGACGGCCATGTCGGGCCTGCCCCAAGGGCCATAAACGGTGAAGAAGCGCAGTCCGGTCACGGGCAGGCCGAACAAATGGCTGTATGAATGCGCCATGAATTCATTCGAACGCTTGGTGGCGGCGTAGAAGCTGACGGGATGATCGGCGCCGTGATTTTCGGAAAACGGTATGGTTCGATTCAAGCCGTAGACGGAGCTCGAAGAGGCGTAGACGAGATGACCGACGCCATGATGCCGGCAGCCCTCAAGGACGTTGAGAAACGCCACTATATTCGATTGCACATAGGCGTGCGGGTCAACAAGTGAATGACGCACGCCGGCCTGAGCCGCGAGATGGACAAGGTGTGAGGGGCGAACGTTTGAAAACAGCAACTGAACGCGCGCGGCATCCGCCAGATCCATTCGTACCGGCGTGAACTTCGCCTCGCTACAGAGGCGTGCAAACCGCGCTTCCTTGAGCCGCAGATCGTAATAGGGCGTGAAATTGTCGACGCCCACGACTTTGACACCAAGACGCAAAAGCCGTGAGGCCACGTGAAAACCAATGAAGCCTGCGGCGCCGGTGACGACGATCGGTCCTGTCCGTGCAAGTTTCTTCACCGCGCGGTCCGAACGGGATCGAGCGATTCCATCTTCTCCGCTGCGGCAAGGACAGAATCGCTGCATAGATCGTTGTCCACTTGTCGCCTTTCGAAATCCGTTCGACAGTACCGAATAGCCGGTCCGGGATTGCGGCTTCCGATATTTACGCTGGCGCATCGAACCTAGTGGAGTGCGCAATGCGGTGCACGACCTGCCAAGTCATGACACGCCAACTTGCGTAGTTTGAATCCCGGGCGGATGCCGACGTCCGGCGATTGGATCTAAGTGGCCGGCCTTACGGCAGGACCGAAATACGCCCAAGAAGGGCCACCAGTTCCGCCTGGCGTTTTGTTTCGGTCTTGGCGAACAGCGAGGCAAGCTGGGAACGGATCGTGGTGCGGCTGAGACGCCAGCTGCGAGCGATCTCCAAAGGTGCGTCGCCCTGGGCCAAGCGCAAGGCGAGGTGCGTTTCTGCGCTCGTCAAGCCAAACATTCTTTGCAGCGTCCGAGGATTTGGCCCCGACCTGTTGTCGCGATCCAGCAGCGCCACAATGCTCGTTCCGTCGGGAGCGATAACGCCGTTCTCGTTCAGTATCACCGGTCGGTCGCCCCTGCTGCGGATCACCACCCAAGACAACGAGCCCGGCAGGAATTGGCCCGGAACATTCGCGATCAGCCGCCTTAGGGCGGCCGTAAGTCCGCTCGCCGTGTCGGCCGCTTCGCCCTGGCGCTCAAGCGTGGTTTGGGCGGCTGCGTTCCACTCGACTACTTTTCTTTCGCGATTCAGCACGAGATAGCCACAGCCAATGCGATCAAGCACGCCGGTTATGGATTCCAGACTGCGGCCTTTTGGTTCGGCGAACCTTGCGTCCAATGGATCCGATGCGCGATCGGGAAGGTGACCAGAAGAGGGCCGCGTATTCCGCGCTTCAAAATCATACTTGGTCCTCGTAACAATGTACCGATTGCTCGAAGAAGCATCGACCTGTCTATCGATCAGATTCATTTTCTACCCCTAACCCAAAGTTTCACACGCCCGAAATAAGTATTCGGGATTCATGTAGTCTTCTATGTGTAGCTGGATTCTAGTCTTCTATGCGCTGACGGATAATACGTTCATCACCACCTTGAAAACTTAATATGATCCGACAGTTCTAAGGCAGCTCTTAGGCCCCGCTGCGTCCGATAAAATGCGCGCTATGATAGCGGTATGGCAATCCGGCAGTGGTACTAAGCTGTACGTTTTTTGCTCTAGTCTCGACGGGCTAGTCAGAAGGTTGTAGTCTGTGTCCATGAGCTCGCAGTCGCGCAGGTCGAATTCGAACCCGTCGGGCAGATTGCTAACTCATATTGCCTCTGCATCGGTGTTAGCTGCCACACTGATATTTGAAATAAAATCGTCAGCCTATATTGGGCAAGGCGCCAGTTTTCTGGAATTTATTCCGGCTATTATTATTATCGCCTATCTCGAAGACCGCGTACCGGCGCTCGCTGCGACCATTCTGATGGTGGCTGTCGGGCTGTGGGCACGAGGACACGATCAGATTTCAAGTGGAGATTGGGCACGCGCAATCCTGCTTCTGGTTTCGGGTGGCGTGATTGCCATGACCTTCCATCGTCTGCGGCAGGACTTGCGTGAGTTGCTGGAAGTCGCGGAGGCCAGGCTCGCTGCCGTCGAGGCGACCGAAAGCCGCTATCGTTGGGCCTTCGAACGTGCTGCCATGGGATTCGCGAACACCAACAAGAAAGGTGAGTTGCTGCAGTCCAACAGACGCCTTTGTGAGATGACCGGGTACAAGGAGGAGGAGCTTGCCCAACTGCAGCTCGATACGCTCGCCCATCCGAACGACCGGGATACCTTGGCGCAATTGCTGGCGAGGCTGGGCAATGACATTTCTTCGTTCGTTTCGGAGGTGCGTCTGTCACGAAAGGACGGTACGGCATTCTGGGCCAGGCTAACGCTTTCTTCGTCCGTGCCCGAGGGTGGCCTCTCGGAGAGCATCTTCGTGGTGGTCGACGATATTTCGGAACGACGCGCTGTTCACGAAGCGCTTCGGGCCCAGAAGGAATGGCTGGACCTCGCTCTGTCTGCTGGACGCTTGGCCACGTGGCGCATAGACCTTAAAGGCGGGATAGTCACGGGCTCGGACACGTTCTGGGACATTCTCGGCCTGGCCCAGGCCAATAGCCGCAGTTTGGAGGAGCTGTCAGCTGTCGTTCATCCGGCGGACTGGCCAAAGCTGGCGGCATCGAGAAAGGCCGCACCATCGGTCACGAATTACGATGTTGAGATACGCGTCCGCCGACCGGACGGACATATCCGCTGGGTTGCGCTGCGCGGAAGGGAGGAAAGACATGATGATGGTGGACAGCGGCTTGGAGTGGCTGCCGACCTGAGCGAGAGACGACAAACCACGCTGCTGCGCGCCGCGGCAAAGAAGCGGGAGCGCATCATGCTCGAACAGCGTCACAGATTCGGCAACGTTTTCGCGGTGATCACGGCGCTCGTGAAAATGGTCGATGTTCCCGGAAACAACGTCGCCAAATACAAGGAAATGCTGATCGACCGGATACGCGCGCTCGAGGCAACCCATCTGCTTCTTTCACGCAACGGCAGCGTATCGGGGGCGATAAACGATCTCGTTGCGCAAGAATTGCACCCATATATTGGAACACGTGCGATATCGGTCAGCGGTCCTTCCGTGGCGATGTCGGGAGGCGCCGCCGAGAGTTTTGCAATGATCGTTCACGAGCTTGCCACCAATTCCATGAAATATGGAGCGCTTGCCGATCCAAAAGGCCGGATCGACGTAAGCTGGACGTTCGCACCTGAAGAAACAGGCAGCGATATCGTGTTCGAGTGGGTGGAATCGGGGCGGCGTAGGACCTCAAGCGTAGTCCGTCATGGCTTCGGTTCCATGATAATCGGAGTGGATGGAGCGCCGCTTGTCGGTCACTCTCCCAGGCTGGAAATATCGGACCAAGGGTTGCGGTATTCGCTGCGGCTGTCACGCAAGGAAATCGGATTGTAGTGCAGTGCTCCAATCGGAAAGCAGATATCTAAAGGCGGGTCGCGCTGAGCGGCCTTTGAGATGCGCAGGGTTCCTTCCAAGAATGTCGTCGGCCCAAAGCTGCGCCGCGGCTTTGGGATATGCAGTAAAATGCATGAGGAGTCTTGGGACGCCGTTTGCACGTCCAAAAGGACGCGCGGCGCTCTAGCTGGCATGTCTCGAAAGCCAAGTCTTCAGCATAACGGCAGCCTCGGTCCGATTGCGTACCCCCAATTCACGCAGAACCGCAGCAGCGTGGATTTTCGTGGTCGCCTCTGCGATTTCCAGATCGCGCGCAATTTCCTTGTTTGAATAGCCTTCCGCCATCAGCTTGAGGACTTCCTTTTGCCTCGAAGTCAGCCTGCCAAGGTTGACGCCAGCGGTACGCCTCTGTGGGCCTTTGTCGTCGGAATGGGTATGCGCGTGGGTTGTTTGCGTCGCTCCCGGGCGTGACAGAAGTGCAGGAACATAGATGCGGCCGGAGAGGATTTCATTGACGGCCAAAACAACCTCTTCGTCCGTCTGCGATTTTACGATGTAGCCGTGAAGCCCGATCGACAGAGCCGTGAGTATTTCCGAGCGTGAATCGTTTCCGGAAACGATCGCAAATCGCGTGTCCGGATAGGCAGACAGGATCCCGCCGAGCACTTCTTGATTGAACAGGCCCGGCATATTCAGATCCAGGATCGCAAGATCCACGAACGACTGCTCTGCCAGCAAACTGAGCACCGCGTCGAAACAGGACGCTTCAAAGATCTCCACACCTGGAATGCCTGCGGTCAGTGCCAATCGCAAGCCGCGACGATACAAGCCGTGATCGTCGGCGATGACGATTCGATACATTGAACTACCCCAACGCCTATCTGAATGGATTGAACGGTAATGGCCTGAAAGTCGTGGCCATCATCTCGTCGATTCATCCAGCCGACGCTGCGGCACCCCCAACACCGCAAACGCCAGATTTCTAATATAATCTTAAATGACGGGAAACGCTCCTCTTTTTTTGCCCCTTGTGAGCGAAACCCGCCGAACGTCGTCGAACATACGTTCTGACCTTTTGGACAGCTGACAGACCGGCCGGCCGTTCAGCAGTGCTATAGGTCTAAAGATATAGAACAGCAAAACGGCTGAATTGTTACCATTCGAATGCACGACGACATCCACCCTGACGGCCACATACCATCCAGATGCAATGTCCGGATCAGGGGACAGTGGAGAAATCTCACCGGTCTTCTACGGGAAATCTCACCGGTTCTTCTGAGGGGACAAGAACGCGTTTCCCGGGTGCTGACCAGGGCAGGATAGCCGGCCCGTGACGATAGCGTTCAGGCCGAATGAACAAGGGAGGACCAGGATGAAAGCGGTTATTCAATGTGGAGGAATGGGAACACGCCTCCGCCCCTTCACTTCGGTCTTGCCGAAGCCGCTCATGCCGATCGGGGCACGGCCGGTTCTCGAGATGCTTCTGAAATGGTTGCGACGCAACGGCATTCAGGAAGTTTATATTACAACCGGGTATCTCGGCCACTTGATCCGCACCGTGTGTGGAGATGGCTCGCAGTGGAACCTGAAAATTCGATATACGCAGGAGATGGAGCCGCTTGGCACCATCGGGCCACTGTCTTTGATCAGGGATGAACTGACGGAGCCATTCATCGTTCTCAATGGCGATGTCCTCACGGATCTAAGCCTCAGTCGATTTGTAGCAGCGCACCGTAAGCACACCGATCCAGTGACGATCGCAACAGCCTGTCGCCTGATCAAGATGGATTTCGGCGTCATCGACGAAGTCGACAATACCGTGCAGGTCTTTCGCGAGAAGCCGACGCTTTCGCATCTGGTCAGCATGGGAATTTACTGCATGAACCCGGATGTTCTGCAGTTTATCCCATCCGGCATACCCTTTGGGTTCGACGACCTGATGCTGCAGATGATGCAGAACGGCACAACCGTGCACGTGTACAAACATGAGGGTCTCTGGCTCGATATCGGGCGCGTCGACGATTTTCAGAACGCACAGACCATTTCCTGGGAAGACCAGTCGGCCTCGATCGAGGTCACTGCGACGGCTGCATGATGAAGTCACGAGCCCGGTTCCCACAGTTATCAGTCTAGGAGGTTGTGATGCTCTTGGTCAGTGCCCCGATCTTGGGTGTGCCGGAGAAGACTGCTTTGACCAAGGTCATCGACAGCGGCTGGCTGACCATGGGGGAGCAGGTACGAGCCTTCGAACAAGCTTTTGCCGACGTTCATGATGCGGAGGATTGCGTCGCGGTCAGTTCTTGCACCGCAGCGCTTCATCTCATTTTGCACGCACTTGGCATCGGACCGGGCGACGAGGTGCTGGTGCCATCCTTGACGTTCGTGGCGACCGCAAATGCGGTCCTCTATGTCGGTGCGACGCCGGTTTTCGTCGACATCGAGTCAGCCGACGTGCCGCTGATGTCGATCGTGGAAGCCGAAGCGAAATGCACGGCCCGCACCAAGGCAATCATTCTCGTTCATTTCGCCGGCTACCTCGCCGATCGGGAACAATGGCAGAGGCTCGCCCGTGCCCGGGGGCTGCACATCGTCGAGGACGCGGCGCATGCGCCGGGCTTGAAGGAGGTGGGGACATTTGGTGCCGCAGCCGCCTTCAGCTTCTACGGCAACAAGAACATGACCACGGCGGAAGGCGGGGCTGTGATCGCCAGGGATGCCGGTCTGCTCGAGACAATCCGCCAGGCGCGTGGACATGGGATGACCACCGGGACGCGTCAAAGGCTGAACAGCCGCACCCCTCAGTATGATGTCACCATGCTCGGATTCAACTATCGCATGGATGAATTGCGGGCTGCGATCGGACTGGTCCAGCTGCAAAATCTGCAGGAGTGGAATGAGATCAGGCGTATCCTGGTCATGCTGTATCGCCGTCTCATAGCGAAGCATTGCCCGGCCGTGACCATCCCGTTCCACGAGCCGCGGACGTCGGCCTACCACATCATGCCTATCCTTTTGCCACGTTACGCCGACAGGCAAGACGTCATCGACGCACTGCGCGGGCAAGGGATACAAACCACTATCCACTACCCGCCGGTGCACCAGATGACGCTCTATCGTGAGCTCATTCCCGGTACTCACTTACCGCGCACTGAAGATTTCGCGCAGCGCGAACTGACTGTACCGCTGCATCCGCAGATCACCGCGCCATTGGTCGAATCGGTAGTCGTCGCTCTTGCCGCGGCGGTCAATAATTGCGCTCAGACAGGAACAGCCGCATGAATGCCCTGGACCTAGCCATTCACCGGTCTAACGTCTCGAGCGCCGCCCATGGGTCTGCGAGACGAGCAATCGATCTCGTCATTGCGGCAGCCGCGGCGATCGTCTTCGCCCCGCTGATGCTGCTGATTGCCGTGGCGCTGCTGCTGGAAGGCGGTCGGCCCATCTTCTTCACACAGACCCGCGTCGGGGCCGGTGCTCGCCCATTCCGCATGTACAAGTTCCGCAAGTTCAGCGTGCAATGCGACCCCGGTGGCTTGGCTCTGACCATGGCCGATGACAGCCGCATGACGCCGATAGGACGGTTCCTCGCCGTCACCAAGTTCGACGAACTGCCACAGCTTTGGAACGTCTTCAGAGGCGAGATGGCAATCATCGGGCCACGCCCGGAGAGCCTTGCCTTCGCCGATTGTTTTCGCGGGGGCTTCGAAGACGTTTTACAATACAAGCCAGGCTTGCTGGGTCCAGCCCAGGTTCTCTTCCGGCATGAAGCCCGTTTCTATCCGCGATCGGTGGACCCGCTACTGTTCTATCGCCAGGTTCTGTTTCCTGCCAAAGCCAGGCTCGACCTTTCCTATTATCCGCAGCGCACGATCGGCTCCGATGTTGTGTGGATGGTGCGCGGCTTGCTGGCGGTGCTTGGCGTGGTTTCGCCGCCGCCGATTGGACCTTGAGAGCAGGTGGGACATCCGCGCTCTCGTGGATTTGCAACGTCAGTGCCTCACGTCATAGGGGGAACGCTTGGGTCATGGCATACAAGGGCAGGAAAGTTCTGGTTACGGGTGCCGACGGGTTCATCGGTTCTCATCTCACCGAAGCACTCGTCCGCAGCGGCGCCGACGTCACCGCGCTGGCACTCTACAATTCCTTCGACAGCCACGGCTGGCTGGACGATTTGCCCGACACCATACGACGCCAGTTGAATCTCGTCCGCGGCGATGTTCGCGACAGCGCGTTCCTTAACCGGATCGTGCGTGGCCAGGCGGTCGTGTTTCATCTCGCCGCACTGATAGCTATCCCGTATTCGTATGCCGCTGCCCAGTCCTATGTGGAGACCAACATCCTGGGCACGGTCAACGTTCTCGAAGCGGCGCGCCAATGGGAGACGGAGCGTGTAGTGCACACTTCGACAAGCGAGGTCTACGGCACCGCGCTGACAATGCCTATCAGCGAATCCCACCCGTTGCAGGGACAGTCACCATATTCGGCATCCAAGATCGGCGCGGACATGATGGCGGAGTCCTACGCCAGATCGTTCGACATCCCCGTGGTCATCATGCGGCCCTTCAATACGTACGGCCCGCGCCAGAGTGAGCGGGCCATCGTACCGACCATTATACGCCAGGCTCTCGACAAAAAATGCCCGGCGATCATGGTGGGAGACACAAGCCCGATCCGCGATCTTACTTTCGTGGAAGACACCGCGGCGGCGTTTTTGACCGCAGGTTCCGCCGAGCTCGAATTTGGCCATGCCTACAATGCCGGAAGCCAGCGCGCTGTGACGATCTCGGACATATTGGATCTGGTGATCGAGTTGAGTGGCTGCAAGAAACCAATCCACCGGGACGAGCGCCGCCTGCGGCCGCAGAATTCCGAGGTGCGTGCCTTGCTGGCCGATTCTTCGCTCCTCGAAAGCAAGACTGGATGGCGTGCCCAGACCAGCCTGCGCGAAGGCTTGGAGCGGACCATCGGATGGTGGCAAGGGCGCCTGAGCGAAGGCCGGGTGCGACACGAAATGGGTTACATGACATGAGCTTTCGCCCGGGAGGATTGGCTCCGCTGTTGATTGCGGCCGCGGTATCGCCGGATTCGAGCCAGAAGGAGATTGTCGCCCATGGTCCTCGTTGATCGAATCCTTATTGTCGTGCTCGGCATGCTGGCTGCCATGGATACGGCTGCTGCAGCGGAACCGCGGGTCGCCTATCGACTTTCTGCCGGCGACACCGTCGAGATTGGAATTGCCTCCATCCCGGAGCGAACGCAACGTGCGGTGGTCCAGATGGACGGCACGATCGCGCTTCCCGAAGTCGGTATGGTTTCGGTGGGCGGCTTAACTCCGGCTGAACTGCAAACGCGCATGCAGACGATCTTGCCGACCAAGATATTCCACCAGCGTCTGCCTGATGGGCGGGAGCAAATGATCGTCATCAAGCCGACAGACGTGACCGCCGTGGTTGCGGAGTACAGGCCGATCTATGTGACCGGCGACGTGCTCACTCCCGGACAGCAGGCCTACCGCCCGCTGATGACCGTGCGGCAGGCGATTGCCGTGTCAGGCGGTTTCAGCCTTTTGCGGTCCCGGGCAAACCAGGTTGGCCCAGATCCGGTGGATCTGCGGCGCGATTACGAGTCGCTTTGGGGGGAATATACGAGAGATTATTTTCATAGCGCCCGCATCCGCGCCGAACTTCAGGACAAACCGACTTTCGACATGCAGCCACCACAAGGATCTCCCTTGCCGGCAAGTTTTGCGTCGGCGATCGCGCAGGCTGAAGCGGAAGGGCTGAAGCTCTCGTTGGACAACTTCCAGCAAGAGCAGGGCTTTCTGGATAAAAGCGGCAAGGATGCCGCCGCACAAACCGAGACCTTGCTCAAACGCGAGCAGGCCGAAGCGGATGGGGTGAAGGCGGACGAAGACGATCTGGCGCGCGTAAGGAAAGCGTTTGAGTCCGGAAATCTCACCAACAACCGGCTCGCCGACGTTCGGCGCGCTTTGGTTCTCTCTTCCAGCCGGGCACTCGAAACGTCGGTTGAGCTTATGAGAGCACGACGTCAGCAGGACGATTTTGCCAGACAGCACGAACGCAATGACAACCAAAGAAGGATGGGTCTGCTGATCGAGTTGAAGGATACCAACGTGCGCCTTGCCGACGTCAGCGCAAGGCTTCGCGCCGCCAGCCAAAAGTTGCAGCCCACGGGAGCTGCCGCACTGCCGTTGCCGGTTGCCGGCGAGAAGGTCCAGGCCGAGGTCACGATCATTCGCAAGGTCGGCGAAGAATGGCGAAAACAGCTTGCCCAAGAAGACACCGAGGTCATGCCGGGAGACACGATCGAGGTCAGATTCAGCAGCGCTCTCGAAAATGCGGCGACCCGATAGATCGGGCCGCGTTTCGCAACCGCTTTACTGCCTGAAGGCCCTGGAAAACTGGTCGGTAAGGGGCTTCATCAAGTAGGACCAGACACTGCGCTCGTCGGTTCTTATGTGGACTTCGGCGGGCATGCCCGGTTTGAGTATTTTCTCTCCTGTCAGGCACGTCGCTTCATTCTCGACGTCGATGCGCGCCGAAAAAAAGGAAAGCTGGCGTTGCTGATCCTTGATCAGATCCGCTGAGACGCGCTTGACCGAGCCTTCGCAAGCAGGTGTGGTGCCGGCGTCGAACGCTGGAAAGCGGATCGACACCTGCTGTCCGGGATGAATCTCATCGATACGCGACGGAGGAATGGAAGCGTCGACGACAAGGTTGTCGGAATCGGGCACAATCATCATGAGCACCTCTCCTGCGCCAATCACGCCTCCTACGGTATGGACCGAGGATTCTTGTACTGTGCCCGATTGCGGGGCACGAATGTCTGTCCTGCTGAGTTCGTCTTCGGCCACCACCTGGCGCTCGCTGAGCTCGGTCTGCTTGGCTTCCGTTTCGCGAAGTTCGTTGGTCACGTCGCTCCGCATTTGTTCGTCGAGCTGAAGCACCTGCAGGTCCGTTTCACTGATGTGAGCTTGTACCTCTGCTATCGCTGCGACAAGGCGTCCCGATTCGCCGCGAGCCCGGGTCTTATCCAGGCTGACATTGCTCAACCTCTCCTTGGACACCAACTTCTTTGCGTAGAGAGATTCGACATCCGCAAGGTTCTTGGTCAGCAGATCCAGAGACTCGTCCGTTGCAGACTGCTGCGATTTGAGGCCATCGATCTGACGTTCCAGCTGCTTCGCGCGGCTTTGTAATTGTGCCTTCTGGCCAGCCAGCGCCGCAGCACGGCTTTCAAACAAGGCACGCTCGCCACTGACAAGTGCCACCACTTGCGGGTCGCCCATTTGAGCGCGAAGGTCGGGCGGGATCTGCATTTCCGGCAGACCCTGGCGCTCGGCCTCCAGTCGGGCCAGACGAATGGTGGCGCGATTGAGGTCCTCGGTGATTATCTGCAGGTTTGCTCGGGTCAATGTGTTGTCCAGCCTGACCAACACATCGCCGGCCTTCACATGATCGCCGTCCTGCGCGAAGATTCCGCCGATGGTGCCGCCGGTTTGATGCTGGACTTTTTTAATGTTGCTTTCGACCACCACGGTTGCGGGCGCAATCACCGCGCCGGCAATCTTGGTCAATCCCAACCAGAGCCCTCCGCCAAAGATCAACAGCAAGCTGGTTGCCAGGCCCAAGAGCAGATTGGCCCGGATGCCATCCGGCTCTGGCTTCGTCTCCAACGAACGGCTTTCGCCACCGGCTGCGACGTATGACGACACGGCAACAGCAGAGCGATACCTCGCATATGCCCGGCTGCACCTTTGTGCGGCGGAACGACAATGTGCTGCTAGGCTCCGGACCAGAGTACCCCAGGGTGGATTGGCTCGAATCCCATCCGGCTCCGGCTTCTCCCCGGTCGGCTGGCCTTCGCCGCCAACCGCAGCATATGACGACATGGTCACGTTAGACACTAAGCAATACCTCACGCATGCCCGCTTGCACCGTGCTGCAGCGGAACGACAATGCTTGGCTTGTCCGGGCGCGGGAAGGGCCGGATCACATTTGCCAGAACGTCTTCGCGCGAGCCGAACGAATGGAGCATCCCGTTCGACAGGACGAGTACCTGATCGATGTTGACGAGAGCGGAGGGGCGATGCGCAACGACGATCACGATACCGCCGCGCTGACGCACTGCCAGGATTGCGCCGGCCAAAGCAGCATCACCGTCTGCATCCAGATTGGAATTTGGTTCGTCAAGAACGACGAGGAATGGATCGCCGTAAAGTGCCCTGGCAAGCCCGACGAGCTGCCTCTGCCCAGCCGAAAGGGCCGCGCCGCCTTCTCCGATGCGTGTTTGAAAACCCTGCGGAAGACGCATGATCATCTTGTCCACGCCCGCAGCCTTGGCAGCTGCCAGCACGCCTTTTGCGTCGCGCTTGCCGCCGAACCTCGAAATGTTATCGGCGATCGTCCCGTCGAACAGCTCAACGTCCTGCGGAAGGTAGCCAATATGAATGCCGAGCAGTTCTGAATTCCACTGATCGAGCGAGGCGCCGTCCAATCTTACCGTGCCACGAAGCGGCTTCCATGCCCCGACCAAAGCGCGCACGAGCGTGGTCTTGCCGGAGCCGCTCGGGCCGACGACCGCCAACCCTGCGCCTCTCGCCAAGCGGAAGCTTACATTGAAGATGGTGGGCTTCTGCAGGCTTGGTGGCGCGACGGTCAATTCCTCGACCGCAAGCTCAGCCTTCGGGCCGGGCAGTTCCATTGGCTCTTGCTGGCTATCAAAAGCATCCAGGGCTGCCGACAGCTCGGTATAGCTTTTGCGGGTTGCCAGAAACCCTCTCCAGTTTGCGATCGCCACATCGACCGGCGCCAGCGAGCGGCCCAGCAATATGGACGATGCAATGATCACGCCAGGCGAGGCCTCGCCGCCGATCACAAGGTAGGCACCAAGCCCTAGCACACATGATTGCAGGGCCATTCGGAGCGTCTTCGACAGTGAGCTTGCTGCGCCGACGACGTCGGAGAGCCGTTCCTGGTTCTTCAGATAAAGATGACTGACCTCGTTCCAGCGCCGGCTAAGCGGGGCGGAAAGGCCCATCGCCTGAACAACCTCTGCGTTGCGGCGGCCGGAGTCGGCCAGAAGCCGTTGCGCTACGAGTGTCTCAGATGCACGAGCCGCAGGTTTGCGGCCGATGATCTCGGCAACCACCGTCAAAAACACAACGGCACATGCGCCGAGCGTTGCCAGCACGCCAAGCGCGGGGTGCAGCAGATAGATGACCACCATATAAAATGGTATCCAAGGAGCGTCGAATAAGACTGTCGGCCCGAGCCCGGAAAGAAAGCCACGTAGCTGGTCCAGATCACGAAGCGGGTGTACCCGGTTCGCATCCGGCCCGGCGACGAGGGGCAGGGAAAGCGAGGCTGCGAACGCTTTTTGCTGCAGATTTCTATGCAGGCGGCTGCCGATGCGGACCAACAGGCGAAGCCTCACGAAATCGAGGAGCCCATAGGCCGCGTAAAGTCCCAGCATCCCGACTGTAAATCCGACAAGAGTCGGCACGCTCTGCGAAGGCAGCACGCGGTCATAGACCTGGAGCATGTAGACGGAGCCGGTCAAGGCGAGGATATTTATCAATGCCGAGAAAATGCCTACGCCGACGAGGCCGTGCACACAGCCGAACATTGCGGAGCGGAGATCGAGCGAGCGCCCTTTGGTCGACTTCATGATGTGCGCTCGTTGACGCGAAATTGCCGCGCAATCTCGTCGATTCTTTCGATGAGGGACAAACTTTAACCTTCCGGGAAGCAGCAGCCCCGCCCCGCTGCTGAACATTACGAATTGCTTACATACGTGCCTTCTTTGATTAAAATGTAGCAAAATCGTGACGCCAGGCTGAGAATTCGGCAACTGGCTCGCCAGGCTGGGGATAACCGGGTCGAGTAAGGAGATATTCCTAATCATGACACGGCGCAGAAGCTTATGGTCATCTTTGTAGCATCAAGGCTTCAAAGCGTCTGGGGAGGGATCGGTTTTGATTTTGTCGATCGAGAGTTAAACGGTTTTGAGATACACTTCATCGGTACGCAATTGTCGGTCACCAACGCCGGCTAAATCGGGGAGGCGAGTGTCGTGAGCGAAGAGATCAATGTTGCCGATGCCTACGGCAGGGGGCGCAGCACCTTCATGGGATTGCAGTTGCTGGTCTCGCCCGGTGCGCTTGTTCCTCGGCCGGAAACGGAACTGCTCGGCAAGGCCGCTCTCGATGTCCTGAGCCAACTGAACCTGCCGGTGCCTCGCGTTGTCGACATGTGCTGTGGGGCGGGCAATCTGGCGTGCGCCATCGCGCACCACGCTCCCACCGCGCGCGTGTGGGCAAGCGATCTTACCGACGGATGCGTGGAGGTCGCGCGCCGCAACGTCACCCATCTTGAAATCGAGGACCGGGTAACGGTGCTTCAGGGCGACTTGTTCAGCGCCTTCTCAGGCTTGGAGCTCGATGGCACGATCGATGTGATCGTTTGCAACCCGCCCTACATTTCGGAAAAACGGCTCGAGGGCGACCGTTCGCATCTGGTCGAGCTCGAGCCGCGTGAAGCATTCGCAGCCGGCCCCTACGGCCTGAGCATCCACATGCGGGTGCTCAAGGAGGCGCCGCGCTATTTGCGGCGCGGAGGCATCCTGCTTTTCGAGGTGGGGCTTGGCCAGGACCGGCAGGTCATGAGTTTGCTCGAGCGTTCCAAGGCCTATGAGAGTATCCGGGCAGTCACCAACCAGGCCGGTGAGGGCAGGGTGGTAGTGGGACATACGAGGGCGCAGGCGTAAGCATCGCAGCCGCGGCGGGTAGACGCGCTGTCGCGGCGGGTAGACGCGCTGTCGCGGCTAGAAACGGCCGGGAAGTTGAAACAGAGTTGCGCGAGATTTCGGCGATCAGTTTCTCTTGCGTCAGTTTCTCTTGCGCATGACGTATTGCGCAATTCCCTCGATGGAATCGAGATTCTCCGGCAGCAGCTCGCTGTCTTCGACCGTGATGCCGAAGGTCTCCTCGATGAAGCCGATAACCTCGAGCACACCCGTCGAGTCCACGATGCCCTGGTCGAGTAGCGAGGTGTCGCTCTCCAGGCTCTCGGGATCGGCTATATAGAAATTCGAAGCCAGGAAAGCGCGAATTTGTTCGCTGCAGGTATCGGTTCTATCCTTGGTAGATAACATTGATTTCGCCTCCGGTACAAAAGATGAATGCTGATCAACTTCGCCCTGGTACCGATTCATGACAGGGCCGTTTTTTTGAGCTTACCCGTGTCGGTCATCGGCAGACTGGGTACGATGACGATGGACTTCGGAACCATGAAGTTTTCCAGCCGTCTCTGGCATTCTTTCTGCAACTGCTTTTCACCGATCATGCTTCCCTGCTCCATCACGACAAATGCCTTCACTGCTTGCCCGAGCAGCTCGTCCGGAACGCCGATGACCGCGGCTTCCCGTACGCCCGCAATGTTCATCAACACGTTTTCCACCTCCTTCGGCGCTATCTTCTCTCCGCGCGATTTTATGATCTCGTCGCCGCGACCGACGAAGTAGAGGTAGCCCTCGGCGTCCATCCGGCAGTAGTCGCCGGTGTATAGGACCTGCTCACCCGGCAGCGGGCCGGGCTTGAGCTTCCTGGCTGTCGCCTCCGGCTTGCCCCAATAGCCCTTCATCACCGTCGCTCCGCGGATGACGAGCTGACCAACGATGCCGGGGCCGACCCGCCTGTCATGCTCGTCGACAATCCACATTTCCGTATTGGGGATGGCGATCCCGACGCTCGACGGCTTTCGCTCCAGATCCTCCGGCGGCAGGTAGGTGCAGCGCTTGCATTCGGTAAGGCCGTACATCGAATAGATGCGGGCGCCAGAAAACAGCTCCTGCAGTAGGAGAATGTGCTTGAGCGGCAGGGCGGCCGCAGTGTTCGTGACGTAGCGAATACTCGAAAAATCCTGATCCCTGAGAGACCTGAGCTCCCCGAGTGCGGCGAAGATGGTCGGTACGCCGGGAAAACCCGTCACCCTTTCTTGCTTGATCAGCCCAAGGATCTGCGCCGGGAAGGCGAACGAGCGCTCAAGCACCAGCCGGGCGCCCGCGCCGAATGCCATGATCATCTGGTAAAGACCGTAGTCGAAGGCGAGCGGCAGGACATTGAGGATCACCTCGTCTTCGGCAAGCGCCAGGTATGAGGAAATCGAGGCGCACGCGGCGATCATGTTTCGATGCGTCAGCATCACGCCCTTGGGCTCGCCCGTCGAGCCGGACGTATAAATGATCGCAGCGAGATCGATGTCGATGCAGCGGCGCGAGGGCGGCGTGCTGCGGGCTGCCGCGACCGCGGCGTCCCAGCGCACAGCATGCGGCAATTCTTGCAGGTCGCTGTGTTCGATCGGCCCGGAGACGATCATGCGGCGCAACGATGGGCAATTCCGCGCCGGCTCCCTGAAAATCGAGTGCAGGTGTTTGTCGGTGATCAGTGCCGTCGGGCGGCAATCGTTGAGCAGATAATCAAGCTTGTCGCTTTTGGTGAGCGGATTGACGATGCACACCACGGCGTTGGCCTTGAGCACCGCCCAGAACGCAATGACGGCCTCGACAGTGTTGTCGGCGAAGACCACCACGCGATCGCCACGCGCAATTCCGGCATCGGTCAAATGGTGCGCTATGGCGTTCGAACGCATATCGAGATCGCCATAAGTGACACGTTGATTGCCGCACACCAGGGCCACCTTCTCGCCGAGCCGGCTGGCAGAGTGGGTGAGATAGTCGTGCAGGAGCGGTACGGCGCCATGCATCATGCGAGCACCTCTTCGCGGTGTTCGCGGTCGATATCGATGCTGAGCCTGAGCGTGCGAGCCCCACTTGGACGGCTCGCGATAAATTGCCGATGAAGAAGCTGCGTCGACAGCACCCCGACCAGCGCCATATTGTCGGAGTTGGACAGGTCGCCGTCGCCGGCGCTGGCCTGGCACTTGTTCAGGAGCCGGGTAACCGACTTGGGATCGAAGACGTTCGCTTCGCGCAGCGCCGCCTCCGAAAGTGCTTCGCGAATGTAGGCCGGAGCGCCATCTGCGACAAAGCAAAGCGCGTTGGGAGCCCGGTAAGGCTGCTTCTTGCGGGTGACGATTTCCGACGGCACGATCGGCTGCGCCACGCGCTTCAGCACATGCTTTTCATCGAGCACGCGCAGCTTGTAGGCGGCCGGAAGCGAATTCGCGAGTCTAACGAGTTCATGATCGAGGAACGGGAAGCGCCCCTCGACGGAATGAGCCATCAGCATCCTGTCCCCTTGTGAGGAAAGCAGGTATCCCGACATCAGCGTCTGAATCTCTATGTACTGGTCCTGCGCAAGAGAGCCCCATCGCGAAAACTCCGCCGGCAGGCGGGCAAGCAGCTCGGATACGGCGTTGCGGCGCTCCGTTTGAGCGCGCATGTCTGCCGAAAACAGCCGCTTGATGGCGCTTGTGGTACGCCAGCGCGTGCCATGCGCAAAACCAGGCGCGTCACAGGCGTGGATGTCGCGACCGAAGAACTGGCGTGCCATCGCCTGCTGCTGCACCGGCGAGCGGCTGAGATAGGGATAGAGGCGCTCCAGCAGCCGCGAGCGTCGCGTCGAGGCGGGCTGGCGTCCCCAGAAGCGGCGGACCTTGCCCTCGCGGAACAAATCGTAGCCGGCGAACATTTCGTCGGCCCCTTCGCCGGTCAACACGACCTTGATGCCGTGCTGGCGCACCAGTCTCGAGAGCAGGAACAGCGGCGCCGGCGCGGTCCTGAGGATTGGCCGCTCGGTGTGGTAGATCACCTCAGGGAAGATGCCAGCGATATCGCTGCGCGAAACAACTACCTCATGATGGTCACTGCCGGCCACGCCGGCAACCAGGCGCTGGAAATGCGTCTCATCATACTCGGCGTCGGCAAAACGCAGCGAGAAAGTCTGGAAGCGCTCGCCCGCGAAGCGTCTCCCCAGCGTGGCGACCAGCGAGCTGTCGAGCCCGCCGGACAAATAGCAGCCGACCGGCACGTCGGCGCGTACTATCCTGAGCGCCGTCGCGGCTTCCAGGGCGCTGCGCACTTCCTCCGTCGCGTCATCAAGCGAGCCGGTGAATTCATCATCGCCGGGTCCGTCAACCTCTGGATAGTCAGGCTTCCAAAAAGCCCGCTCCCGGACGACGCCGCTGTCATAAATGCGGACATGCCCCGGCGTGAGTTCGCTTACTCCTCCAAATACGCCTTGTGGCGGCGCGACAGTCCAGAGTGTGAAAGTCTGATCGATGCCGGCTGGATCGAAGGCGCGGGGTATATCCGCATCGGCCGCGAAAATGGCCTTCACCTCGCTGGCGAAGTAAAGCCGCCCGCCATGCTCGCAAAAGTGCAGCGGGCAGATGCCGAACCGATCCCGAGACAAGACGAGACGACCTGCCACGGAGTCCCAGATGGCGACTGCCCACTGCCCATTCATTCGCTCGAAGGCGGCCTCGCCCCAGGCATGATAGGCATGGACGATTACCTCGGTGTCGCTGCGTGTGCGGAAGCGATAACCGAGCGCGACCAGATCTTGTCGCAGCTCGACGTAATTGAAGATTTCGCCGTTGAAGACGATCCACATTGTGTCGCCCGCGCCGGCGAGTGGCTGCTGGCCGCTTGCGAGATCGATGACGGACAGGCGGGCATGCGCCAATCCTGCACGTCTGTCCCGGTAAAGGCCGCGCTCGTCCGGGCCGCGATGCGCCAGCGCGCCCGCCATACGTATCAGCGCATCCCGGGAAGGGGACGCCGCTGCGGCGCTCAGCGACACAATTCCGGCGATGCCGCACATCGCCTAGCCCTCGCCCATTGAAGAGGACACCAACGGCCGCGCGTGAAGATAACGTGCGGCGCGCCGCTTGCTGTCGATATCCTTGAAAACCTTCTGGACCTGCATCAGGGTGAGGCCGGTTGCCTCAGCGACGTCTTCGTCGGCGATCCCATGGTTCAAGCCGTAGAGGCACAGATCCATCAGATAATAAGGAAGCGCGAAGTAGAACTCCTCCTGACTCTGCGCCATCGAGAAGGTGTCTGTGGTGGGCGGTCTGCGCCGGACCTCTTCCTCCACCCCAAGATATTCGGCCAACTGGTAGACCTGGGTCTTGTAGAGGTGGACGATTGGCATCAGGTCGGCAATTCCGTCGCCCTGCTTGACGAAGAAGCCCTGGTCGTACTCCAGGCGGTTCGGCGTGCCCGCTACCGCATAGTTGAGGCGGTCGGCATGATAGTATTCGGTCATCTTGCGCAGGCGCTGCTTGTAGTTGGTTGCAGCGACGATCTGCAAATAGGCCGCCGACGGCAGACGCACCGTGTCGGTCCTGCCCTCGGGGTCCTGAACCGTGAGGCGCGTGATGTTGAGACCGTTGCTCTCGAGAACCGAGGCGAGCACCAGCTTGCATTTCCAGCCGTCCCCATATTCGGGAACGACGGTCTGGATTGCTTCGGTCTGCCGTCTATAGGCGCCGATCGCTTCCAGGGCCGGCGTTATATCCTCCAGGATCGTTTCGATACCAAGGTGTGCGGCGACAATGCGGCCGAGCCTCAGTGAGTCGCCGGAGGAATGGCGCTCCGGCATGAATATCCCGAGGACCTTGCCTTTCCCAAAGGCGCGAACACACAACGCCGCAACGACGGAGCTGTCGATGCCGCCTGAGAGGCCGACAACCACCCCTCGACGTCGCAGCGTGCCGAAGACCTGCTGGCGCAAGATCTGGACGATGCGATCGACTTCCGCGCCAGCGTCGAGCACCAGGGCGTCTTTGCCGAATGTTGAGATCAGGTCGATGGCTTGTACTCCAGTTTGCGAGACTCGATTGGCGAATAGGTTTTCGCCACCGCTTTCTCGATAAGGGGACGATTGGTGGTAAGGTGAGGCTCTACAACCAGATCGATGTGGCTGCCGACGATCGGAATCACGTCCAGATGGGCGAAGACGCTATCCCAGCCGATTGCCAGAGGCATTCCGGGTCGAGCACAGCGGAACAGGGTGCCTGTGATCGGCAGAGCCGGCTTTGGCTCGGCCACCCACTGGAAGAAGGCTTGCGCGCGCAAAACCTCTTGCAGTTCCAGTTTGGTTCTAAAGCTCGTCGCGTTGAACTGTCCTTGAGCGAAGCGGTCGAGAAACTGGACCAGTTGTGCCTCGCGCTTCATTGCCACGGCGACTTTCGCGAGGGCGCGGCATGCCATCCGGTAAGCGGACACGCGGTTGGTTCGAATTCGATTGAATGTGCGCGTAAACGTCTCCCAGCGGGCGCTTCGCTCCCCGACGAGGCTGGTGTCGAGGATGCCGAGGAACTTTACGGTTCGCCCCGCTGCCAGCAGCCGCGCCGCAACTTCGAAGGCAACAGCGCCGCCGAGCGAATGGCCGAGAAGTCGTACATGGCCCGAGGGTTGGGCGCGGCGGATCTGGTCGACGGCGGCGTCGGCCATATCGGCGAGGCTGTCTTGTCCGCGCAGTATCATAGCCAGGGCCGGATACCTGATCGGGGCAACGCGGGTCACCTTGCCCATCGCTGCTGCAAAGGCTGCAAGGCTCGGGCCATAGCCGACAGAGCCCGGGAACAGAAAAAGAATGGGAGGGTCGTGCTTCTGGGCGCGCGCGCTTTGATCGCCTGCCTGGGCGGACCCGACCGCCTTGACCATTTCCTCCAGGCTCATCCCGACGGTGAAGGCCTCAAGGCCGAGTTCCTGCCCGATGGCGCTTTCGATTTCCATGACGCAGTGCAGCAGCTTCAGCGAATCTCCTCCGGCGTCATCCCAGCGTCCTGCCGCCACGCGCGTATTGAGAATGCTGGTCCATGCCCGCTGGACAACCTGCTGCGCGGTCAGCTTGCCTCGCGGCTCGAGCGGACGCGCGGTCGCCGCTGTCTCTCTGGCTGAAAGATCCATCTCTGCAAGTGTCGTGATGTCGACTTTGCCGCTCGGCAGACGCGGAATCTCGGCGATCGTGTGCAACCGCAAGGGACGCAGCGGCGGCGGCAGATTGGTCCTGACAAGCTGGCGAAGCTCGTCCGAAAAGGTCGCTTCGGCCGAGCGCCGAGGAACAGCAAAGGCGACAAGCTCATTCGCGGCCGTCACGATTGCCACGGCATCCGCGACAGAGGGTGCACAACGCAGCACCCGTTCGAGTTCGGCTGGCTCGACGCGTCGACCGTTGATTTTTACCTGGCGCCCCTTGCGACCGACGATGTGCAGTAGGCCTTGATCATCAAGTCGAACGAGGTCACCTGTCGCGAAAATCCGAAGGCCTGGATCGTGCGGGTCTGATGTTGCCGGCACAACCGCCCCGTCCTCCCAATGGCCAAGCAAGACATATGGGCTCCTGATCAGAAGCTCTCCGCTGCGGCCCGGTTGAACGCGGCGGCCCGCTTCGTCGACAATTGCGAAGGTGATTCCAGGCAGCAGCCAGCCAACTGGAACCGAATCTCCATGCTCTGGCCAGTCTCGCGGCAGGAACCATTGCGAGCCGGTGGTCTCGGTTGACGAGTAACCGATCTGGATAAGGCACGTATCGGAGACGGCCTTGCGCAGCAGGGCGATGTCGGTCCAGGGCACCTTCTCGCCACCGATCCGGGCGACTCTGAGTGAATGGAACGCTTCTGCAGGTCCGTCTGCCATAAGCGCGCGAAGCAGTGCCGGCACCAGATAGGTGATTGTCACGTCTTCGGATCGCACCAGGCGTTGAACGGCGCGCAAGCCGACCGCTTCGACTTCGACCAGATGCAAGGTGGCGCCGGTGAGAAGAGCAGCAAGAATCTCCCGGCACCCGGCGATTGTGGCGGGTCCGGTCAATGGCAGGAAAACATCATCCGAGTTGATGTGGCACGCATCGACATATTGCTGGACCCGGCACAGCAAGCTGCGCTGGCTGTTAACGATGCCTTTGGGCCGGCCCGTACTCCCTGACGTATAAAGCACGATGGCGGGCGCATCGACCGAGACGGAATAAGAACGAGGCACTTGCCCAGCCTGCGAGGCCGCACTGGTCGACACATCGATCCAACTGACCAGGTGAGGCAAACCATCGGGTCGGACATTGCCCTCGCCCAGGACAGCTGAGAGCCGCGCCCCGGCCACGATTTCAAGGATACGCGAGCTAGGATCTCGCGCGTTGAGTGGCACCGAAGGCCGCCCAGCCGTCATGCTTGCCAGCATGGCAATGGGATACCAGGCCGAGTTGGCCTGAAGAATCCCTATCGCCTGTCCGTCTGGGACGGCCGCCGCGATCTGGTGGGACAGCGTCTCGACTGACCGGAGGAGCTGGGAATAGGTTAGACGATTGGCGCCGTCGCTGATTGCAAGCTTGTCGGGGTACTGGCGGACGATATTTCTCAGGTGATCGAAGGCCGCAATGTTGGTAAAATCGACGCCCAATCTTTGAAATGGGCGCAGTACGGGACCACCCTGATCCAGTGCGTATTGTGGGACACTTGACCAATTATCGGAGGTCGTTGTCTGACAATCCACCGCTAGATCCTGATCCGCGACTTCTGATCCCAAATATGCCGAAGACATGAGTTGCCTACGCTAAGATTAGGGTCACTTATCGCCCCCCGCCCCAATCTTTTCATCGATCATTCTGATGATGCCCTGATCTTCCCTCAAGGACGCATGGTTAGTCGCTTCGCCTGTTTCGCAAGCCGCCGGCCGAGCCAATCATGCCGGGCTCGCTGGCTGTTGTGGTGCGCATGACACGGACACATGCCAAGGCGGGCTCGAAGACCAAGGTGGGGTCGAAGATGGAATTGCCGCTATTCAGGCATATTGCCTATTCGGTGGTTCTTCCGGACGATACCGGCGATGCTTCGGTGTCGGAATAGCTGCCGGGGACGAAACAATAGGCATAGATCTGTCCCCGATTTTCGTCGGTCACGCGGATCCAATCCTTTTCCCACGTTCGGAAGGTAATACGCCCGCCCGTCATCATAGCTGCGGCTCTGAACGGACTCGGCGCGTTGACAACGCGCACCGAGATAACATCGTCGCCGTCCATACGCTCGACGAGATACGTCTGCATGAAAGCCTCCCCATGCCCCGCTAGATCACCCGCACTTTAACGCCGGCTAATGAATTCGGTTGCAACTGCTTGGCGAAACTTGGGTCCGATACTTTCCGTACCCACCGGCAACTTGGTCCTCCGTATCCGTCAGGTTTTTCAGCGACGGGATGCCAGTTCAGGGGAAGGCAGGCTGATTGCGGCCATGCCGGCGACATGCCAATCTGCGCCGTAACGTTTAGGCCTCCGCCTCCGCGGGCAATGGAAAAGGCGCTCGAATGGGCTCCTTTATGCTGTCCGTGTATGCTGTCCGTGATCTGGCATTCTGCCAGTGATTTGGCCTCATCGGACGACCCTGCAGGCCTTTGCGGGACATCCACATAGCGTGGCGTCGCCATCACCGAGGCATAACAATATGCGTCGGCGGAGAAATGGGACGGTTCGAGGTTTTCTGAACCTGCCTCACGACGACTGCGTCGTGTCGACGATCCGTTGGAACAGAAGGCCTGGTGCTGGAACGTCAATCGTATTTGGCCAGGAAGCGCCCGACGGCGCTGAGGCAGTCGTGCTTTTCCTCCACATGCGGCATGTGGCTGGAATTTGGGAAGACCAGGCCTTCAACGTACGGAATAAGATCCAGAAAGGGCTGGACGCAGGCCTCGGTCGCTTCGTCGTAGAAGCCGCGGAAAACCAGGGTCGGCGCCTCGATCCGATGCAGGCGGTCGACGATGGTCCAGTTCCGCATCGTGCCGATGACGTGGAACTCATTGGGACCGTTCATGGTGTGATAGACGGTCGGATCTTCCTCGATTGCCGCAAGTGTCCGGGCGACCTCTGGCGGCATCGGAACGACGCGACAGACATGACGGTCGTAGAAAGCCTTCGTCGCCGCAACATATTCGGGGTGATCGGTGGTTCCCGCCGCTTCGTGCCGGTCGAGCGCACTTTGCACATCGGCTGGCAACTCGGCGCGCAATTGCCGGGCTCCTTCCACCCACAGCGCCATCGAGGCCAGCGAATTGGCCAGGATCAATGCCTTGAGCCCCTCAGGGCGGCGCACGGCGTGCTCGGCCGAGAGTATGCCGCCCCAGGACTGGCCGAGCAGGGCATAATGGCCGGCAATGCTGAGATGGGCGAGCAACGCATCGAGTTCGCCCAGGAAGAAATCGACGGTCCAGAAGTCGCCGCCCTTGTCCGGCAGATGGGTCGATTTGCCGTTGCCGATCTGATCGTAGTGGATGACGGCTCGCCCGGTTCCGGCAAGCTCCTTGAATGAGTCCACATAGTCGTGGGTGCAGCCCGGTCCACCATGAGCGACGACCAGGGGCACCTTGCCCGACCCGATGTCCCCGGTCACACGGTACCAGGTGCGATAGCCCTTGTAGTCGCTAAATCCTTCGGTGATCGCATGTGCCGTCACAGTCCAAGCTCCGCATCATGGCGCGGCAGGAGCCACTTTGGTGCACCCCTCCCAAGCCTTGTTTGCGGCCGACGGTACTAAGCGGCCCAGCGCATTTACAGCTAGCACTATTTATAGGTTCGCCGGTTATGGGTTGGCCCGAGGCAAGGCCGATCGCCCGCAGGTCGCGAGCCTCAATGCTCCGGTTCGAGCAGCCGGTAATGGGCGGCGAGCGCGATGGCATGGAAGCGGTTGCGCGCGCCAAGCTTTCGCGTCGCCGCGTTGAGGTGCAGCGTTGCGGTAGGGCCCGCGCGGCCAATCTCACGCGCGACCTGCTTGGCCGTCAGTCCGGCAGCGGCCAGGCGCAGGCACTGACGTTCGCGCGACGTCAGATGGACATGTTGGCAGGTGCGGATTCCGGCGTCGAAACCGGCGTAGGCGGAGTCATGCAGCAGATGACCCAGATCTCCGATCTCGGCGATCAAGGGTCTGGCTTCGAGCTCGAACCCGGCCTCCGGATCGGCACGGATCGCGGTGAAGGTGGCGAGATCGCCGCCGGCAAGGCGAATGGGTACGGTGACGCCGCAGGTCATCCTGGTGTCAAGCAAATAGCTGACCACAGGATCGTGCTTGGACTGGAGCACGCGCTGCATGACGGTGCTCTGAACGCCGCTGTGCGACCAGAGAAACGGTCTCGATACGGTGAGCGCGGCCTCCTGCACCGGGTCAAGCTGATAATATCCGCCCTTGCACCAGAGATCCTGCATGTCGCGCGGCACGTTGCGCAGAGCCATCAACGAGGGCGTGATAAGCTCGCCCTTGTGACTGACCGCCACGGGCGTATAGTCGTAGATGAATGCGGTGAAACCGATGGGCTCCAGCACCTCCGTTGCCACCGCCATGGCAGCGTCGATGCTCATTCCGGTTTGGAACCGGCTCTCTAGATCGCCTGGAAGGCTTTGCATCGGGCAAGCTTACCCGCTGATGATTGCTTGTCAAATAGCCATGTCGGCCGGCTGCTCAACAAATAGGCGCGGATAAGCCTGTCCGACCTATCTATCTTAATAGCTATCCCGTCCGGCTTCGCTCGCCGTAGTCTTTTGCGATTGGGCCAAGTAGCGGACACCGTTCGCAAACCCAGACTGTTTCAGCCGCGCAATGGTCAATCGACCGGGTTCAGCGCGGCAAAAGCCGACACGCCTCCATGAGGGAACAAATATGCGACCCCAAAAAGCATTTGCAGCGTTGATACCCTGCCTGGCTCTGCTCGGCGTGACCATGATGTCGCCGGCAAGCAGTGCCTTGGCCACCGAGGGCAAGCCAGGCGGCACACTCCGACTGCTGGCCAATGCCGCGGCAGGCACCGCCGATCCGCACATCAACTACACGCTGCAGTATTTTCAGATCAATTATGTCCTCTACGATGGCCTGGTGACCTACAAGAAGGCCGGGGACAAGACCGGCTTCGAAGTCGTCGCGGACCTGGCGGAAAGCCTCCCGCAGGTCGAGAACGGCGGCAAGACCTACGTCTTCAAGCTGCGCAAGGGCATCAAATTCGCGGATGGCTCGGATGTCACCACGAAGGACGTGGTGGCTTCGTTCCAACGCATCTTCAAGATCAGCGGGCCGACGGCCGGGACCTTCTACAAAGGCATCGTCGGCGCCGGATGCGTGCTTGAAGGCCCCCGCTGCATGCACCCTCGAAGGTGGCCTGTCGGTCGACGATGCGGCCGGAAGCATTACCTTCAACCTGGTCCAGCCGGATGCCGAGTTCCTGCAGAAGCTGGCCGTTCCACACGCGTCGATCCTGCCGGCGAGCGCGCCGCTGAAGGACGCCGGCACCGATCCGATCCCGGGTACCGGACCGTACATGATCGCCAGCTACGACCCCAACAAGCTGATGAAGATTGTGCGCAACCCTCATTTCAAGGAATGGAGCAAGGAAGCGCAGCCGGCCGGATATCCGGACGAGATCGACTACGAATTCGGCCTTACCGACGAGGCGGCGGTGACGGCGGTCGAGAATGGCCAGGCGGACTGGATGTTCGACCCACCGCCGTCCGACCGTCTCGCCGAACTCGGCACCAAATATGCCGCGCAGGTCACGGTTCACCCGCTGACGGCAATGTGGTATGCGCCGATGAACACCAATCTGGCGCCGTTCAACGACTTCCGCGTTCGCCAGGCAGTGAACTTCGCGATCGACCGCGCCGCGATCGTCAAGCTGTTCGGCGGCAGCAATCTGGCGCAGCCGGCCTGCCAGATCCTGCCGCCGGGCTTCCCGTCATTTGCGGCCTATTGCCCGTTCACCGCCAATCCGGGCGAGAAGTGGTCAGCACCGGATATGGACAAGGCCAAGCAATTGGTCGCTGAATCGGGAACCGCAGGTCAGGAGGTGACGATCATCACCGAGGACACCACGGTCTCCAAGGCGATCGGCGTCTACCTGCAGGATGTGCTCAACCAGCTTGGCTACAAGACGTCGGTCAAGCCGATCTCGCAGAACATACAGTTCACCTACATCCAGAACACCAATAACAAGGTGCAGATTTCGATCTCGCAATGGTTCCAGGATTACCCGGCGCCATCGAATTTCCTGCAGGTCTTGTTCAGCTGTGCCTCGTTTACGCCGGGCTCCGACGCCTCGGTCAATATTTCGGGGCTCTGCGACAAGTCGATCGACGCATCGATGGACGAGGCAGAGGCAGCCACCATCGCCGATCCGGCCAAGGGCGCGACACTCTGGACCGCCATCGACAAGGCTGTGACGGACAAGGCTCCGGTCGCTGTCCTGTTCACGCCAAAGCGCGTCGATGTGATCTCTTCTAGGCTGAAGAACTTCACCTTCAGCCCGCAATTCTACTGGATTGTCAGCCAGTCCTGGGTGGAATAGCCGACCGGAGCCAATGCGACGGAGTGCCGCTGGCTCTCCGTCGCATTTCCTTTTCCGGCGGATCAGCGCATCTTCCAGGCCGCGATTTTTCCCAGGCAATCCTGTTCATGGTCAATGTCATTGCGGACCAGCCTGCCATCCCGGTTCGCCGGGCCACCGATGGCCCGTGGCGCACCGCTTGGCGCAAGCTGAAAGGCGATCGTTCGGCAATATCTGCCTTCGCCGTGCTCGTCGTCATCGTGATCGCCTCGCTCGCGGCGCCGCTTTATGCGCGATACGTCTCCGGCACCGATCCATTTGTGACCAATCTCAATGGCGAGATCGTCGTCGATGGGGTGACCCAGCCGGTGCTGCAGCCCTCCACCGAAGGCCTTGGCCTCGGCATGACGCCGGTCGGGCCGACCTGGCGCATCGGCCCCTATATGCTCGGTGCCGACAACCAGGGCCGTGACGTCGCGGCGCGGCTGCTTTACGGCGGACGGGATTCGCTGTTGATCTCGGGTGCTGCAGCCGTGCTGTGCCTTGTCCTCGCGACATTCCTGGGGGTCGTTTCCGGCTTCTTCGGCGGCATCGTCGACATCGGCCTGTCGCGCATTCTCGACGTGCTCTGGGCTTTTCCGATTTTCCTGTTGGCGATTTCGTTGTCGATCGTGCTGATTGCGCAGAGTATCCAGATCGGTCCGTTCGAAATCCGCTCCGGCAGCCTGTGGCTACCGGTCTTCATCATCGGCATCGTCTATGTGCCCTATGTGGCGCGGCCGATCCGCGGCCATGTCCTGACCTTAATGCATGCCGAATTCGTCACCGCTGCGATCGGCCTTGGCGCATCGCCCTGGCGCATCCTTTTGCGCGACGTCATGCCCAATGTGGTGACCCGCATCATCGTTTTCGTGCCGTTGATCCTGGCGCTCAACATGATGACGGAATCCTCGCTGTCGTTCCTGTCGATCGGCGTGCAGCCGCCGGATGCCAGCTGGGGCACGATCATCCAGGACGGCCAGGGCCTGCTCTATTCGCGGCCGGTCGTGGCACTGGCGCCGGGGCTAGCCATTGTGATCACGGTGCTGGCCCTAAACATTCTGGGCGACGGCGTGCGCGACGCGCTCGATCCGAAATCCTCGCCGAGGGGCGTCTAGTGGTTGCCGCGCTCGGCTTCCGGCTTGGCCAGATGGTGCTGGTTATGTTCGGTATCAGCGTCGTCGCTTTCCTGATCTTCTTTGCGACGCCTGGCGCTGATCCATCGGCGCGCATTGCTGGCCGCAATGCTTCGCAAGAGACGCTGATCCAGGTGCGCCACGATTTCGGTCTCGACCGGCCATTGCCGGTGCAATATGGGCTGATGATGAACCGGCTTTTCGTCAGCCGCGATCTCACCTCCTTCGTCAATCGCGGGCAGCGCGTCATTCCGACCGTGATAAGCGCCATTCCCGTGACGCTGTCGCTGGTCGGCGGCGCGGCAGTGCTGTGGGTGCTCGGCGGATTGATCGTCGGTGTGATCGCAGGCGCAACGCGCGGTACATTCATTGATCGCGCGCTGATGATCCTGAGCCTGGTAGGCGTGTCGATCCCGGTCTTCTGGCTGGGCGAGGTCGCCAACCTGCTGACGCAAAGCCGCTGGCACGACAGCTGGCTGTTTTCCTGGGTTCCTCCGCTCGGCTACATCCCCCTGACCGAGAATCCCTGGGGCTGGTTCAAGGCGCTCGTCATTCCGTGGTTCACGCTGGCAACCCTTTATGTCGGCCTCTACGGCCGGGTGCTGCGGGCCAGCCTGATCGAGATGATGCAGGAGGATTTCATCCGCACCGCCCGAGCCAAGGGGATCGGCGAGCGGCGGGTGGTGCTGCATCATGGCCTCAGGACCTCGCTGGTCGCATTTGTTACCATGTTCGGCCTCGACTTCGGTGCCCTGGTCGGTGGCGGCGCGCTGCTGACCGAAGTGGTCTTCGGACTGCAGGGCGTCGGAAAACTGACCTACGAGGCGCTGCAGACGCTCGATCTGCCGATGATCCTTGCCACGGTGATCTACGCCGCCTTCTTCGTGGTGATGGCAAACTTCGTCGTCGACGTGATCTTCGTCTTCATCGACCCGAGGGCTCGCGATGTCGGCTGATGCTCCTCTTCTGGTGGTCAAGGACCTCACCGTCTCCTTCCGCAGCGACGAGGGCCTGGTGCGCGCGGTGGGAGGTGTTTCGTTCTCCGTCGAGCAGCGCGAGATCGTCGGTGTGGTCGGCGAATCCGGTTCGGGCAAAAGCCAGACCTTGCTCGCCATTATGGGGTTGATCGACAGCCCCAACGCTATCGTCTCCGGTTCCATCCGTTTCATGGGACAGGAGCTGATCGGGCTCAAGCGGCGTGCGCTCGATGCCATTCGCGGCCGCCAGATCGCGATGATCTTCCAGGATCCGATGTCTGCGCTCACCCCGGTGCATACGATCGGCAACCAGATCGGCGAGCAGGTCCGCGCGCATGAAAAAGTGTCGGCGAAAGCGGCACGGGCGAGGGCCGTGCAATTGCTGGATGCGGTCGGCATCGCAAATCCGGATCGGGTCATCGACAGCTACCCGCACCAGCTTTCCGGCGGTATGCGCCAGCGCGCGGTGATTGCCATGGCGCTCTCGTGCAACCCGGCGCTGCTCGTCGCGGATGAACCGACTACAGCCCTCGATGTTACCGTGCAGGCGCAGATCCTCGAACTGATCGGACGATTGCGCGACCAGTTCGGTTCCGCTGTGATCCTGGTCACGCACGATCTTGGCGTCGTCGCCGAAGTCGCGGACCGGGTACTGGTGATGTATGGCGGACGCTTTGTCGAGGAGGGCGGCAAGAGCAGCGTGTTCCGGGCGCCGCTGCATCCCTACACATGGGGCTTGTTCGGCTCGATCCCGCCGATAGAGGGACCACGTCCAGCCCGGCTCGCTGCCATTCCGGGAATTCCGCCGTCGCTCTCCAACCTACCGAAAGGCTGCGCCTTCAGCCCCCGCTGCGCTTTTCGCCACGACGCCTGTCTGGTTCAACTGCCGATCATGCAAGGCGAGAGCCATCGCGCCGCGTGCCTGTTGCCGGAGCCTACGCGCACACAATTCGCTGCCCAGAGGCCTGGCGGCGTGGTGGAGATGCAACGATGAATGCCATGCCACGCGAACGTCCGCTGCTTCGTGCCGGCGACCTGTCGAAGCGCTATAGCGTCGGCCGCTCGATCTTCCCGGCGCAGCGCCGGACCGTGCATGCGGTTGATACGGTGTCGCTCGACATCTGGCCCGGGGAGACCCTCGGCATCGTCGGCGAGTCCGGTTGCGGCAAATCCACGCTTGGCCGGTGTCTGGTGCGTCTGACCGAAATCAGCTCGGGGTCGCTGGAATTCGAGGGCCGCGACATCAGCGACGTCTCCCAGCGCCAGCTTCGTCCGTTGCGGCGGCAGATGCAGATGGTCTTTCAGGATCCCAGCGCTTCGCTCAATCCGCGCCGGCGGGTCGGCGATCTGCTGGCCGATCCGTTCCGCATCCATGAACGCCTCTCGGCATCGGAAATGGCGGACCGCGTGGCCGAGCTCCTGCGCCGGGTCGACTTGTCGCCCCAGCACGCATCGCGCTACCCGCACGAATTCTCCGGCGGCCAGCGCCAGCGTATCGGCATCGCCCGCGCGCTGGCGCTGCGGCCACGGCTGATCGTGGCCGACGAGCCGGTCTCGGCGCTCGACGTGTCGATCCAGGCGCAGATCGTCAATCTGCTCGCCGACCTACGCGAGGAGTACAACCTGACTTATGTGTTCATCGCTCACGACCTTTCCGTGGTGCGTCAGATCTCGAGCCGTGTGGCGGTGATGTATCTGGGATCGATCGTGGAGAGCGGGCCGACCGACGAGGTCTTTGCGGCGCCCAGACATCATTACACCGCGGCGCTGCGTTCCGCCGTGCCGATACCCAGCATCGACCGGGCGCGGCGCGGCCGGCTGGTGCTCAAGGGTGACCTGCCCAGCCCGATGAGCCCACCCTCAGGGTGCCGGTTCCACACCCGTTGCCCAGCTGCCACCCCGATCTGCCGCAGCGAGCGTCCGCTTCTCCAAAGCATTGGCGAGGGCCGCCTGGTTGCTTGCCATCATCCAGCCGGCGGTTGACGACGGGAATTCTCGTTCAGCGATATCGGATCAGGACCGTTCAGCCGTAATCGTCCTTTCGGCGAGGATAGAGGCCGATCTGGACGCCGCACGATCCGACGCTATGTTGCGATGATCTTCGGAATACCCGTTCAGGCATTCCTCGGCCAATTGCTGGTCGGCCTCATCAACGGCTCGTTCTACGCAATGTTGAGCCTGGGCCTGGCTGTCATATTCGGCCTGTTGCGCGTCATCAATTTTGCCCACGGCGCGCTCTATATGCTCGGCGCCTTCGTCGGGTACCTGCTTCTCACCCGGTTTGGCATCGGCTACTGGCCGGCTCTGATCCTGTCGCCGCTGATCGTCGGCGGCTTCGGCGTCGTGGTCGAGCGCCTGGCGCTGTCGAGGCTTTACGACATCGACCCGCTCTACGGGCTGCTTTTCACCTTTGGCCTCGCGCTCGTGCTCGAAGGGGTGTTCCGTTACTACTATGGCGTATCGGGAAGTCCTTATTCCGTGCCGCCGCTGCTCTCCGGGGGAACCAATCTCGGCTTCATGTTCCTGCCTAATTACCGCGGCTGGGTGGTGGTCGCCTCGATGATCGTCTGTTTCGGCACCTGGGCGCTGATCGAGAAGACCAGGCTGGGCTCCTATCTGCGCGCGGCGACGGAGAACCCCGGCCTGGTGCAGGCTTTCGGCGTCAACGTGCCGTTGCTGCTGACCCTTACCTACGGCCTCGGCGCCGCTCTTGCCGGGCTTGCGGGGGTTCTCGCCGCGCCGATCTATCAGGTGAGCCCGCTGATGGGATCTGACCTCATCATCGTCGTCTTCGCCGTCGTCGTGGTCGGCGGCATGGGATCGATCCTCGGGGCGATCGTCACCGGTTACATGCTTGGCCTCGCCGAAGGCCTGACCAAGGTCTTCTATCCCGAAGCCTCCAATCTGGTGGTCTTCGTCATCATGGCAATCGTGCTTCTGGTCCGGCCAGCCGGCCTGTTCGGAAGGGATGCCTGAGATGGCCGAACTGACACTCCGCGAGACGCGTGCCAAGAATTCGGCACGGCTTGAATGGGCGCTGGTCGGGCTCGGCATCCTGGCGCTGCTGGTGGCGCCTTTCTTCGTCTATCCGATCTTCCTGATGAAGATGCTGTGCTTTGCGCTGTTTGCCTGCGCGTTCAACCTTCTGCTCGGCTACACCGGGCTGTTGTCCTTCGGCCATGCGACATTCTTCGGCGGGGCGGCCTATTTCACCGCATACGCGGTCAAGGTCTGGGGCTGGCCGCCGGAAGCGGGCATCCTGCTCGGTGTCCTGGGAGCTGCGCTGCTCGGCCTTGTGATGGGCTTCTTTGCCATCCGCCGGCAAGGCATCTATTTCGCCATGATCACGCTGGCGCTGTCGCAGATTCTTCTTCTTTTGCGTGCAGGCGCCGTTCACCGGAGGTGAGGACGGCATCCAGGGCGTGCCGCGCGGCAGGCTGCTTGGAATGCTCGACCTGAACGTCTCGATCAACATCTATTATTTCGTACTGGCAGTCTTCCTGATCGGCGTGTTCGCCATCTGGCGCATCATCAACTCGCCTTTCGGCATGATCCTGCGTTCCATCCGGGAAAACGAGAGCCGGGCCATTTCGCTGGGCTATTCCGTCGCCAACTACAAGCTGGCGGCTTTCGTCATGTCGGCAACATTGGCCGGGCTGGCCGGCGCGCTCAAGGCGATCGTTTTTCAATTTGCCACGGTCACCGACGTCACCTGGCAGATGTCGGGCGAGGTGATCCTGATGACGCTCCTCGGCGGCATCGGCACCATGGCCGGGCCGATCATCGGCGCCAGACTGGTCGTCGGCCTGGAAAACACGCTCGCCACCTCGAACTTTCCGGTGACCATCGCCACCGGCCTGACCTTCATGGTCTGCGTGCTGGTTTTCCGGCGCGGTATTGTCGGTGAGGTCTATGCGCGGTTTCTCGGGCTAAAGGGTGACGCGAAAGACTGAACGGCTCAGTTCCGCCTCGCTAGGCGATGCGTAAGCCTTGCGCGTCGAGAAGCACGCAGCCCAGCGGGTCGAAGCAGACATCGACCGCTTCGCCTTCACGCAGCGGCTGGCCGTCGATCACCGTGTTGGCGCGCACCAGCGTGCCGGCGCCGATGTCGATCTCGTAGACCGCATTGCCGCCGAGATAGGAGGTCGAGACGATCCGTCCCGCCAGCCTGTTGGCAGCACCGGCGGTACCGACGGTAAGCTTCTGCGGGCGAACGACGACGGTGACCACGCTGCCGGTCGCGAGCGCCTTCGGCGCGGCCGCCTTTACGACATGGCCGCTGGCCAGCGCGATCGTCGCCATCTTGCCGTCCATCACTGTCACGCTGCCGGGCAGCATGTTGGCCTTGCCAAGGAAATTGGCGACGAATGCGGTGGCCGGCTGGTCATAGACCTGCGCGGGGGAGCCGATCTGCTCGATCAGGCCGGCGTTCATCACGACGATATGGTCGGACATCGACAAGGCTTCTTCCTGGTCGTGCGTCACGAAGATAGCGGTGATGCCCGTCTCCCTCTGGATTTTCTTGATCTCGACGCGCATGTCCTCGCGCATATTGGCGTCGAGCGCCGACAAGGGCTCGTCCAGCAGCAGCACTTCCGGCTCGAAGACGATGGCGCGGGCCAGTGCGATGCGTTGCTGCTGGCCGCCCGAGAGCTGCGACGGCAGCTTTGTCTCACTGCCGGGCAGCCGCACCATATCCAGCGCCTTCTTGACCCGGCGCACGATTTCCGGTTTAGGCACGTTTCGGTATTTCAGGCCGAATGCGACGTTGTCGAAGACGTTCTTGTGCGGAAAGAGCGCGTAGTTCTGGAACACCAGACCAATGTTGCGTTTGTAGATCGGGATGTCGTCGACCCGCTTTCCGCCGATCGAGATCTGGCCACCGGAGATGTCGACCAGGCCCGCGATCGAGCGCAGGATCGTCGTCTTGCCGCACCCGGACGGCCCCAGCAAGGTGACGAAACTACCTTTGCGGATCGCCAGTGAAAAATCGCGCACAGCGGCGAACTTGCCGTAGAAAATATCGATGTCGCGAAACTCGACCGCAGGCTTTCCTATCGGCTGCCGCTCGCTCTGAGCGAGCGGGTCGCCATCAGCCCCGGCCGAAGCCGGCCGGGGCTGCTGGTCGTGGCTGTTGTCGTCATGCACCTTTCGACACCCTGTCCCATTGCTTGGTCCAGGCGTCTTCGTTCTTCGCCCAGTAGAGCGGATCGGCGAAGGTCAGCGATTTCATCGATCCAGTCGGGTCGAAGGCCGGAAGCGCCGCGATCTTGTCGGTCAGCTTCACCTTGGTGGGGTCAAGCGATGGCGGATAGTTCTGGCCCTCGGCGACGGCGATCGACGTGGCCGGATCCAGCATGAAATTGATCAGCTCCTCGCATTCGGCCATCGGCGAACCCTTGAGCACTAGCATGTCCTCCATCCACGCGTATGAGCCGGCAGGGTCGAGATAGCCGATCGGCTGGCCCTGCTGCTGCAGGGCGGCGACACGTCCTGACCAGGCGTCGGTGACGACGATCTCGTTGCGCGACAGGAGGTCCATCAGTTCCGCGCCGGAACTCCAGAATTTCTTGGCCAGGTCGCGGGTCTCGCGAACCTTGGCCCAGACGACGTCCATGTCCTGGATGTTGTTGGGGTCCTGTTTCGTCTGCAGCGCCGCATACCAGACGCGCGTCGTCATATCGGCGTAGCCGCCGATCTTGCCGGCATATTTCGTGTCGGTAAGCAGGTTGGCGCCCTTTTCCTTGGCTTCCTCCGGCGAGATGACCTTGTTGTTGTAGGCGATGCCGGTGGTGCCGTAATCATATGGCACTGCCGACAGCTTCGGCGTGATCTTGCGGAACGGCTCGATCATGGCGGTCAGCACATTCGCCATGTTCGGAATGTTCGCCTCGTTGATCTCCGAATTGAAACCGCCATTGACGTATTTGATGTAGTAGTTGACGCCGGAAGAATGGACGATCTGGAAGTCGCCTGGTTTCGACGTCTTGATCTTGGTGATGATCTCGTTCTCGTCGCCAAAGGTGCCCTGGACGACCTTGACCTTGGACTTGGCGGTGTAAGGCTGGAACGCATACTTATCGATCGCCTCCTGCACCACGCCGCCCCATCCGTCGAAGCGCACTTCCGAAACCGCGGCCAGCGCCCGTCCCATCCAGGGCATGGAAAGGCCGGTGGCGGCGGCAGCGGCGGCCGTCAGCGTCAGGAACGATCGCCGGCTGATGTCGCCATTGGCATAGCGTTCGTCGAGCCGTTCCAGTCGTTTGGTGGTTGTCAGTTTCATTTCCATTCTCCCATTTTCATCTTCACTTGCCTGCCTTGAACCAGGTGAGGCTTTGCAGGATGAGCCCGCCAGCCAAGGGAATGCCGACCGTCAAAAGGATCATGACGGTTCCGAGCGCGTTCACCTCAGGGCTGATCGAGATCTTCAGCATCGAAAGGATTTGCGTCGGCATGGTCTCGACGCCCGCCGGCCGCCAGAACAGGCTGGCCGAGGTGTTGTCGAACGAAATGGTGAAAGCGAGCAGAACACTGGCAAGCACTGCGGGAATGAGCAGCGGCAGCGTGATTTCGCGGAATGTCGACACACGCGGCGCCCCGAGCGACAGCGCCGCCTCCTCATAGGAACGTTTTATGCCGACCATGCGCGCCTGGACGATCAGCACCACGTAGGGGAGCGTGAGCAGAATGTGGCCGAGCACCAGCAGCGTCATGCTGCGCGGCTGGTCGACGGCTTTGATCATGACCAGCAGGCCGACGCCGAGTATCGTTTCGGGGACCAGCGCGGGAAGAATGACAAGCGTGTTGATCGCCTGCTTGCCACGGAACTCGAAGCGCACCAGCGCCAATGCCGCCATGATGCCGAGCAGCGTCGTCACCGTTGCCGTCACCAGGGCAATCCACATCGATGTCCGGAAGGCGTCGAGAACCGGCTCGTTGCTGAGCAGCTTCTCATACCATCGCAGGCTGAAGCCGGTGAGGGGAAAGCCGCCGAACATCGAGGCGTTGAAGGAAAGCACGACCGTGGCGAGGATCGGCGCAAACATGAAGACGTAGACGCACACCGTGATCGCGCCGGTCAGCCGCCACGCCCATCTGCCTTCGCGATCGGGATGATCCGCTCTCATGCACTGAGGCCCTTCATGATCTGCGATAGGCCCATATAGCGGCTGTAGGCGGCCGCGGCCGCGCCGAGCAGAACGAACAGGACGATGGAAAGCGTGGCGCCCATCGGCCAATTGAGCTGCCCCATGATGGTGTCGTAGATCAAGTTGCCGAACAGCGCATCGCGGCTGCCGCCGAGCAGCTGCGGCGTCACATAGGAGCCGGCCGCCAGCACGAAGCAGAGCAGCAGCCCGGCGCCCAGCCCCGGCATCGATAGCGGCAGGGTCACTTCGCGAAACGCCTGCGCGCTGGTACAGCCCATCGAGCGGGCGGCGGCGATCAGCGTGCGGTCGATGCTTTCCAGGCTGACATAGACGTTCAGGATCATATAGGGCAGCAGAACATGCAGCAGCCCCATGATGACGGCGCCCTCGGTGTAGAGCATCGGCAACGGCTCGTTGATAACCCCCAGCCTGATGAGCACGACGTTGATCAGCCCCTGTTCGCCGAGAATATGGATCCACGAGAATGTCCGGATGGTGAAGCTGATCCAGAACGGCACGATGAGCAGCAGCAACAACAGCCATTTGTGCCTGAAGGTCGTGGCCCAGATGAAATAGGCGGGGAAATAGCCAAGGATCGCGCAGATCACAGCGGTGATGGCGCCGACGCGAACGGTCTTCCAAAGAAAACCGTGATAGTAGCTGTCGATGAGGAATTCCTTCCAGTTGTCGAAGGTCAGCACCGCCGACTCCACCCCCGCGGTGACGAAGGTGAAAAACGTGTAGACCGTCATCATCGCGATCGGCAGCAGCAGAAGCAGGGTAAGCAGTAAAAGCACAGGCGCGACGAGGACCCAGGCCAGTCGCTGATCGTATAATTTCCACCCTTTGGTCACGACCCGTCCAACCACTTTATGTGAAAGCCGCCATCACTGGGCTCGGCTCCGGACTAGATTGGGCGATCGGCGTTCAGGTGTCCACTCTGCATATGGCTCCTGCACAAATTCTGTGCAGGGCCACCGCGCGACCCTCGCCCTGCCGGATTCAACAAATTGCCCGGCGTTCCGCCTGCACATTGATTAAATCAGATATCCCGATATACAGGGTAATTTCGGATATAGATTTTACATGGGCCGGGCAATTTCATGAGTCGCAATTTTCTGGTGATTGAACCTGAGGAAGGCATTGCCGTGCTCAAGGGGCTTGCCTCCTCGGCGCGGATCTCGATGCTGAAACTGCTGCATGAGAAGGGGCCGATGAATGTCAACGAAATCGCCGCCGTGCTGTCGCTTCCGCAGTCGACCGTCTCGACCAACATCCAGGTGCTGGAGGATGCGGGGCTGATCCGCACCGAGAACCTGAAAGCGAAGAAAGGCAGTCAGAAAATCTGTTATCCGACGGCGGAAGAAGTGCTCGTCGTGTTCAAGAGCGAATATCGTGCGGTCAAGAACGACGCGATCGAAGTGTCGATGCCGATCGGGCTTTATACCGGCTTCGATGTTACCGCGCCCTGCGGCCTTTGTTCGCCGGACGGCATCATCGGTCTGCTCGATGTGCCGAACACTTTCCTCGATCCGGACCGCATGAAAGCCGGTCTGCTATGGTTCACGCGCGGTTTTGTCGAATACCAGTTCCCCAACAATGCCAAGCTCGCCAATGCCGAGATCACCGGACTCGAAGTTGCGATAGAGCTGTCTTCGGAAGTGCCGGGCACCAGCGCCGATTGGCCCTCGGACATCACGCTGACGATCAATGGCGTCGATGTCGGCACCTGGACGTCGCCGGGGGATTTCGGCGACAAGCGCGGCGTCTTCACGCCCTCCTGGTGGAAGCTCAAGGGCTCGCAATACGGTAAGCTGAAGAACTGGCGAATTGCCAATGACGGCACCTATGTCGACGGCCTCAGGATTTCCGAAACCGGCCTCGCCGCACTCGATCTGAAGAGCCATCATTCAATCCGCGTCCGTATCGGCGTCAAGGACGACGCCAAGCGCCCCGGCGGGATCAATATTTTCGGCAAGGGCTTTGGAAATTACGATCAGGACATCCTGCTCAGGATCAAAACTGGTTGATATCATGAAACCGGGTTCTGAAGATAATGCAGCAATTTCAACTATCTGGCTTTCTGCTGTGCCAAAGTGTTCGTCTAATTGTCCTACATTTGGGTATTTTGGCTTGACGAAGGGCTGCCAATTCCTCTTTGATATCGGGCAAGATGATTTAAATCATCGTTTGTGATATCGATGGGAGGAATGCATGAAGGCAGCCGTTACGGCTCATCCGCATTATGTCGTCTCGGAAATCGATCCGAGGCTCTACGGATCCTTCATCGAGCATCTGGGGCGGGCAGTTTACACCGGCATCTATGAGCCCGGCCATCCGACAGCGGATGCCAACGGCATGCGTCAGGACGTCATCGACCTCGTCAGGGAACTCAATGTTCCGATCGTCCGCTACCCCGGCGGCAATTTCGTCTCGGCCTACAATTGGGAAGACGGCATTGGCCCCAAGGAACAGCGCCCAGTGCGCCTCGACCTCGCCTGGCACACATCGGAAAGCAACGAAGTCGGCCTGCATGAATTTGCCGATTGGTGCACCTCCGCCAACACCGAGATGATGCTTGCCGTCAATCTCGGCTCGCGCGGCCTCGACGAAGCCCGCAATCTGCTGGAGTACGCCAACCATCCCGGCGGCAGCAAATGGAGCGACAGGCGCATCGCCAACGGCCGCAAGGAGCCGTTCGACGTCAAGCTCTGGTGCCTCGGCAATGAAATGGATGGCCCCTGGCAGATCGGCCACAAGACCGCGGACGAGTATGGCCGGCTGGCGCATGAGACGGCCAAGGCCATGCGCGCCTTCTCCAAGTCACTCGAGCTGGTGGTCTGCGGCTCTTCGAATGCCAAGATGCCGACCTACCCTGAATGGGAAGCGACGGTTCTCGACCATACCTACAACGAGGTCGACTACATCTCGCTGCACATGTATTTCGACAACGAAGCCAACGACGCTCCGAACTATCTCGCCATGAGCGAAAAGCTCGACGACTACATTGTCTCGGTCGCCGGCGTCATCGAGTATATCAAGGCCAAGAAGCGCTCCAACAAGCAGGTCTACATCTCGTTCGACGAATGGAACGTCTGGTACCATTCCAAGGAGCAGGACAGGAAGATACTCGGCGGCAGCAACGGCTGGCCGTTCGCCCCGCCGTTGCTCGAAGACATCTATAATTTCGAGGATGTGCTGCAGGTCGGCCTGATCCTCAACACCTTCATCCGCCGTTCCGATGTCGTCAAGATCGCCTGCCTGGCACAACTGGTCAATGTCATCGCGCCGATCATGACCGTTCCGAATGGCCCGGCATGGCGGCAGACGATTTTTTATCCCTATCTGTTTGCTTCTAACTATGGTCGCGGCAATGCGCTGGATCTCAAGGTGGAAAGCCCGACCTACAAATCCAGCGTTGCGGGCGACGTCGCCTATGTCGATGTTGCCGGCGTGCACGACAGGCAAACCGGCCACGTCACCTTCTTCGCCGTCAACCGCCATTCGAGCGAGGCAATCGAAACAGTGGTCGACCTCACCGGCTTCGGCGCGGCGGAGATCGTCAATCACCAGGTGATGGCACACGCCGATCTGAAAGCCGTCAATTCGGCCGAAAACCCTGGCAATGTCGGCCCCAGGAAGGGTGAGGGCGCCTCGCTCGCCGGCGGCAAGCTGAGCCTGTCACTGCCGGCCTATTCCTACCAGGTCATACGCCTGAGGCTCTGAGTTCAGGCGGATCATCGAGAAAGCGCAAACGCTGAGGAGGAGCGTCGACGTGACGGCCGATATCGAGATCAGGAACGTAAGCAAGCAGTTCGGTGCCATGACGGTGCTGGATCATCTGTCGCTCTCCATAAGGGCACGCGAATTCATCGTGTTCCTGGGCCCGTCCGGCTGCGGAAAATCGACGCTTCTTCGGATGATTGCCGGGCTCGAAGCTGTCGATAGCGGCGAGATTGCGATCAACAACGAGCGCATCGATCATCTGCCACCGGGCAAGCGCGGCATTGCCATGGTGTTCCAGTCCTATGCGCTTTATCCGCATATGACGGTGCGCGACAACATGGCCTTCGGCCTTGCGAATATCGGCGTTCCAGGCAAGGTCATCGAGGCGCGCATCAACGAAGCCGCCCGCATCCTCGAAATGCCGCATCTGCTCGATCGCAAGCCGGGCCAGCTCTCCGGCGGCCAGCGCCAGCGCGTCGCCATCGGCCGTGCGATCGTCAAGGAGCCGAAGGCCTTTCTGTTCGACGAGCCGCTCTCCAATCTCGATGCGGCGTTGCGCACCCGCACCCGCATCGAGCTTGCCCAGCTTCACCAGCGGCTGCAATCGACGATGATCTTCGTCACCCATGACCAGGTCGAGGCAATGACGCTGGCCGACCGCATCGTCGTCATGAACAATCGCAAGATCGACCAGATCGGTACCCCGATGGAGATCTACGAGCGCCCGGCGACCAAATTCGTCGCGGGTTTCGTCGGCGCGCCGGCGATGAACTTCGTCGATGCGACGCTTGACAGATCCGGCGAGAACGCCACGGCCAGGTTTGCGGACGGCGTCTCGGTGCAGACCGAGATCGCCTCCAGCCAACTGACCGATGGCAAGTACACTTTCGGCATCCGTTCTGAAGACGTGCGCATCGTTGCCGCCGGACAGGGCAATGCCGGCGGCGTGGTCGATGTGCTCGAGCGGCTCGGCGAACGCACCCTGATCTACGCGCGGCTGGGCGATGGCCAGCAGATCGTCGGCTCGGATGCCGGCAACAGCCGCGTCGCCGTCGGCGACAGAATCGGGCTCGCCTTTGACGGCCAGAAATCGCATCTGTTCAACGAAACCGGCCGCGCCTGGCATGCGAGGGGGGCCTGAGATGGCTGACCGGCTGGCGATGTCCCCGACCGCGACGCTTGCTGGCGGCGTCAGAGCCCCTACCGCCGACATCTATGCGCCGCAATGGCGAAACGTCATTTTCGTTGCGCCATTCTTGTTCTTCTTCACCACGTTGCTGCTCTTCCCGCTGCTCTGGGGGATGTGGCTGAGTTTCCACAAGGCCGACACGTTCTCGTCCGGAAATTTTGTCGGTCTCGGCAATTACTCCAGGCTGTATCACGACAAGGTCTTCCTGCAATCGATCTGGAACACCTTCTATTTCGTGCTTCTGACGGTGCCGACGCTGGCGCTGATCGGCCTTTTCCTGGCGCTTTGCCTCAACCGCCGCACGCGCGCTGCCGCGGTTTTGCGGACGCTGTTCTTTTCCTCGTCGGTGCTATCGGTCACCATCGTCACGCTGATCTGGCGCATCGTCTTCATTCCGAATGTCGGCCTGTTGTCGACGATCTACGGATGGTTCGGCGCAACGGCTCCGGCCTTCATTTCCGATCCCAGCCTGGCGATGGTCGGCATCGCCATTGCCACCATCTGGTGGTGCATCGGCCTGCCGATGATGCTCTTTCTCTCAGCACTCCAGCAGATCCCGCAGGACATTTACGAGGCGGCAGCGCTGGACAATGCCAATCGCTGGCAGACGCTACGGTCGATCACGCTGCCGTCGATCAAGCGGACCTTCATCCTGGTGATCATCATCCAGATCGTGCTGCAATTCCAGCTCTTCGGCCAGGCCTGGCTAATGACGCGCGGCGGTCCGAACAATCTGACCAAGCCGATCGTGCTCTATATCTACGATACCGCATTCCGTCGCTGGGATCTCGGCCTGGGCGCCGCTGCATCGGAAATCCTGTTCATCCTCATCCTGGTCGCGGCCATGGCCCAGTACCTGGTGACACGCAGCAGGGGAGACCAGGCATGAGCGCCCCAGCAGCCTCCATCAAGGGCCGGGCATTTGGCGACCATTTGTTATTGGCCCTGGTCATCCTGCTTTCGATCGTCATGATCGCGCCGGTTCTGTGGGTCATCGGCCTGTCACTCAAGGACAATACGGAGCTGATGGCCGATCCGAACTCGGTGTTTCACGCACCCTATACGCTGAAGAACTACATCAACACCGTCGGCACCTCGTCCGTGTTCATCTGGGTGCGCAACAGCATCATCGTCTCGGGCGGATTGACGCTCGGCACGTTGATCCTGTCGTCGCTCGCCGGCTACGGTTTTGCACGGCTGAATTTCCCCGGCCGAGACGTGCTGTTCGTGATCGTGCTGTTCGGTCTGGCGGTCCCGGAACAGGCCGTGCTTGTCGCCCGTCACCAGATCTTCAGCATGCTGAAGTTCCACAACACCTATCAAGGGCTCATTCTGCCGGGCCTTTCGGCTCCGTTCGGTGTCTTCCTGATGACCCAGTATTTCAAGGCCATCCCGAAGGAGCTGGACGAAGCCGCCATGCTCGATAACGCCAGCCGGCTCAGAATTTTCTGGAAGGTGCTTCTGCCGCTCACGCTGCCTGCGCAGGCGACGCTCGGCATCTTCACCTTTCTCGGGGCCTGGAACGACTACTTCTGGCCGCTGATTTCGGCGACGAGGAAGGACATGTTCACGCTGACGGTCGGCATGGCCTCGACCCAGACCAACTTCGCCCAGTCCGAAGGCATCGGCTTCCTGATGGCGCAGGCGGTGTTCGCCGGTGCACCGATCCTGATCGTCTACCTGTTCTTCCAGAAATACATCGTCACGGCGGTCTCCGGCGCTGCGGTGAGATAACGAAGATTGCCTGACGGCCGGGGGAATGCGCAGCAATTGAAGCACGAAAGCCAATCCAGGGTGGAGCGGCGGAAACTCAGTAGGAGGAACTGATATGAAACTGAAGAAAATACTGTTTGCCGCAGTCTCTGCGGGCGCAATGATGCTCGCAAGTCCAAGCTTCGCGGCCACGGAGCTGAGCGTGCAGCGCTTTTTCGGCGCCTGCGATGCCGATTTCGGCACCAACACCGATGCCACCAAGGCCGTTGGCGAATGTGGCATCATCACCTCGCTAATCAACAAGTTCAACGCCGACAATCCCGATGTCCATGTCAACGTCACCACCGTGGAATGGCCCGGCTATGATCAGCTGACCGCGCAGTTCGCTTCAGGCGACGCTCCGGACATCGTCACGATCCATGAATCCGTACTGTCGGATTATCAGTCGAAGGGCCTGTTGATGCCGCTCGACGATCTCTTGAAGTCGGTCGGCGTGACACCCGACGCCTTCACCGACGCGGCACGCAATGGCGCCACCAAAGACGGCAAGGTCTATGGCCTGCCGATCGACAGCTGGACGATGCTCTATCACGTCAACATGGATCTTTTCAAACGAGCCGGCCTCGTCAATGCCGACGGCACGCCGATTTTTCCAAAGTCGCCCGAGGAACTGCTCGCCCAGGCCGAACAGTTCAAGCAGAAGACGGGCAAGCCTTATTTCGTCCAGAACCTGACCAATGAGACTGCACTCTACACACGCAACCTCTACACCTATCTTTTCCAGCAGGATTCCGATTTCTTTGCCGATCCGAAGCACGTGAAGTTGAATACGCCGGAAGCCAAGAAGGTCGTCGAGATGTACAAGGCGATCTTCGAGAAGGGCTACACCACCAAGGATCTCGATTATGGCGGCTCGATCAACGCCTTCCTTGCCGGCGAGGGTGGCGTCCACCTTAACGGCACCTGGGTGGTCGGCGATTACAACGCCCAGTCCGAGACCAAGGGTACGGCGCTCAACAAGGGCGGCTATGCGGTCTATCCGTATCCGCAGCTGTTTGGCGGCGCCCATGCGCAATATGCCGACGGCCACACCTGGGCCGTTTCGCAGAAAGACCGCACGCCTGAACAGATCGCGGCTATCGGTAAATTCCTGAAGTTCTTCGCCGACAACGACTTCGAATGGTCGCGCACCGGCCACTTGCCGGCCTACAAGGCCGTCATCACCTCGGACGCTTTCAAGGCACTGCCGCATCGCAACACGATCTCTGCGGTCGCTGATCTCGGCAAGCCGCTGCCGTCCGCCGTACAGCGTCAGTTTGCGATCCAGGACATTATCGGCGAAGAGATGAGTGCAGCAATCAGTGGCCAGAAGGACGTCGATACCGCGCTTGCCGACATGGAAAGCCGCGTCAACGAATTGCTCGCCAACATTTGATCACGGGTTTCGAAAGGCCCTCCCAAGGCCCCCGCGGCTGGAAACGGCCGCGGGGTTTTGGTGAGGGAGTGGTTATTGTCCTCGAATTGCGAGAACTTGCCGGTGGCGACCGGGTCAAACACGCCAACCACGGCGCCGCAACCTCGGCAGCAGCCGACGCAAGCCCTGGCCGGAGGATTCCGTTAGAACGCCGCGGCCATGGGCATTGCGACCTTGTTGGGGATCTGGATGTCGATCTCCAATCTCGACGTCGTTTCGCCGTGATCCATGCTCACCTGCAGGAAATCCTGGTCGACCTGAACATGCCGGGCGATCACCGCCATGATCTCCTCGCGCAACACCGAGACGAGATCGGGCTGGTTGCGGCTTCGACGCTCGTAGGCCAACAGCAGTTGCAAGCGCTCGCGCGCCACCGGCGCGCTGCCGCGGCGCTTGAAGATATCGAGCAGGTTCATGCTGCCCTCCTTCCCAACAGCCGGTCGAGGAGGCCCCTCCGTTCGAAAGGCAGAATGACCGGCAGGTCCTCGCCCTCGAGTCTTCTTGCCGCGTCGATATAGGCGCGTGCGGCGGGGTTAGTGTTTTCGCTGAGCGTAACCGGCGCGCCCACATTGGATGCGCGCAGCACGTCCTGGCTCTCGGGAATTATTCCCAGCAAGGGCGTCGACAGGATCTCGAGCACGTCATCGATGCTCAGCATCTCGCCGCGGGCAGCGCGCGCAGCATCGTAGCGCGTGACGAGGACGTGTTTGACAATCGATTCACCTTGCTCGGCTTTCATCGTTCTGGAGTCGAGCAGGCCGATGATGCGATCGGAATCGCGGACCGAGCTCACTTCCGGGTTGGTGACGATTACCGCCTCGTCGGCAAAGCGCATGGCAAGTTGCGCGCCCCGCTCTATGCCGGCCGGGCTGTCGCAGAAGACGTAGTCGAAAACGGAGCGCAGCTTGTCGATGACGTCGGCGACGCCTTCCTCGGTGAGAGCATCCTTGTCGCGCGTTTGCGAGGCCGGCAGCAGGAACAGCGTTTCGAGTCGCTTGTCACGGATCAGCGCCTGCGAAAGCTTGGCGGTTCCCTGAATGACGTTGACGATATCGAAAACAACGCGCCGCTCGGCACCCATGATCAGATCGAGGTTGCGCAGGCCGACGTCGAAATCGACGAGAGCCACCCGCTTGCCGGTTTTCGCGACCGCGGCGCCGAGAGCGGCCGTCGAGGTCGTCTTGCCGACACCCCCTTTGCCGGATGTGACAACCACTACCTTGCCCATATTTGTGCCTCCAATGTTGTTAGTTGAGCGGTGCGACGCAAAGTGCGCCGTCCTCGAGAAAGGCCTGTACCGGCCTTCCTCGCGAGGAGGCGTCCATCTCCTCGGCAGTGCGGTACCAGCCGTCCACCGCCAGAAGTTCGGCTTCGTTTTTCCGGCAAAAGATGCGAGCCGCGGAATTTCCCGTGGCGCCGGCGAACGCACGTCCACGCAGCGTGCCGTAGACGTGGATCGATCCTCCGGCGATGATCTCGGAACCGGAACTGACGGAGCCGACAATGACCACATCGCCATCGGGATGAAAGATCGACTGGCCGGAGCGGATCGGTGCCTTGATCATCAATGAGTTCGGCGCCTGCGGCTCTTCCGTCTTGGCCTCAGCTGCGGCCTTCGGGTCCGGCTGCACGTAAAGCGCGTCGGCGGTGGCCTCCTTGGCGCCAACGAGGAGCGGCGGCAGATCGGCACCGAGAGCAACATTGCCATCGGCCTCGATCGCGTAAATGCGAATCCCGCGCTCCGCGAGCTGTGAGACCAGATCCCGCATCTCGCCCACCTCGGGCTTGAGTATATTCAGATCGAGCACGACCGGGCGGCCGGCAAAGAAGCCGGGAGAGTTTTCGGTCCAGTGATCGAGGCTTTGCAGCCATTCCCCTAGCGGGGCCTCAGGGGTGAGGGTGAAGGCTACAAACGAGCGCGCTCGAAAGCGTATGGACTTGTTTTGGATGGGAGCGACGCAGGTCACAGAGGCGAGTCCTTACTGATTGGTTAAGGCTAGCCCGGCATGGTTAACGAAAAGTTAATGGCGGCTTCCCGAGGCGTTGGCGGAGGCATTCTTTTTGCCCCTGATCGCCCCGCCGGCGCCCTGCTTCCGATGCACGACGAGGTCCTCCTCGCGGCTGCCTGGAGGCGCCTCCAGTTCACGCGGTCGGCCGACCGGTATATTGTTGCCGGAATGCCGGGCCTATTAAGGAGTTATCGATTTGACAAGCGTTGCCAGGGGGCCTGTCGCGGATCGCGGTCGCGCTACCTATGACCTTGGCGCGACCGCCATCTTTGCTTCCAAATCAGACCCGCGCTTTCACTATTGCCTGTATGTGCCTCCCGCGGTTGGGGAAGGGGCCAAAGTCGATCTGATGGTCGCTGTCCATGGCACCGGCCGCACCTCTTTTCTTGGATTCCGCGATGCGTTTTCCGAGTTCGGACGCTGGAACGGCTGCGCCGTTTTGTGTCCGCTGTTTCCAATCGGCGTTCTCGGGGATGATGCCCGCAGCGGATACAAATATTTGCTCGAGGGCAACATACGCTACGATCAGGTGCTGCTCGCCATGGTTGAGGAGGTCAGCGCCAAATACAGTCAGGATTGGAGCCGCTTTGCCATGTTCGGATTTTCCGGCGGCGGGCATTTCACGCATCGTTTTGCTATTCTGCATCCCGACAGGCTCTGGGCGGCCTCAATCGGCGCGCCAGGCTCGGTGACCTTGCTCGATCCGACGCGTGACTGGTGGGTGGGCATTCGCGATCTGCCGGAGAAGTTCGGCATCACCTTCGATGCCGCAGCGCTGGCAAAAGTGCCTTTCCAGATGATCGTCGGCGACGCTGACCTGGAGACTTGGGAAATCACTCATGTCCAAGGCAGCACCCATTGGATGCCGGGCGCCAACGATGCGGGGCGGACACGGCCGGAACGCCTCATGGCATTGTGTCGATCGTTCGAGGAGGCGGGGGCGCGCGTGCGCTTCGATTTGCTGCCAGGCGTATCTCATGAACGGGATGCGGTTCTCGATTCGGTCAAGGATTTCCTCGCCCAACAACTCAAGGAACGAGGGAATGTCTCACGATAAATTCGTTGCGCCCCAGCCCGTAAAGAGATTATCGCAATCAAAGCCCGACCACGTCGACCGCATCCCACCGCGATCTACTGGCAGTGCGTAATGACTAGAGCAACGCTTCGTATTGATCGCCAATCTTGTCGACTGTGAAATCCGCCGCCCTGTTTTTCAGCACGGCAGCAGGGGTGGGGTGGTCCAGCATCTCGGCCATCGCCTTCGCCAGGGCCGCGGCGTCACCGACCGGCACCAAGGTGCCGAAGCGGCCGTCACCGAGTATTTCGCGCGGGCCATGCGGAGCATCGGTGGAGATTACCGGGACACCGGCGGCCATGGCCTCGACCAGCACATTGCCGAAGCCCTCGCTGGTCGATGACAGAACGAACAGATCAGCCGCGGCATAGCAAGCCGCGGGATCGTTGACATAGCCGGCAAAGAGCACGTCCCCGTCTATGCCGGTCTCTTCGGCATAGGCGTGCAATTCGGCAGCCAGCGGACCTTCGCCGAAGATAACAAGCCGGGCGGGGCGGCCGGCGCGCAAGGCAGCGAAGGCCCGCAGCAAAGTCCGGTGGTCCTTGACCGGTACCAGGCGCCCGGCGGTGGCAATGACCGGCACATCGCCCATCGCCGCCAATGCTGCCTGCCAGGCATAAGAATTCCCCTGCGGTGCTTCAGCCGGCGGCAGCGGGTTGTTAATGACGACGACCTTGGATTCGGGAAAGCCGCGGGCGATGATGTCACGGCCGACACCCGCTGAAACGGCGATGGCTTTGGTTGCACGCGCTGCAACCAGCGCGGAAAGCCAGATCGCCAGCCTCGCGCCGAGGCCGCTGGCAGGCAGCGAGGCGGCGGCATGGAAACTTGGAAAGAATTTTGCCCGGCTTCTGGCCAACATGAGTGACAGCGCCATCACCAGATTGGCGAATTCCGGGGCGCTATAGACCGCATCAGGATCAAGGCGGCGGAACAAATTTGCGCTTCGCACTATGCCTTTCAGCGTCGCCGACTTGGCGTAACCCTCGCCGCGCAAGAGAAGGCCGAAGTCGACCAGATGCACGGCAGCGGAACGCAGCGCGGCGTTAGGGCCTTGCGCGTTCCAGGTAAAAAGCGTGACCTCGTGGCCACGCGACGCCAGTTCATTTGCCATCAGGACGAAGACACGCTCGGCGCCGCCGCCCCTCAGGCTGGCGATGTGGAAAACGATGCGCTTCACCATGCCTTGCTTCAGGCTCGGCCGGCGGCAAGGCCTGATCGGTTCGGCGGCCGGCGCATGTCCCGGATGATGCCCATCCCGATGGCCAGCAGCATGCCCAGGGCAAAGCCTGCGAACGCTCCTGCGCCTGCCACCAGGACAGTGCGCGGGGGCCATGAGCGCGCTGGCGGGGGCACCGCGGTCGAAATCACCTGTACGTTTGTGGTGTCGATCTGCTCGCGCTCGCTGATTTGGCGCGCACGTGACAGGAAGCTCTCATAGACGGCTCTCTTCGAGGCGGCATCGCGTTCAAGTTCACGCAGGGCGACTTCGGACTCGCTGTCGGTGAAAACATTGCTCTTCAGATCGTTCATCCTGGCGTTGAGAGAAGCCAACGAGGCCCTGGCCTTGTCCAGGCTGGCCTTTGCCGTGCCGATGGTGCGGGAGAACTCGGCCCGGAGTTGCGAGTTGACGGTCTCGAGTTCTGTCCGGAGCCTGACAATCGTCGGGTGGCGAGGACCGAATGTCATCGACTGTGAATCGATCTGCTGCCGCAGGCTGTTTGACCTGTCGCGCAGCGCTGCGAGCGCTTCCGAAACCGTGGGGTCGGGATTGGCTCCATTGATACCGGAGGCAACCAGGGCGTCGTAACTTGCCTGCGCGGCGATCACGCGCGATTGCGCATCGACGATTTCGCCGTTGAGCTGCGTCAGCGTCTGCGAACTGACGAGCTGGCCATTGCTGGACGACAGGTTGTGCCTGCGCCTGTAGCTCTCGACCTTCTCTTCGGCTGCCTGCACGTCGCTCTTGAGTTGGCCAAGCCGGCTGTCAAGGGCAGCCGCGGCACGGCTGGCGCCGGCAGCTTCGGCCTTGGCCAGTTCTTCCTGGAAGTTTTTGACTATGGCCTGCGAGATCAGGATCGCCTTGGCGGTGGTTTCCGCAGATACCGAGAGGGTTGTGACAAACGAGGTCGGGTCCGCGATGGCGTCTACCCGGTCCGCCAGGTTCTTCAAGGCGATGAGCCTCGGGTCGGGCTTCGCCACAGCGCCAGATGAGGATGTGCTCCGGTCCGGATCGAAAAACTCCGGATCGTGAGTCAGATTCAGTTCGTCCACCACACGGGAAAGCACGTTGCCCGAGGTCAGGATGCGCTGCTTGCTGCGCGTGCTGAGCAGTTGGCTATCGACCTGGCCCGGTTGCGAGTAGAGGTCGTTTTCCACAACCTGCAAATTGGATGGGTTGATGAGAACCTCGGTCGTGACGGTGTAACGCTGCTTGCTCAGCAATGCATACGCGCCACCGACAATGCCCCCGATTACCGCCAGCATGAAGGCCAGGGCGAGGCCGGCCCGCAGCCACACGAACAGGCGTCGAAAATCGAGCTCGAGGAAATCGCCGATCTTGTCCAGGGTCACAGTCGCGACAGGCTCTGGAGGTTGCGGCGTCACCGGCGCGGAGCTTAGCGCCGCGACTGGGCCATGCTGTTGCAGCAATGCCCTGCGCCGTGCATTGGCGATGCGCTCGAATGCACTGTTATTGGAAGCCGTTGCGGAGATAGGGGGTGTGCCGGAACCGGCAGACATGGTGACAACCCTTGTTAAATCATTACGCTTGGCCTGCTCTACAGAAACATCGTTAACATCTTATTTTCCAAGTTGGCCCATTTTGCCGTTCACACGGTCCGCTTGGCGGACGTTGAAGGGATTTCGTTGCCCAGAATGCCGTTCGAATATCGCCATTTGGATGGGCCATGAGCTATCCCGCTGCCGCTTCGGAACGATTATCGTCCAGCCGAGCGCGCCGTCAGAACGCGCTGTCGCTGCTGTTTTTCCTATGCGCAGCGTTCGCGCTCCTGCTTCGCTTTACGGTATCACCGCAGGTGATGAACATGGTCGTCGACTATACGGCCCAGGGAGGCTCGTTCTACGAGAAGCTGCATTTCGGCACCTATGCGATCATCCTGCTGCTTCCTATCGTTCTTTTCAGCCGGCCGTTTCTGCTGCACGGCGACGAAATTGGAATATTCAAGGCGTTGATCCGCTATTCGGTGCTGATGTTCGCGCTGGTGCCCTATCTGTTCGTTACCGGCCGTGCGGGCTCCTCCGGGTTCATCATCGATACCTATCTGGTGGCCGGCGCCACAGGCCTGTTGATGCTGGCATTGAATGCAGAGGTGCGGCGGGCGCTGGGGGACGTCGTGCTTGGAATGGCGATCCTGAGCGCTGTCATCGGCACCATCGAGGCGGTGACTCAACATCGGCTGTTGCCCTATGGGTTGAACGAACTGCAATTCAGGCCAACTGGCCTGTCGGCCCATCCGCTGGCACTGGGCGCGCTCTGCGCCACAACCATCGGATTCGTGCCGCTGACGCACTGGCGCATATGGGCGCGGGTGATGGCGATCTTCCTGTTGTTCATCGGTTGCGCTGCATCGGGCGCTCGCGCCGCGCTGATGCTCGCCACCGGCGAAATCCTCATTCTGCTGCTGTTCGTGCCTTGGCCGGGCCTGTCGCTCAAATATGAGCGGCAGGCCAAATTTGTCGTGCTGATGTTCACCGTGACGGGTGGCGCGGTGCTCGTAGCGGTACTGTTTGCGGGCGGTCTGCTGAATCGGTTCAGCAACACCATCTTCGACGAAAACTTCATGGCCCGGGTGACCATTTATCAGGTGTTCGGACTGGTCAGCTGGAACGACATCCTGTTCGGCATGAACGTTGACGACCTGCTGGCGATCGTCCGGCAGAAGCTGCATCTGCCCTACATCGAAAGCGCGCCGGTGGTAATTATCTTGCTCTTCGGCCTGCCCATAGCCCTGCTGTTTACAGCGCTGATATTCTGGTTCGTCTTCCGGCTGCTGCGCGGGGCGCCGCTGCCGGCATGGATCGGCACCATAACGTTCTTGCTTGCCGCGCTGTCAAACAACGCGCTTTCGTCAAAAACGCCGGACATGACGATCATCGTGGTGTTGCTGCTTGCCTACAGGAAGCAGCCCCATGGAGGCTCGCTCGAGAGCATGCCTTCGGCTGCTGCATCCAGCCCAAACCCGGCTGGATCTCGTTAAGCACGGACCTCGGATCCGGTCAGCCGGCGCTGTCCACGACCTCGACACCGCCCGCGCGATTGAGCGTGTGAATGCCGGACCGAGCCCATGCCGGCCCGGGATCGATTGAGCGGGGCAGTTCAAAACGGACGTCGAAATCATCAAGCCGATCCAGCCGCATCAATCCCAGGCCGCCGCCATATGCTCTAGACCCGTTTTGCACCGGCAGCAGCAAAGCGTCGCCCTGGCGGATAAAGGCGCCGCCCGGCCGAGTGGCGGAGTGGTCGACTGCGACGGGATTGAGCGCGTGCGCAGCCCACGGCCCACGCAGCGCCGGGGCGGAATAGACGGCCATCGTGTCGGACGCGCTGCCGTGACCGAACCGCTCAGTCCCCAACAGCCAGAAGCGACCGTCGGATTCGAGCAGCGTGGCGTCGTTGAAATCCCTGTCCGTCATCAGCACAGTATCGCGTACCCAGCGATCCGGAAACTGCTCGGCACGGTAGAGCACCAGTTCTCGCGCCGTAGCGCTTTCAGGGATCATGAAAATCTCGCCGGAGTGAGCAAACACCTGCGGATATGACAGGTGATGCGCTTCCTCCAGCACCACTTTCGGCACGCCGAAAGTGCCGTCGGTGCCAAGTTCAGCGACAGAAATCACCCCGCGGCCGGTGGAGTAGGGAAACTCCTCGACAAACAGAAAATGACGGCCGTCGCGCTCGAGGACGAACGGATCGGCGTAGAATCGCTGCCCGTCATCGGCAAGCACGGTGAACGGCTTGCCATCCAGCTGTCCGGTTTCGGCGACGCCTGGACCGTCGATCAGCCGGTAAGCAACCTGCCAATAGAAGGGGCGCCGACCACGTCGCAGTTTTTGCACGGCGCGGTCGACCAACCCCCTGCTGAAAAAGGGCAGATAGTGCCTGATAAATCCGCCTTTCTGCAGGGGCGGCGCCGGGCTCTCAATAATCGGCGCAAGTTTGCCCGCGAAAAAGCGGGCGACACATTGGGCAATCAGGGAGATGGCGCCGGCGAGCAGGTCGTTGCTGATCCGGGACAGCCACAACCGGTCGCTGATCATCGGCCGCGCCCTGGCGACGGCAACGCCGTCGAGGCGCGCGGTGAGTTCAGGCAACCGCCTGCTCGCCAGCATCTCGGTCATGCCCGCGGCAAAGCTGCTGTGGCCGCAAAATTCGAGCGTCAGGACAGGCGTGCCCCGTCGTGCGGCGGTAGCGGTAAGATCGACTATAAGATCGACTGGGCCGGTATCGCCGGATCGCAACGGCTCGGAACGGCTTGCCAGTGAGGGGCCGAAGCGCCGGCCCTCGAGCGCCAGCACATTATCCATTCCGCGCGCATTGGGTTCAGGCGTCGGCGCGCGGCTACTCGAAACCGCATGTCCAGCCGCACTCAACCGCGCCAGAAGCTCATTTTCCCAGCGCCGGGATGCGTCGGCGTGGCCGATGATTAAAATATTAGTCAATCCAATATATTCTTTTTCAAGACTACTACCGTAGACTACTTGTCAGCCCAACCTTTCACAAGAGTTAAGCCGGGAGAACGCGGCCTTGGTTGTTAATCATATATTAAGAATTGAGATCACGAAGGCGCTTCCCGGCGCTATTATGGCTCTTGCGGGCAATAGTCGGCATGTCCCGAAGGCTGCAGGCGACCAGGATCAGCAATGAACGTCCTTTCACGTCCAAAACTGCCGTCCGGGCAGAAACTGCTGATCGTGTTCGGCACGAGGCCGGAGGCACTCAAATGCTTTCCAGTGGCGCGTGCCGCCCTTGCTCATCCAGGCTTCATCACCGAAATATGCATAACCGCTCAGCATCGTGAAATGGTCGACCAGGTTGTCGAGCTGACCGGCCTGCCTGTGCATCACGATCTCAACATCATGCAGCCCGGCCAGTCGCTGTTCGATGTGACCTCGCGCGTGCTCCTGGGCATGGCCGAGGTGCTGGACAAGGCGAAGCCCGATATCGTCATGGTGCAGGGCGACACCACCACGGCGATGGCCGCGGCCCTGGCTGCCTTCTACAAGCGCATCCCGGTCGCTCATGTCGAAGCAGGATTGCGCAGCCACAACATCAACTCGCCGTTTCCTGAAGAACTGAACCGCAAGATTGCCGGCGACATCGCCACCTGGCATTTTGCGCCGACCGTTCAGGCGCGCGACAACCTCATCGCCGAAGGAAAGGCCGAAAGCACGATCTTCGTGACCGGCAACACGGTGATCGACACGCTGTTGCATTTTTCAAGCGCGATCGATGCCGACAGGCTGATGAACGCGAAGCTCGCTGCCCGCTTCCCTTTCCTTGACCCTTCCAAGAAAATGATCCTCGTCACCGGTCATCGCCGCGAGAATTTCGACGGCGGCATCCAGCGCATCTGTACGGCGTTGAAGGGATTGGCGGCGCGCGGAGACGTGCAGATTGTCTACCCTGTCCATCCAAACCCCAATGTGCGCTCGGTGGTCAGCGCAGAGCTGGAAGGCGTGCCGAACATTCATCTGGTCGAGCCGCAGGACTATTTGCCGTTCCTGTACCTGCAGAAGCAGAGCTATCTGGTGCTTACCGATAGCGGCGGCGTGCAGGAAGAAGCGCCTTCGCTCGGCAAGCCGGTGCTGGTGATGCGCGAAAATACCGAGCGACCCGAGGGGATCGTGGCCGGCACCGCCCGTCTTGTCGGGACCGATGTCGAGAAAATCCTGTTCAACGCCAATCGCCTGCTCGACGATCGGGCTGCCTATCTCGGCATGGCGGAACGACACAACCCATATGGCGATGGCCGGGCCAGTAACCGGATTGTTGAGGAACTGCTGCATCATGGCTGAAATAAGAACCGTTTCCGTAATCGGCATGGGCTATATCGGCCTGCCGACCTGCGCCATTTTCGCCAGCCGCGGGCTCAACGTCATTGGCGTCGACGTCAACGGAGCGGTGGTCGAGAAGGTCAACCGCGGCGAAATCCACATCGTCGAGCCGGACCTTGACGGCCTGATTCAGAAGGTCGTCGCGAACGGCAAGCTCATGGCCTACAGCACGCCGCAGCCGGCGGACGCCTATATCATCGCCGTGCCGACCCCGATGACCCACGACCATAAGCCGGACGTGACCTACGTGCTCGCGGCGGCACGAAGCATCGCCCCGGTGCTGAAGCGGGGAGACCTTGTGGTGTTGGAATCGACATCGCCGGTGGGAACAACGCGTATCATGACCGGGCTGCTTGCCGAGCTGCGGCCTGATCTCAAATTTCCTGTCCAGCATGGCGAAGACGCCGATGTGCTGGTCGCCTATTCGCCCGAGCGTGTGCTGCCGGGAAAGGTGCTGACCGAGCTGATCAACAACGATCGCTCGATCGGCGGGCTGTCCCGCAAATCGTCGGAACGGACGGCGGCACTCTATTCAACCTTCGTCACCGGCGACCTGTTCATGACGACGGCCGAAAGTGCTGAGCTGGTGAAACTGACCGAGAACGCGTTCCGCGACGTCAACATCGCCTTCGCCAACGAGCTTGCTGCAGTGTGCCAGGATCTGTCGCTCAATGTATGGGAAGTGATCGATCTCGCCAATCGACACCCTCGCGTGAACATCCTCCAGCCGAGCCCGGGCGTTGGCGGTCACTGCATTGCGGTCGATCCATATTTTATCATCGACGCCGCACCCAACAGCACGCGGCTGATGGCTTCGGCACGCCGGATCAATTCCGAACGGCCGATGTCGGTGGTCAGGGATATCGAGGCCTTGCTCGACCCCTCCCGCAAACAGACGATCGCCTGTCTTGGCCTCAGCTTCAAAGCCAACATCGACGATTTGCGCGAGAGCCCGGCCGTCGAGGTGGTGAAACTTCTGTCCGATATCCCCAATGTGAAGATCATTGCGGCTGAACCCAACACAAATGCGCTGCCGCATGAGCTCGAGGGCAGGGGCATCGTGTTCACCGACGCACTTTCGGCCATCGACAAGTCCGATATCGTCGTCCTCCTGGTCGACCATCGGCAGTTCAATCTGGTCGACCCCGAAGCGCTCAAGGACAAGAAGCTCGTCGATACGAGGGGTCTGTGGACGTGGCGCAAGGCACGCAAGCCCGACGCCCGCATCGAAGGCAAGAAACCAGAGGTCGCACAAGTGACGCTTGCAAGGGAGCAGGCCGCATGAACGCGCACGCCCCGGCATGGGCGCAGCATTCCCTGTTGGCATCACGGCGCCGGGAGTTCCTTGGCGCACCGATCCATGCGCTGACCATGGCCGAGACACTGGCCATCGCCGACGAGGCGATGACCCTGGGGCGGCCGCTGCATCATGTGGTCGTGAACGTCGCCAAGCTGGTGACCATGCGCCAGAATGCCGAGCTGCGCGAGGACGTGGCCGGGGCGGACGTGGTCAATGTCGACGGCATCGGCGTGCTTTGGGGTGCACGTCTGTGCGGCGTCGCGCTGCCCGAGCGGGTGGCGGGCGTCGACATCATGATCAATCTGCTGAGCCTCTGCGCGAAGCGTGGATTCAGGCCGTATCTGCTGGGGGCCGAACAGCACGTTCTCGACGCGGTTGTAGTGAGACTTGCCAAGGACCATCCGAGCCTCGTCATAGCGGGAATGCGCAACGGCTATTTCAAGCCGGAGGACGAGGCCGGGATCGTCGCGGCGATCAACGCCTCGGGCGCCGACTGCCTGCTGGTGGCCATGCCGACACCGCGCAAGGAACGCTTTCTCAAACGCTACCGCGATGAACTCGCCTCAAGCTTCGTGATGGGAGTGGGCGGCAGTTTCGACGTCTATGGGGGCAAGGTTGCCCGTGCGCCGAAGCTGATACAAGCGGCCGGCCTGGAGTGGCTGTTCCGCGTCGTCCAGGAGCCGCGACGCTTGTGGCGCCGCTACTACGATACCAACACTGCCTATGCAGGGCTGCTGTGCCGAGAGTTCTGGGAGCGTCGCTGGCGCCGAAACGCCGGTTTATAGATTCGCCTACGGCGTTCCAGGGGCGGCGCCTAATGTCCGGAACGCAGGCTTCGCCCCCTTTCGAACTTAGACCATAGGCTTAGGATCGCGAAGGGTGTTCCAGGCCGGAGCGCTTTCCAACGCCGTATATTTCCCGGTTGCGATCTCCTGACATATTTTCACTAGTGCTCCGCCAGCGGCGCGCGCAAGTGAGCCGCCCACGCTTATCCGCCGTACACCGGCCTCGGCAATCTGATCGAATGTGAGGTCGGAAACACCTTGGCCAAGGACATGGTTCACTGGTGCACTGACAGAGCTGCAAATCTGCTCGAGAGACGCCAGGTCCGGGACGCCCGGCGCATACAGCACCTCAGCGCCAAGAGCTTCGAAGGCCTTCAGGCGGCGAATTGCCTCGTCGAGACCATATACGCCTTTACCCATCCCATCGGCGCGGGCGGTGAGTACGATGTCGTGTTTTCGAGCAGCTTCAACCGCCGCTGCTACACGTGCCACCGCCGTATCAAAATCGCGTATTGGCTGGCCGGGATTTGGTTGTCGATCTTCGATCGAAAGTCCAGCCAATCCCGCTTCGGCGGCAAGCCGGACGGTTTCAGCCACGCCTTCTGGTGTGTCTTCGTAACAATCTTCCAGATCGGCAGTGACTGGCATGATCGTCGAGGCTGCGATCTCGGCAGCGTATGCCAAGCTTTCGTCGCGGCCGACTTCCTTTGCCCCGTCCTTCTTCCCCTTCGAAAAGGCGTAGCCCGAAGATGTGGTCGCCAGCGCCCTAAAACCCAGACTAGCCATCATCCGCGCGCCGGCTACGTCCCAGGGGTTTGGCATCAGGAAGCAGCCGGATTTATGAAGAGCGCGAAATTGTTCAACCTTCTTGGATCGGGAAATCACACTGCCCTCTCAGATTTGGACAAAAAGCCGGGTTTAAATAGATGCGGATGATTGCAGCTTTTCAATCGTCCGCTTCTCGCCTGACTGCGACCCTGCGGATTCGTCGGCATCTTTCCGCCGGGCGCTACAGGCAGACCACTATGGCGCCTTGCTCTCATGACCCGAACACCCGAAGACCGAATGTCCGACATGCAACGAACCCGTCTCCGCAAGGTGCAGCAAGTGCTGCAAGCTTCGGAAATACCCGCTTACAGACCGCTTGCGAAATTATGCGATCCGCAACCGCGCCCGCAGCTGCGCGACGAATTGCGTCGCTGCCACAGGGTGGAACAACGAGGTCAGCCCGAAGAAAACCGCAGCACCGGCAGTGCCGCCGGCGACAAGCGAGAAGATCGCCGGCACGTCGCCGGCAACCATGCTGGCAAGCTTGGCGGCCACCCCCGTGCTGAGCGAGATGACCACCGAGACACCGATGTCGCGCCATGGCACCGGCACCGGTGTGAGTCGCTCGCTGATGATAATGCAGGTTATGGAGCCCACCACCGAGCCGCCCGCCAGCGCCAAAGCGGCGCCGATCTCCGCCATCGGGGGGATCAACAGCAGGGACAATGCGATTGTTGCCACCGAGCCGAAGAGATTGGCGATGATCAGCAGCCACGGCCGCTTGTGCGCGTGCACCACGACGCCATAGACGAAGCTGGTGAGGTTGGCGCACAGCACGCTGAAGGCAATGATCGGAAACAGCAGGCCGAAGCGGCCGTGATATTGCGAGGGCAGCATGAGCTCGGTGATATCGCTGCTGAGCGCGACCAGCATCGCTGCAATCGGCAGGCAAAGCCGCATCATCAAGGCCATTAACTGCGACAGCAACCGACCCGATGCCGCGGGCCCATCCTCGTCGAACCGGCTAACCACCTCGGGAAAGGCGCCCATGTTGATGGCGTTGGCGACCATATCGATCGGCTGGCGGGCCAGCGCATAGGCTGCCGCGAAGATCGCCACGGCGCTGGCATCGTAATAGAACTTGAGGAACAGACGCTCCGCGCTGTTGAGCCCGAAGCCAACCAGCGCCATGATGATCAGCGGCACACCGAGCGCAAAGAAGTCCCTGTGGGTGAAGCGCGGCGGACCGGCAACGAGCCGTCGCGATGCCATGATGCCCGCCACGATGCCGGCAATCAAGGCGCCGAAACTCGAGCCGAGCGATACCGTCAGAAAGCTATCCTGGAAGATAAGGATGGCGCCGATCGGCAGCGCGAGTTGCAGCAGGGCACGCAGGGCTTCGAGCATCGAATAGACCGAATGGCGCTGCTGCATCTGCAGCACCGTCAACGCGAAGCGGCTGATGGACCCGGCGACCAGATAGCCGCAGACTGCGATCGCGAACTCGACCCAGCGTTCAGGCACGATCACCGCCGACGCGCCTATCGATATGACCAGCGCCAGTGCCGTGGTGGCAAGCAACACCTGCCCGGCCAGCATCAGGCTGCCGCGGCTGACTTCGCCCTTGCCGCCAAGCCTGAGTAAGGCGATGCGCAGCCAGTTGGTGACGGCAATGTCGGTCATTTCGCCGACGGTCACCACCAGGGTGAGCAGGCCATACTCGGTCTGGTCGATCAAACGCGTCACGACGACCAGCAGGAGCAGCGCCGAAATTCGCGTCAGCAGGATCGCCGGAGCATAAATGAGCGTGGAACGGAGCAGCAAGGGCGTGTCCCTGGAAAACTCACCTTCGACTAGCCGCCGACTGGCGGAAAATCCAGCCCGATGACGCCGAAGGGTGAACAGATTCAGTTTGAACTAAAAGATTTGCCGTAAACCTTATCGGGAACGTTTGCTTTGCAGTTACCCGGTCTGTGTTATTTAGAGTACCATCATGTTGCAGCGCCTCATATCCGATCGAAAAATACATGTCCTGGTCGCGACGCCCTCGGGCGTTTCGGGGCAGGGCGGCATCGACCGCATCATGGGGGCGCTGAAGCAGGAGTTCGAACGGCAAGAAATCGCCGACATCGATGTGTGCTTCCTTGCCAGTCGTGGCCCGGGGCATGTCGGACTTTCGATCTTCTATATGCTCGGTTTTTGCTTACGGATGCTTAAAGCGCGTCTGGCTGGACGCGCCGATGTCATTCATATCAACATCTCAGTTTCCGGCAGCACCTACCGCAAGATGGTGATCGCCGCCTGCGCACGGCTCCTGTCGATACCCTATGTCCTGCATTTGCACGGGGCGCAGTATCAGACATTCTGGAAAGCCGACCGCGGTTTCATAAGCCGCCGTATCAAAGCTCTGTTCGAGCATGCCGATCGGGTGATCGTTTTGGGCAGGCTTTGGCGCGATTTCGTCGCCAGCCGGGCGCCGGGCGCAGCCGGCAATATCGTGATCGTGCCCAATGCGACCGAAGTCCCGTCGCTGGCGCATGTCGGCGGCGGCGACCATGTGCATATCCTGTTCCTGGGCCGCATCGGCGACCGCAAGGGCGTACCGCAATTGCTCGAGGCACTGCACCGCATGAGCCCTGTCAAGAATTGGCGCGCCACGATTGCCGGCGATGGCGAAGTCGAGGCGGCACGGGCAAAGTCAGCCGCGCTGCGGATTGCAGACCGGATCGCCTTTCCGGGTTGGGTGGGACCGGACGATGTCGCATCGCTGATTTCTTCGGCCGATATTCTGGTTCTTCCATCCTTCGCCGAAAATCTGCCGATGTCGGTGATCGAAGGCATGGCAGCCGGTTTGGCGGTGGTGGCGACCCCGGTTGGCGCCGTCGAAGACATAATCACCGACGGGCAATCCGGGCTGCTGGTGCCGCCAGGCGATGTTACAGCGTTGACCGAGGCGCTGAGCCGCCTCGCGGAGAACCCGGCACTGCGGGCAAGGCTTGGTGCCGGTGCAATGGCGGTGCATCGGGAACGGCTTGAGCTCGCCCCGTTTGTCGGCGCAATCTGCGATGTCTGGCGGTCGGCGGCGTCAAGCCGTCAACCGGTCAAGCGCTGACGCCGATGATGAAGGCGGCGCTTCAAGCCTGAATTCGCGGTGGAATATCTCCAAATTCAACAGCGCCCATATCAGCTTTTCGTGGTCTGCAGCACGCGTGGTGTGTTCCGAGACGATTTGATCTAGCTGTTTCGGACTCAGATAGCTGCGGATGACGGAGTGGGGCGAGCAAAGATGGTCATGCACGTAGTTCCTCATCGATCCGCGAAACCATTCGGCGACCGGTACCTTGAACCCGACCTTGCGGCGGCTGAGAATTTCTTCCGGGAGGATATTGGCCATGCTGTCCCGCAGGATCTGCTTGCTGTGCAACCAACCCAGCCTGTAGCGATCGGGCAATTTGCTGACGAATGAAACCAGGTCTCGATCGAGGAACGGCATTCTTCCTTCGATTGAACCGGCCATCATCATGTGGTCGCCTCGTTCCAGGAGATTGTCAGGCAGCCACGATGTCTGATCGAAAAACAGCACGCGGCGAAGATGGGAAGCCGCAGCGCTTGACGAGAACGGAAAGTCGTTGCGCTCATAACGGCGATTTGCGGACGCGCCGATCAGGCAAGCGCGCTGCTGCGCCGAAACGGCTCCAAACCAGGAGACCATCCGGGCGGCAAAGTGCCTTTCGCCCGCGGTGCGGGCAAACGTATCGACCTTGGCCGACGCGCCCGGCATGGCGCGTATCAAAGGGGAAAGGACGTTATCGTGCAGCGAGGCTGGAACAAGCGACTGGTAGATCCCGGCCAGTGATTCCGCGCGATGCTTGGGATAGCCGCCGAGAATCTCGTCGGCTCCTTCTCCGGTGAGCACCATCTTGACGTCCTGGGCGGCGCGCTCCGACATCAGGTAAATTGGAATATCGCTGCTTTGCGAAACAGGTGCACCACGTTGGCGAACCATCGCCGGCAGGTGATCCATCAGATCGCCTGGCTGGATGACAAGTTCGCAATGATCGGTCTTGAAATGATCGGCAACGCGCCGGGCGAATGCAAGTTCGCTATAGGCCGCGTCGTCGAACCCGACGGAAAACGTGCGAATGGGCGTAGCGCTGTGCCTGGCCATCAGGGCGACGATAGCCGAGGAGTCGAGTCCTCCGGAGAGAAAGGCCCCAAAAGGTGCATCGCTGCGCATCCTGATCTCGACGGAATGGTCGAGCAGTTCCAGAAATCGTTTCTTGGCGGTTTTTCCGTCGATCCGCTCGGTCAGGGCCACCTGATCCGGAGGCGTATAGTAGCGCGTTTCCTTGACCACCCCTTGCGACCAGACAGCATAGCTTCCGGGATTGAGCTTGCGGATCTGTTTAAAAAGCGTGCGTGGTCCCGGCACATAACGCCAGTTCAGATACTCGTCCACCGCATCCAGATCGAGTTGCTGCGCATCTTGCAGCGCCGACAACAATGCGTTGATCTCCGAGGCAAACAGCAGCAATCTTTCGCTTTGCATGAGGTAAAGCGGCTTTTCCCCGAAGGGATCCCGGCCGAGGATCAATTCCTGCCTCTGAGCATCCCAGAGTGCAAAGGCGAACATGCCGCTCAGCCGGTCGAACATGGACAAGCGCCACTGATCGTAGGCTCGGAGCAGCACCTCGGTGTCGGAGCGCGTTCGAAAATGATGGCCAAGGCCGATCAGTTCCTGGCGCAACTCGATGTAGTTATATATCTCTCCGTTGAAAATTATTTTGAGACGGCCGTCCTCAATCTGCATTGGCTGATTTGACTCAGGCGCCAAGTCAATGATCGCCAGGCGGCGATGGACCAATGCCAATTGTTCCTCGCCGGTATTCAGGTCCAATATCTCGGTGCCTTCGGCATCGGGACCGCGATGCCGCAATGCGCTTGACATTCTGGCGGCCCGCTCTTGTGGATTTTTAGCCCTTCGACCGATCCATCCGGCAATTCCACACATTGTTCCCCCTAGGCGCGCGCATTCCTCACTTCAGTACAACAAATGTGTTAAACACTTCGTGCCAATACAACCCAACCGGGAGAAAGCTGCCGCGGGCCGTTCCTCGATCGAGCCTGGCGGTCAGGGGTTTGCCACCGGTTGTTCGCTGGTGAGGGCGAGTGACGGCACCTATGGCAGGCCCAATGCCTGCAGCATCTCCGGGTCGGGAACCGGGGGACCATCGGGCGGGATGAGGCTCATCCCATAGGGATTGGAGAACTCCCAGACAGACCATGGGATCGCGAAGCGTTCGGCCTCTCGGCGCACTGCCTTGAGATAGCGCGAACGGTCGGCCTCAAAGGCGCCCATGCGGCCGTCCACGGACATGAGGATAGCGCCGAATTCGCCCATGAAGAGCCGCCGGCTGGGAATGCCGTGGCCTTCAGCCCAGTCGACAGCCTGGCGAAAGCTCGCCTCCAGTTGGCTCTGGCCCCAGTTCTGCTCGAAATAGTTCGCGATTGCTTGTCGCGCGGTGGCCATGTTCATGACCTGCTCGACCCTGCTCAAGCCGGCAGCTTCCATCCGCGCTCTAAGGGTTTCGGTCACCACTTCGGGTGTACTGCTGTCGGCCGGCCAGGGAAGTCCCGAAGCAAAGCTGATCGTGTCATCGGGCCGCTGGTGGGTGAAGCTGTGAGGCTCATACATATGGAAGCTGTAATAGAGGTTTGGGTCATCAAAGCTGGGGCTGAGGTTGACCAATCCGGCAATGCTGCCGCCGCAGGCGCCGGTTGCAACGATGGTAAGTTCGCTGCTGACCGCTCGAATGTCGTGGACGGTCCCTGCCATGATCCGCTGCCAGTGATCGCTGCCGCTCGCATCGCAAGGGTAGTATGCGGGCTCGTTGTAAGGTTCGAGGGCGACTTTGTCGGTGCCGATCTTGACCAGCATGGCGGCGACCGCCACAACCATTTGACGATAGCGGGCAACGCCCTCGCTGTCGGCGCCGCCATAGATCATCTCCATGCTGTAGTCGGGAATCTGAGTGACGCCATGCAGGTCGAAAACCACCTTGAGGCCGGTCGACGTGATCCGCTCGACGGCGGCGGCAAGTATGTCCAGCGCCTGCTGCCGCTTGGCGTCCCCGTTGGCAAGCAGCGGGCCGGGATCGACGCTCAGCCGGACGAAGTCGAAGCCCATCGATCGGATGTGGGCAAACACCTCCCCGGCCGGCCGGTCAGTGAGCGGCCTGCGTTCCGCAAGCCACTCCTTTTCGCTGCGATAGGGCGGCCAAACGTAGGTTCCGTCTTTCTCCACCGGCGACCAGTTGAGCCACTGATGCACGCCAACGCCGCGCTTGAGAGGGATGGGCTCTGCCTCGGCCGCCACAAGCAAGGCGAGCACCCAGGCAACAACATACACCGCTTTTCGCATCGCTCCCTCCGCATGCTCGCGGGAGATATTAACCGCAACGAACGGGAAAGAAGATTGCCGGCCCGCAGCTTTTCGACGGCATGGTATACAAGGACCGAAACGTTGACGGGGCGTGCATGAGAATCGGCTGGTACATCAACCGATTGCGCAGCATGGGACCGGCCGAGGTGTTGCACCGGCTGGGCGAGCAACGTCGAAGGATCGTGTCGCGCCGCCGCGATGATGGGTGGGAGCGCTATCCATCGCCGCAGTTGCACCCAGTGCTGCCCGGATTTCGCCATGCTGCGCTGGCAGCGACCGACGCTCAACGGCAGGCCATAGCGGCGGCCGCGCAAGAGATGCTTCATGGCCGGTTTTCGGCACTCGGGCGGACATGGCCAAAGCGTGAGCCCGATCTTTTGTTTCCTGCTGAGCTTTGGCGTCTTGATCCGGTAACCGGCAGGCTTTGGCCTGGCGCCGAGGCTCATACTTTCGATATCGATTTTCGCGATGGCGGCGACCTTGGCGATATAAAATATGTCTGGGAGGTCAACCGGCTGCAGCAATTGCCAGTACTGGCTGCACACCTGCTCCTCAGCGAGGACAATCGATCCCGGAGTGCCATTGAGGCGGCAATCGGCAGTTGGCATTCCGCCAATCCGCCGTTCCGAGGCATTGGCTGGGCTTCCGGCATCGAAGTAGCGCTGCGAGCCATCAGCCTGATCGTCACCCTGGACCTTATCGGTGACCGGCTTGACCCGGCGACGCTGCGGAAAGCTGGTGAGATACTCGCGGCAAGCGCCTTTTGGCTGCCGCGGTTTCCGTCGCGATATTCCTCCGCCAACAACCATCTCGTCGCAGAGTTGGCTGGCGAATATCTGGTTGGCCTGGCGCTCGGGGCCGAATCCGAAATTGCCCGCAGCGCCCTCTTAAATGAGACGCACAAGCAGATTCTTGCCGACGGCGCCGGTGCCGAGCAAACGCCGACCTATGCAGCCTTCAGCGCCGAACTCATCTTGCTGTGCGCCGCCGCGGCACGCCAGGCGGGAACGCCGTTTCCCTCGGCCGTCGAAGCGCGCCTGGGCGCCTTCGCCAATTTCGTCGGCTGGCTGCCACAGAAAGCCGCCCGCTTCGGCGACGACGATGAGGGCCATGTGCTGAAGCTGGGCGACGAGCCGAACTATATCCGATCCGTCGCGGCCGCCATCCACGGCTTACTGGGGACGCCGGGCAACGCGCCGGAGCCTGACGATTTTCGTTCGCTTTTCTTTGGTGCGCCGTCAGGCCCGGCGCCCGCGGTGCATGGCTTGCAGACATTCACGCAAGGCGGGCTCTCCGTCTGGCGCGGAGCAATGAATGGCCGCAATGTCGAACTGACGTTCGACCATGGACCGCTCGGCTATCTCTCGATAGCGGCGCACGGCCATGCCGACGCGCTGTCGCTCACCCTGTGCATCGACGATGAGCCGGTGCTGGTCGATCCCGGCACCTGGCTCTACGGTTCGGGAGGCGCATGGCGCGACTGGTTCCGCTCCACACCGGCGCACAACACGCTGAACATCGAGGGCGAGAGCCAAAGCACCATCGCTGGAAATTTCAACTGGTCGCACAAGGCAGTCGCAGCGCTGGTGGAGAGCGAGCCGGGACCGCACTGGAGGCTGAGCGCCCGGCATGACGGCTATAGAAGCCGCTTCGGCGTCGTGCATCAGCGCACTTTGGCGCGCCAGGCCGATGGCATCCTCATCACCGACCAACTGCTCGGCGGTAGGCGCCAGTCCGAGATCGTCTTCCAACTGGCCGCCGGCCTCCATGCCGACCGGCACGAAGATACGGTCACGGTATTGCGCGGCGACGAGGTACTGTTGGCCATCCGCTTTCCTGATGCTGCGCTCGATATCGGCGCGGGCGGTGACATGCCGGGCCAAGGCGGTTGGGTTTCACTGCGTTTTGGCACTAGGCAGCAAGCCGAACGCCTCGCCTGGCACGGTGAAGTGGGCGAAGCCGGGATCGATATCCATCTTGCCCCAATTCACCCGCCGCAACAGCAAAAACCGGTGCCAACGTAGAGTTGCCGGGCGAGTTCCAGCCGTATTCGACATTAATTACGTTTGGACATTTAGCGGTTTCGTTACCGTTGATCTGCTAGTCTCGCACCATCCAGCCTGCTTTGCCCGCTGCGCCCACAACAGCCACTGGTTGCAGGCGGCGTAGCGAGTTTGGCGGGAATTTTGTGCTTTGCTATTCGCCAGATCGCCTTCTTACGACTTACGACCAGGAGCCGCTGCATCAATGTTTTCCGAATTTGCCAGAGCGATTGTGGAAAAGCTTTCGAACGTCAATCTGACCACGCTCGGCCTGCTTCTCCTCACCGCACTGGGCAGCGCGGTGATCGCCTACTGGCGAACTGCCGAACATAAGTCCCTCAGGGACTTTTTCGACTTCGCCTTCCCACAGGAAGTCATCCTGCACCCGTCGGCGCGAGCCGACGCCCTGTTCTGGATCACGAAACGGGCGATGATGCCTTTCCTGCTTATTCCTGCCGGCGTCACCTTCGTCGTCGCGGTGGGCTATGGCACACGTGAGGCAATTGGCTGGCTCCTTAACATCCACGCGCCGCTTCTCGGCGGCCCGGCGGGACCGGTGACGATCGTCATCTTCACCGCAACCATGCTGGTCGCCTATGATATTTCATACTACCTCTACCACGTCGCCCAGCACCGTTTCCCGTTCCTGTGGGAATTGCACAAGGTACATCATTCGGCCGAAGTGATGGTGGGGATCACCAAGGACCGGGTTCATCCGCTGGACGATCTGATGAACCGTATGTGGGATGGCGTCATCCCGGGCATCTGCTTCGGTGTCTGGAGCCTGATCGCACTCGATCCGGTAGAGGTCGCTATCTTCGGCATCAACGTCTACGTCATCCGCAACATCCTGATGATGGACTTTGTTCGCCATACGCATCTCAAGATATCGTTCGGCCCGTTGAACAACATCATCCTGTGTCCGCACTGGCACCAGGTGCATCACAGCATCGACCCGCGTCACTACGATAAGAATTTCGGCCTGCTTTTTTCGTTCTGGGATCGTCTGTTCGGAACGCAATTTGTCCCGGAGCCGGATGAAGACCTGAAATTTGGCCTGGTCGATCGCGATGTGCGCGATTACCAGTCGATCTTTGGGCTCTACATCCTGCCGCTCAAGAAGATGGCAAGGCATGTCATGCGACTGTTTCACAGACGGCCCAATGTGGTCGCGCAGCCACAGGACAGTTCTCCTTCATGAACACCGCTGTTTCCATCGACGTCCTAGGCGCGGAGCGCCTGGAAATCGTCCGTTCGGCGGATCGCCTGGCTGCGGTCGAAGCCGCTTGGATGGAGCTTTGGCATCGTACCGACGGGCTGATCTTTCAAAGCCATGCCTGGATTTCGGCATGGTGGAGTACCGTACAACGCCGTGACCAGCGCGCGTTGCGGATCGGCCTGGTCTGGAAGGGCGAGAGACTCGTTGCTGTCGTTCCGCTGGCGATCGGCAGGCGCAGGGGGCTGCGGTTTCTCGAATGGGCGGCCGGCAGCTATACCGACTATGGGGATATTCTCGTTGCTCCGGAATGCTCGTTATCGGCGCTGCAGGAGCTATGGACCCAACTCTGCGATGCCGGCGGCTTCGACCTTGCCTTGATCAATCGTCTCTCACCGGATGCGGCGGCCCGCAAAATTTTCACGCCGGGAGCTTCCGGCGGCATCAGGCTTCGTCCGTTTCACCGAACGGAAGTCAGCTATCGCGTTGCCGGACAATGGGAAAGCGGAGCGGCATGGTTCGCGGACCAGTCGAAAAAGACGCGCCAGAACTATCGGCGCGGCATCAAAGCGCTGGAAGAAACCGGAGAGGTGAGATTTCGCCTGCTTGCCCCCGACGAGCCGCTGCAACCGGTACTGGAGCGCCTCGCGGCCTTGAAGCGGAAATGGCTGACCGAGCGCATGCGTGAGTCAGACCTGTTCGAAGAGGGCGTGCCGGTACTCGCCGCGCTCGTCGATGCGTTGGCGCGCGCCGGCGTGCTGCATATCTTCGTCCTCGAATGCAATGGCGTGATGGTCGCGGTGTCGATCAACTTCGTCCAGCACGACGTGATGATGGCCTTCGTGACGACGTTCGATCCGGATTTCGGCCGGGCGTCGCCGGGCGTGATCCTGTTGATGGATTACGTGCAGTGGTCGATCGATCACGGCTTGAGCATGGTCGATTTCCTCTGTGGCGCAGAGTCGTTCAAACACAAATTCTCAACGCAGGCGGTTACGCTGGAATCCGTCATCGGGACGCGCACGGCACAGGGCGCGCTTGCATTTCTTGCCGATCGTGTTCTTCAGACCGTCAGGCATATGCGCGAGCGGTCATCGGCACCACCAGAGGGACGCGATACGCCCACTCAAGCCGAAGCAGCCTTGGATTAAAGCGCGTCGTGTTCGATCGGCGTCATGCGGCGCGCTTTAGATTCTTGCTTTTATACATGTCGTTATCGCAAAACCGCTGCACACTTTTGCGCGACATGCTTTAGAACGGTTCATCGTTTCACGGAATCGCAGAACAGCTCCATCTTTTGTTTTGACGCAATTCCGGACGAAAACCGTTCACACTTTTCCTGGAATTGCTCTAGCGGCCCGCTCGCAAAAAGCTCAAATGAAGCGCGGTATCGGACCGTTTTGCGGCGTGGTTCGGTCGCCGAGGTCGAGGAAGATTTCGTCGATGTAGCACCATCCCCAACCTTCCGGCGGATCGTAGCCTTCGATGACAGGATGGCCGGTTGCCCGAAAATGCTTGGTGGCATGACGGTTGGGCGAGTCGTCGCAGCAGCCGACATGGCCGCATGTGCGGCAGAGCCGCAGATGCACCCACTGCGAACCGCTCTTCAGGCATTCCTCGCAGCCGAGCGCGCTCGGTGTCACGTCGCGAATGTCCCCGGCGTGCTTGCATTCGTCTGCCATCATACGCTCCTGACCAGTTGTGGCGCCACGGCGAGACTGCCGTTTCGCGCGAGATATGCATGCAGCGCTGCAACCACCTGGGCGCCTTCGCCGACGGCAGCGGCGACGCGCTTGATCGAGCCGGAGCGCACGTCGCCGATGGCGAACACCCCGCCGCGGTTCGTCTCCAGCGCACCACGGTCCTGGCCAATGTCAGGCCCGGTGCGAACGAAGCCCTTCGCGTCCAACGCCACGCCGCATTGCGCCAGCCAGTCGGTGTTCGGATCGGCGCCGATGAACAGGAAGAGGTGGCGGATCGGACGTGCTGTCTCGGTGTCGCGGCTGCGCCAGCGCACTTTGCCAAGATTGCCGTCGTCGCCTTCCAGTGCCGCAATCTGCGTCTCAGCCAGCACTTCGATGTTCGGCTGTGCCCTGACGCGCTCCACCAGATAGCGCGACATGCTCGCATCGAGGCTGCTGCCGCGCGCCAGCAGCCATACCTTCTTCACATGCGCCGCCAGGTAGACGGCAGCCTGACCAGCCGAATTGCCGGCGCCGACCAGGGCTACCTCTTGCCCGGCGCAAAGCCGCGCTTCGATCGGCGAAGCCCAGTAATGCACGGAGGTTCCCTCGAATTGCGCCAGGTTTGCCATGTCGAGGCGGCGATAGCGCGCTCCGCTGGCGATCACCACCGACCGTGCCCGCACGGTCTCCCCGCCGCCGACGGCGAGCGTGTAGTGGGCACCGGACGTGTCGCTTGCGCTGCCCAGCAGCTTCGCCTCGTCCGGTATCACCATCTGACGCCGAATTTCTGCGCCTGGTTGTAAGCGCGCGCCATCAGCGCCATTCCCGAAATGCCGGTCGGAAAACCGAGGTAGTTCTCGATGCGCGAGGAGGCACCCGCCTGTCCGCCGAAGGCACGGCAATCGAGCACGATCGTCGACAACCCTTCGGAAGCCGCGTAGACGGCCGCCGCGAGGCCGGCCGGTCCGGCGCCGACAATGGCCACGTCGTACAGCTTGCCGGCGTCGATCGGCCTCACCAGGCCGATGCAGCGGGCAAGCTCGTTCTCTCCGGGATTGAGCAGCAGCTTGCCGTTCGGACAGAGCACGATCGGCAAATGGTGGATATCGACATGGAAGCGTTCGATCAGGGTCCTGGCGCAGGGATCGGCAGCCGAATCGAGAACGCGATGCGGCTGACCGCTGCGAGCCAGAAAACCTTGCAGCCTCAAAACGTCGCCGCTGTTGACCGGTCCGACAATGATCGGGCCGGCTGTGCCGCTCTCGAGCAGGCCGACACGGCGCAGGATCAGCGCCCGCATGATGCGCTCGCCGAGGTTTGCTTCCTGCACCATCAGGTCCCTCAGCCTTTGCGAGGGGATGACGAGCGCCTCGACCGGCTCGACCGCCTCCACATCCACCAGTGAGGGTCGGGCTGAAAGCTGCGCCAACTCGCCGACGAAATTGCCTGCACCGTGCGTGACGATTGTTTCGCGCCGGCCGAAGCTGCCGCCCTGGATGATATCCACCTTGCCGGACAGGACCACGATCAGACCGGGCGCCAGCTCGCCGGCTTTGACGATCTGTTCGCCTGCAGCATAGGACACGGCTTCGCCGAAACGGCCCATGCGGTCCAGGTCCGCCTCAGCCAGCACTGGAAACATCTGATCGCGACGGGCAATGGAGATCGGATTGGCGGGTTGAGACATGGTTCGAACCTATCGCCGGTTTCCGACAGTTTGAAGCGGTTTTTGCGGCTTGCGGCCGGTAGGAACCTGGCTCGCCTGTCGGTAAACGCTGTGTCCTTCGCATGCAGTTAACTGACGGCGGCGGTGCGAAGGTGTCGTCGCGACGTGCCTCACAATCCGTTGCATCTCCTTGACTTGTTTGATTTGCGCATCCCGGCAAACCCGGCGCATGCTGCTTCAGCCGGCACCTGCCTAAGCCGGCCAGGCCCGGCGGGCCGTCCTGTGTCAAACTCTCGGCCGCCGGGCTTCTGGACAGCAGAAAACGGCCTGTGTCCGAGCACTCCGCAAACTGGCCTGCGGCCTGTTGTTCGGCGAGTGCTCAGGCAGCTACCTGAAGCACAATCTTGCCGCGCGTGTGCTGCTTCTCGAGCTGTTCCTCGGCCCTGGCGACTTCCTCAAGAGGATAGATTGCCTGTACGAATGGCCTGACCTTCCCGGCGTCGATGAGGCGGCTGATCTCGGCAAGCTGCGCCGCGTTCGGCTTGGTCAAATAGGAAACGCCGCGAGCCCGATGCAGGCGGGCCTTCTCCGCCGACGGCTCGGAAAGCGTTGAGACGAGCGTCCCGCCGGGCTTGAGCACGTCCCACGAGCGGTCCTGTGTTTCACCCGCTACCAGGTCGAAGACGAGGTCGACGTCCTCGACAAGCTCCTCGAAGCGCTGGTTCTTGTAATCGACCGCCTGGTCGGCGCCAAGCGCGCGGACGAAATCGAAATCCTGCGCGGACACGGTCGTCGCGACAAACGCGCCCGCGGCCTTTGCGAACTGCACCGCCAGATGACCGACGCCGCCGGCGCCGCCATGGATAAGGACCCGCTGCCCGGATTTGAGGCCGCCGTGATCGAAAAGGCCTTGCCACGCGGTAAGGCCCGCAAGTGGCACGGCGGCGGCTTCGGCGTGGCTTAAGCGTTGCGGCTTCGCCGCCGCCTCCGTTGCCTTGACGACGACATATTCGGCGTTGCCGCCGCGGTCGTTGCCGAGCATGGCATATAGCGGATCGCCCTTCTTCAGCATATGGGCCCGCGTGCCGCACAGTTCCACCACGCCGGATACGTCGCGGCCGAGCGTGACGGGCAGATCCGCGCCCGAAGAGCCCTCGCGAACCTTGTAGTCGACGGGATTGACGCTTGCCGCGTAGACCTTGAGCGTGACCTCGTCGTCATGCGGCTGAGGCAACGGAACCGCGTCCAGCGAAAGAACCTCCGGTCCACCAAAATCGTGGATACGGACGGCCTTCATCGTAATCATGGCTTGCTCCTCGTCGGTTTGCAGTCCAGTTCGCTCTGAACAGTTTCGCCGGCAGGCCGGCGTCTATCCAGCCGGCGGTTCGGTCGTAGCAAAGGCCGGCCGGTGGTGCGCCGTCAGTGTATCGTTTGCGAATGCTCGCCGCCGGGTTGCGAGATGCCGCTCAGCGCTTCACCTGCTGTCGCCGTCTCGCTGTTGGTGGCGAGGTCGCCCAGCGAAACGATGCCGACCAGGCGCTTGTCGCGGTTTAGCACCGGCAAGCGGCGCACTTTCAGGTCAGCCATGTTACGCAGAACATCCTCCGCGTCTTCGTCTTCGAAGCAATACCTGACCTCGGTGCTCATCACTTCCCGTACCTTGGCGTCAGGTGTCTTGCCTTGGGCGACGCCGCGGATTGCGATGTCGCGATCGGTTACCATGCCGACAAGCCGATCGTTCTCGCCCACCGGCATTGCGCCGGCGTCGAGGCGACCCATCATTTCTGCCGCATCGCGCAGGGTTTGCTGCGGACTGGCGATCTCGACGTCCTTTGTCATGCAGTTGCTAACTTTCATTTTAACCTCCGTTGGTTGCAGGGCCCGCCGCGGGTTTCCATGATGGAAGGGTGAATGAGCGCCAGCGCAAAACGTTCCATGGCAAGACCCGTTTCGAGCGCTTCGCCGAAATCACCCTTGCCATCCTCCACCCGACCGCCCTACAGGCGGTCGGCCCGGGAAAGGTCGGTTCCGAAGGAATTTCGGAAGGCGTGCCGGGAGGAACTCCGATCGGCTCCTGGTCCGGCGTCGGAATTGGATCCGGCGAGGGCGGGGGTACGCCTGGAGGTTCTCCCGGCGGAGTCTCCGGCGGGGCAGGCGGCCGGGCCGGCTCCGGATTGGGATTGTCCGGCAGTGGATTCGGGTTATTCGGATCGGGATTGTTCATCGATCACTCCCCTGACAACTGTGACCTGATCTCCGCCAAGAGCGGGTTGCCGCAGCGGCGAGCAGGCTCTCTTGTCCTAAACCAAGGGGAAGCAAAAGCGTTCCCGCTTCCGACGCCACGCGCGGTGCCAATCTATCGGGCGGTTCCCAGGCTGGCATACATTCCGTTGGTGCGGAATTGCGTCGGGTTGATGCCGTAGAGGCGGCGGAAGACCTTCGAAAAGTAATTGGCATCCTCAAAGCCGCACATGATGGCGACTTCCTTGACCGGCAGGAAATCGGCCTTCGTCAGCAACTTCGCCGCGCGCTGCAGTCGCTGCTGCAGCACAAATTCGGCGGGCGGAAGTCCCTCGCTCTCGGCGAAGCAGCGCGAGAAATGCGCGCGGCTCAGGCCGCTGATCTCAGCGAGATCGGCAACGCGGAGCGGCCTGTCGAGATTGGCCCTGATGTGATCGATGACCGGCTGCATGGCGCTCTTGTCGTCGGTGACGGCATGCGAGCCGAAGACATCGTCGTAGAGCGCCATGGCTGCTTCATAGGCGACGGCCGAGGCGGCTCCCGGCGAGACCGCGCCCGTGATCAGGCGCACACTGCAATCAGCCAGATGATCGATCGTCGAGGGCTGCAGCCGCAGCACCGGACCGACGGCGGCAAGGATCGACTTGTGGATGCGCAGTGCCTCCTCGCCGTTCATCGATATCCAGAAGAACTCCCAGCGTTCGCCCTTGGCCAGCCAGTAACGGTGGTTGTGCGGCACGAGAACCAGCAAAGTGTCGCCCTTTTGCAGGCGGTAGTTCCGGTTCTCGTAGCGCAATCGGCCGGTGCCGCTGATCGTATGCTGGAGCACGGTAAACGGCGTCAGGCCGCGCTTGCGCCCATCCCAGTCGTAGACCTCGTTCTCGCGCACTTCATAGCCGGTGCTTGTCGGCATGGTGTGTAGGCGCTGGCGCCCGCGCGGCAGCGATACCGTCCTGCCCGCCGGCCCGATGTCGATCAAGTTCCGCAGCACAAAATTACCCCTAAAAGCATAATCCTTCTCTGGTCGCGTGCCGAATAAGGCGCATAATCCCTCGAGAAAAGCAAAAGAAACCGCGGTCAAAGAGCGGATGGGAGGAAGTGCCGGATTCCAGCCTGCATAGCGTGGCAGGCGGGCCAGGCCTCTTTTCTCCGCCTTTGCCCTAGCATTCGATCAGGTCGAGGTGAGGCTGATGAGTTTCAAGATCGCTATCATCGGTGCGGGAAGCGTCGGGTTCACCAAGAAGCTCTTCACCGACATTTTGTGCGTTCCTGAATTCAGGGATGTCGAATTCGCATTGACCGATCTCAGCGAGCGCAACCTCCAGATGATCAAGTCGATCCTCGACAGGGTCGTCGAATTCAACAGGCTGCCGACCAAGGTTACGGCAACGACAGACCGCCGTGCTGCCCTCGAGGGCGCCCGCTACATTATCAGCTGCGTTCGCGTCGGCGGTCTCGAAGCCTATGCGGACGATATCCGCATTCCCTTGAAGTATGGCATCGACCAGTGCGTCGGCGACACGATCTGCGCCGGCGGCATCCTCTATGGCCAGCGCAACATTCCGGTAATCCTCGATTTCTGCAAGGATATCCTCGAAGTCGCCGAGCCTGGGGCGAAATTCCTGAACTACGCCAATCCGATGGCTATGAACACCTGGGCGGCGATCGAATATGGCAGGGTCGATACCGTCGGCCTCTGCCACGGCGTCCAGCATGGCGCCGACCAGATCGCCGAAGTGCTCGGCGCCAAGTCGCGCACCGAGCTCGACTACGTCTGCTCCGGCATCAATCACCAGACCTGGTTCATCGACCTGCGTCTCAACGGCCGCAAGATCGGTAAGGACGAGCTGGTTGCCGCCTTCGAGGCGCATCCGGTCTATTCGCAGCAGGAAAAGCTGCGCATCGATGTCCTGAAGCGCTTCGGCGTCTATTCGACCGAAAGCAACGGCCATCTTTCCGAATACCTGCCCTGGTATCGCAAGCGGCCGGACGAAATCACCCGCTGGATCGACATGTCCGACTGGATCCACGGCGAGACCGGCGGCTACCTTCGTTATTCGACCGAAACACGCAACTGGTTCGAAACGGAGTTCCCGCAATTTCTGGAATCCGCCGCCAGGCCGATAGACCCCGCCAAGCGCTCCAACGAGCATGCCAGCCACATTCTCGAGGCGCTGGAGACGAACCGCGTTTATCGCGGCCATTTCAACGTCAAGAACAACGGCATCATCACCAACCTGCCGCAGGACGCGATCGTCGAGTCGCCCGGCTTCGTCGACCGCTTCGGTATCAACATGGCCTCCGGCATCACGCTGCCGGAGGCCTGCGCCGCCACTTGCATTTCCTCCATCAACGTCCAGCGCATGTCGGTTCATGCGGCGATCTCCGGCGATATCGACCTGCTGAAGCTCGCGGTCCTGCACGACCCGCTGGTCGGCGCGGTTTCGACGCCGGAAGAGGTTTGGCAAATGGTGGACGAAATGGTCGTCGCCCAGGCTCGCTGGCTGCCGCAATATGCCGATGCGGTGCCGGCCGCGAAGGAACGGCTTTCGAAATCCAGGATCAAGACCCGCGAATGGGCCGGTGCGGCAAGGCGCGACGTCCGTTCGATCGAGGAATTGCGTGCGGAAAAAACGGCTCTCAAGCAGGCCGTGTGAATTTCACCGGGTGGATCGCGGCGAGCTTTCGGGAGAATTTTCCGCACCCGTCTGTACATTCGTTCGAGGAGAAATGGAGCGCGTCAACGCGCTCCTGAACAAACAGGGAGGAGAGACGATGAGGAATTTTCGAAACATTGGCATTCTCGCCGGGCTGGCGCTTAGCGTCTCGGCCTCGGCGCTGAACGCGTATGCATCCGAGCCGACCGTGCCGCCGGTGCCCGCGCAATTCCCCGCCGAGGGAAAGATCAAATACGTCGCGCGCGACTCCATCCTGGAATTCAAGGCACTGCCGGAATATCACGAACCGGATTGGGTCACCGAGAAATACGTCAAGGCGGGCAAGCTGCCGCCGGTCAAGGACCGTTTGCCTAAGGAGCCGCTGGTCTTCAAGACCGGCAACATGCCGGATGGCATCGGCGTTTACGGCGATACGATGCGCCATGTCATCGGCGGCCGGCCGGAAGGCTGGAATTATGGCGCCGGCCAGACGCAAGGCTGGGGCGGCATCGACATCGGCCTTTCCGAATGCCTGACGCGCACCGCGCCGCTTTTCCAGGTCGAGGCCAAGGACACGGAGCCGCTGCCGAACCTCGCCAGGAGTTGGGACTGGTCCAAGGACGGCCACACGCTGACGATGCGTCTGGTCGAGGGCGCGAAATGGTCGGACGGCGTTCCATTCAACGCCGACGATGTGATGTTCTATTGGGACGACGAGGTGATCGACCCCAATGTGTCGCCGCTGAACGGCGCGACGCAGGAGACCTTCGGCGTCGGCACGACGTTGAAGAAAATCGACGACTACACCGTCGAGTGGACGTTCAAGGACGCCTTTCCGAAACAATACCTTTACGCCATGGCTTACGGCACCTTCTGTCCGGGCCCGTCGCATATCCTCAAGCCGCAGCATCCGAAATATTCGAAGAACACCTACGAGCAGTTCAAGAACGCGTTCCCGCCGGAATATATGAACATGCCGGTGATGGGTGCCTGGGTGCCGGTGGCATACCGCCCCGACGACATCATCGTCATGCGTCGCAATCCGTACTATTGGAAGGTCGACGAGAAGGGCAACCAACTGCCGTATCTCAATGAACTGCACTACAAATTGTCGACCTGGGCCGACCGCGACGTTCAGGCCGTCGCGGGAGCCGGCGACTTCTCCAATCTGGAGCAGCCGGAGAACTTCGTTGCCTCGCTGAAGCGCGCGGCGCAAAAGGACGCACCGGCACGGCTTGCGTTCGGCGCGCGGCTGATCGGCTATAATCTGCGCATGAATTTCTCAGCCAATGGCTGGGGCAACCCCGACGAGCGCGGGCAGGCGATACGCGAGCTGAACCGCAACGAGGATTTCCGCAAGGGCGTCACCATGGCGCTGAACCGCAAGGCGCTCGGCGACTCGCTGGTCAAGGGTCCGTTCACTGCCATCTATCCGGGCGGCTTATCCTCGGGCACGAGCTTCTACGACCGGAAGTCGACGGTCTACTACCCCTTCGATCTCGAAGGCGCCAAGGCGGAACTCGCCAAGGCAGGCCTGAAAGACACGGACGGCGACGGCTTCGTCAATTTTCCTGCAGGTACCGCCGGCGGCAAGAATGTCGAGATCGTGATGCTCGTCAACAACGACTACACTACCGACAAGAGCCTTGCCGAAGGTGTAGTCGCCCAGATGGAAAAGCTAGGGCTTCGGATCGTGCTCAACGGACTCAACGGCACCCAGCGCGATGCCTCGCAATACTCCGGCCGCTTCGACTGGCTGGTACGGCGCAACGATCAGGAGCTGACTTCCGTCGTCCAGAATACCGATCAACTGGCCCCGGTCGGTCCACGAACCAGTTGGGACCATCGTGCGCCGGAAAACGGCGAGGTCGATATGATGCCTTTCGAGAAGGACCTCGTCGACATCGTCAACAAATTTGTCTCGTCCGCGGACAATGACGAGCGCGCCAGCCTGATGAGAGAGTTCCAGAAGATCTCGACCGAGCACGTCTACAATGTCGGCCTGACGGAATATCCCGGCGCGCTGATCATCAACAAACGCTTCTCCAACATCCCGCAGGGCACGCCGATCTTCATGTTCAACTGGGCCGAGGATTCGATTGTCCGCGAGCGGGTCTTTGTCGCTGCCGACAAGCAGGCCAAATACGAGCTGTTCCCCGAAGAGCTTCCCGGCAAGCCCGGAGACAAGGGCCCGATGAACTAGGTTTACCTCCCCTGACTGAGAACTCCGGCCGCGCCAGTTGGCGCGGCCGGACAAAGCAAACCTCCGTACGCTCAAAGAGAGCGACCGGCTAGACAAGGAAGCGGACCGACCGATGTTGCGATTCCTGCTCACGCGCATAGCGTCGGCGATCCCGGTCCTCGCCATTCTGAGCCTGGTCACCTTCGCCATCATCCAGGCGCCGCCGGGCGACTATGCCGACTACATCCGCTCGCAGTTGATCAATCAGGGCGGGGCCTCATTCGCCGAGGCCGACGCGCAGGCCAAGGCCTATCGGATAGAACACGGTCTCGATAAGCCGCTGCCCGTCCAGTATCTCAACTGGATCGGCGGCATCATCACCCGCGGCGATTTCGGCTACAGCCTCTATTACAATAAGCCGGTGGCCGATGTGGTGGGCGAGCGCCTGCCGCGCACGCTGCTCCTGGCGCTGGTGTGCCATCTGCTGGCATCGGTCCTCGGTATCACCTTCGGCATCTGGGCGGCGACCAGGCAGTACAGCTGGATCGACAGTACGCTGTCAGCGATTTCCTTCCTCGGCATGACGGTGCCGCGCTTCCTGATGGCGCTGATCATCGTTTATTTGCTGGTCTTCCAATTCAACGTCTCCGAGATCGGCAGCTTCTTCTCGCCGCAATTTGGCGGGGCGCCGTGGTCCTGGGCGAAGTTCGTCGATCTCGTCCGGCATGTCTGGCCGGTTGTCGCCATCGCCACCTTCGGCGGGCTCGCCTACAACATGCGGGTGATGCGCGGCAATCTGCTCGACACGCTGAATGCGCAATATGTCGAAACCGCTCGCGCCAAGGGCCTTAGCGGCGGTGCGGTCGTGATGCGCCATGCGGTGCCCAATGCGCTGCATCCGCTGGTCATGTATCAGGGCGTGGTGCTGCCCTATATGCTGACCGGCGAGATCGAGACCGCGATCATCTTTGCCCTGCCGACCGTCGGCCCGGCGATCGTTGGCTCGATGGCGGTGGGCGACGTCTATGTCACGGCGACATTCATGATGGTGCTGTCGGCGACGCTGATCGTCGGCAACATCATCGCCGACATGCTGCTCGTCATGCTCGATCCGCGCGTGCGCCAATATGCAGGGTCCTGAGATGCTTGCTTTCGAGCCCTCGCTGCCGCCAATTGCCGAGGAACCGGCCAAGATCAAGCCGCGCGGCAATGAGAGTTACATCGCACTCGTCTGGCGCCGCCTGAAACGGTCCTGGACCGGCATGGCCGGGCTCATCCTGGTCGCGTTTCTGGTGCTGCTGGCGGTGTTTGCCGACTTCTTCGCACCGATGGATCCCAAGGTGACCGATGTCGGCTTCGCCCCGCCGCAGATGATGAGCTTCCATGACAAGGACGGCAACTTCGTCTTCCAGCCACGCGTCTATGCCCTGGCGGATTCGGAAGACCTCGACCCGGTCACCTTCCAACCCGTCGTCGGGCCGGACTACGACCATCCGCGGCTGCTCGGCTTCTTCGTCAAGGGAGCGGAGTACAAACTGCTCGGCCTGCTTCCCGCGAACCGGCACTTCTTCGGCTCGACCGACGGCCAGCCGGTGCACTTCCTTGGCACCGACAAATTCGGTCGCGATGTGCTGGCTCGTGCGATCTATGGTTCGCGCATCTCGTTGATGATCGCATTGACCGTGGTCTTCATCGTCACCGTGATCGGCACGACGGTCGGCATGGTGTCGGGCTATTTCGGCGGCACATTCGACGTCTGGGTCCAGCGCTTCGTCGAACTGGTGCTCGCGTTTCCGCAATTGCCGCTTTATCTGGCGCTGACCTCGCTGGTTCCGGTGACGGCGCCGACGAATGTTTTCCTGGCCTTCGTGATTGTTGTCATGTCGGCACTCGGCTGGGCGCAGATGTCGCGCGAAGTGCGCGGCAAGACCCTGGCACTGGCGCGGATCGACTACGTTCGTGCGGCGATGGCGGTCGGCGCCACAGATGGCCGCATCATCATGCAACACATTTTTCCGAACGTGATGAGCCACGTGATCGTTGCGGTCACGTTGGCAATCCCCAGCGTGGTCCTGCTCGAATCCTTCCTCGGTTTTCTCGGCTTCGCGGTGAAGCCGCCGCTGATCTCCTGGGGCCTGATGCTGCAAGACACCGCGACCTATTCGGTCATCGGCACTTATCCCTGGATCCTTTCGCCGGTCGGCTTCGTGCTTGTCACCGTCTTCGCGTTCAACGCGCTTGGGGATGGACTGCGCGATGCGGTCGATCCTTATTGAGCATGACATGATGCAACACGCGCTCGTCAAATCCTTCGCACCGCCTGTCCGGCTCGACCATGACGGCCGTTCGGAAAACCCGGTCATTGATGCCCGCAACATCGCCGTCGATTTCAAGGTCGAACACGGCATGATCGTAGCCGTCAAGGACATCTCGTTCCAGCTCTATCGCGGCGAGACGATCGCCATTGTCGGCGAGTCGGGATCGGGCAAGTCGGTGACGGCGCGCACCGTCATGGGACTGTTGTCGAAGCGCGCAGTCGTGTCGCCGAAATCGACTGTCGAATACAACGGGGCGAACATCCTGAAATTTTCCGAGCGTGCGCGGCGCAAACTGCGCGGCGACCGCATCTCGATGATCTTTCAGGAGCCGATGAGTTCGCTCAACCCGATCTACACGATCGGCAGCCAGATCGTCGAGGCGATACGGGTGCATCGCAAGATGAGCCGCAGGCAGGCCGAAGCAAGGGCGCTCGAGCTGCTGCAGCAGGTGCAAATCCCTGAACCCCAAGCGCGGCTGAAACAATACCCGCACCAGCTTTCCGGCGGTCAGCGCCAGCGTGTAATGATCGCCATGGCGCTGGCCAACGATCCCGATGTGCTGATCGCCGATGAGCCGACGACGGCGCTCGACGTCACGGTTCAGGCGCAGATCCTCAATCTCATCCGAAACCTGCAGAAGAAACTGCGCATGGCGGTGATCCTGATCACGCACGACCTGACCGTGGTGCGGCAGTTCTCCGACTATGTCTACGTCATGCAGCATGGGGAGATGCGCGAGCACAATGTGACGGAGAAGCTGTTCGCCAATCCGCAGCATCCCTACACCTGTCACCTGCTTGCCTCCGAGCCGCGCGGCCAGGCAAATCCGTTGCCGGAAGGCGCCGACGTTATTCTTGAAGCTAGGAATGTGCGCGTCTCCTTCATGCTGCGGCATGGCACGTTCATGAGGCCGGACCTGCGCGAACTCGTCGCCGTCGACAGCCTCAGCCTGACCCTTCGGCGGCACGAGACGCTGGGTCTCGTTGGCGAATCCGGATCGGGCAAGACCACCTTCGGCGAGGCGTTGCTCAGGCTCAACACCACGGACAGCGGCGAGATCTATTTCGATGGCCAGCCGATCCATGGCTGTTCGCGCGCGCAGATGCGGCCGTTGCGGTCGCGCATGCAGGTCGTCTTCCAGGATCCGTTCTCGTCGCTCAACCCGCGCATGACGATCGGCCAGATCATCGAGGAAGGGCTGGTCGTCAACCGCATGGGCGCCACCAGGAACGATCGGATCGAGCGGGTGCGCGAGGCGCTGATCAGCGCCGGCATGCCCGGCGATATCCTCTCGCGCTTCCCGCACGAGTTTTCCGGCGGCCAGCGCCAGCGTATTGCGATTGCCCGCGCCGTCGCGCTCGAACCGGAATTCATCGTACTCGACGAGCCAACATCGGCGCTGGATCTCTCGGTCCAGGCGCAGATCATCGAATTGCTGCGCAAGCTGCAGCGCGAACGGGGCCTGAGCTACATCTTCATCTCGCACGACCTCAAGGTCGTGCGGGCGCTGTGCCACCGCGTCATCGTCATGCAGCACGGCAAGATCGTCGAAGAGGGGCCGGTCGACGAAGTCCTGTCCCATCCCAAGACCGCTTACACCGAACGGCTGGTCAAAGCCGCTTTCGAGGTAGCCTAATTGCTTATGCCGGAGGTTGTTGTGGCAAGAAATCCCAAGGTCGCTTTCATCGGAGCTGGCTCGACGGTGTTCATGAGGAACATCGTCGGCGACATATTGCAGCGTCCGGCTTTATCCGGCGCGACGATCGCGCTGATGGACATCAATCCGCAACGGCTCGAGGAAAGCGCAATCGTCGTCGGCAAGCTGATCTCGACGCTTGGCGTAAAGGCCAAAGCCGAAACCTATTCGGACCAGCGCAAGGCGCTGGCGGGCGCCGATTTCGTCGTCGTCGCCTTCCAGATCGGCGGCTACGAGCCCTGCACGGTGACCGATTTCGAAATTCCGAAGAAATACGGGCTGCGCCAGACCATCGCCGATACGCTCGGTGTCGGCGGTATCATGCGAGGGTTGAGAACCGTGCCGCATCTCTGGAAGATCTGCGAGGACATGCTCGCGGTCTGCCCGCAGGCGATCATGCTGCAATATGTCAACCCGATGGCGATCAACACCTGGGCGATCGCGGAGAAATACCCCGACATCAAGCAGGTCGGCCTCTGCCATTCGGTGCAAGGCACGGCAATGGAGCTGGCGCATGATCTCGACATTCCCTGCGAGGAGATTCGCTACCGCTCGGCCGGCATCAATCACATGGCCTTCTACCTGAAGTTCGAGCATCGCCAGCCGGACGGCTCCTACCGCAATCTCTATCCGGATCTGCTGCGCGCCTACAGCGAAGGGCGGGCGCCGAAGCCTGGATGGAATCCGCGCTGCCCGAACAAGGTGCGCTACGAGATGCTGAAGCGCCTCGGTTACTTCGTCACCGAGAGCTCCGAACATTTCGCGGAATACACGCCCCATTTCATCAAGGACGGGCGCGAGGATCTGATCGAGAAATTCGGTATCCCGCTCGACGAATACCCGAAGCGCTGCATCGAGCAGATCGAACGCTGGAAGGGGCAAGCGGAAGCCTATCGCTCGGCTGACAAGATCGAAGTGGAGCAGTCGAAGGAATATGCGTCCTCGATCATGAACTCGGTCTGGACCGGCGAGCCGTCGGTGATCTACGGCAACGTCCGCAACAATGGCTGCATCACGACATTGCCGTATAATTGCGCGGCCGAGGTGCCATGCCTCGTCGACGCCTCCGGCATTCAACCCACGTTCATTGGCGACCTGCCGGTGCAGCTCACCGCGCTGATCCGCACCAATATCAACGTCCAGGAGCTGACGGTCCAAGCGCTGATGACCGAGAACCGCGAGCACATCTATCACGCGGCGATGATGGACCCGCACACGGCGGCCGAGCTCGACCTCGACCAGATATGGTCGCTGGTCGATGATTTGCTGGTTGCGCATGGCGATTGGCTGCCGGCCTGGGCGCGTGGAGCGCGCAGCGTTCGGGCGGCCTGAGGCGCAGGGCTGTCTGTTTCACTCACCTATGCCGACCATAGGGCCGGCTTTGAAAGCGGAGCGGCGTTGCCGGCAGATGTTTCGAAATCAAAGAGTTTCTGCGTTACGAGAGCAGCCGCTCCCCTTGCCCAGGAATTGTCCTCCCAGTCCAGCAGCATTGGTGGTGCCGCGCGAAAGGTATTTTTCCCAAGCGTCAGCCGCATTGGGCCAAACAGCGCATCGCCAAACGACACGGCTTCACCGCCGACGACAATGACCTCCGGGTCGGTGATGTTGACAAGATTGGCGAGATGCCGGCCGATGCCATGTCCGGCTTCTTCGAGAATGGCGACGGCTCGCGGTTCGCGGTCTGCCAAGGCTGCCATAAGGCTGACTTTGCTATCCGTTTCGTTGTGCCCGGTGGCTTCGCGCCAGGTGCGCAGGATCGCCGGCTCGGCGTAATAGGCCATCAAGCAGCCGCGTTTTCCGCACTCGCAAAGGCGGCCGTTCTCCTCATAAGAGCTGTGGCCGAACTTGCCGGCGGCACCGTTCGCGCCGCGATAGAGTTTGCCATCGAAGACGAGCGCGCAGCCGATTCCGACGCCGATCGCCAGCACGGCCATATTGCGGTGCTGGCGTCCGAGGCCGAAGAGTTGCTGGGCAATGGCATAGGCATTGGTGTCGTCCTCAAGCCACACGGGGACGTCTACCAGTTCGGCCAGCATCGGGCCAAGGGGAACGTTGTCCCAGTTGTAGCGATTGCTGCGGATACACACAGCCTTCTGGTTGTCTATGACGCCAGGCATTGAAATGCCGATCCCGGCAAGCTTGGCAGCGGGCCGATCGACAATCGAAATCAGCTCCGGCACCGCCTTGGCCAAGGTCGCTATGATATGGTCGGGATCGCTGTCCGAGAGCTTGACGCGCAGAGAGCCCAGCGGATTGGTCGCAAGATCGGTGACCACGCATTCGACCGATCCGACCATCAGCTTGAAACCTATGGCAAGGCCGTTGGCATAGTTGATATCCACCGGGATAGGGCGGCGCCCAGCCGAGCCCACGACTGTCTTGCCTTCGATCAGCAGGCCATCCTCGATGAGGTCGGCCACGACGAAGGTGACCGCTGCCGGACTAAGGCCGGTAACTGACGCTATGTCGGCCCGGCTGCGCGCTCCTTCCTGCCGCAAGAGATTGAGGATCAGTCTGCGGTTCATCGCCCGAGTCGTGCTCGGGTCACCCTTGAGCTTCACGGATCCGCTTTCTTAATTTTGTAAATTAATTATTGCCTCTCGAGAAAACGTATGCATAAGTTTGCCCGACTGTTCAACACCCGAACCTGGGGTCAGCGAAATTAATCCGGTTAGCAATATCACCGCGCTCTGAAGGAGCGGGCAAGCATATTCCCTTGCCCGGGAGGTGAGCGGTGCCGGTGAGAAGAACAACCGCGCCGGCCGGTGTGCCAGTAGAGAAATTGACAACACGGGAGGAGTAACAATGACGTTCAAGTGGATTGAAAAGCCGTCGACGCGGCGCAATTTCCTGAAGGGAGCTGGGGGCATTTCCGCTGGAGCCCTCGCGGGCTTCCCGATGCCGGCACTCAGCCAGTCGAGCGAAGTCACCATCATTTCAGACGAAAACAATGCCGATGCCCTGCGGATCTTGCGGCGCATTGCGGCCGACTTCGAGAAGCAGTCCGGCACCAAGGTTGTGATCAACAATATGGATCACGAGGCCCACAAGACCGCGATCCGCAACTACCTTGTCGCCGGGGCGCCGGATGTCTGCTTCTGGTTCTCCGGAAACCGCATGCGCGCCTTCGTCACCCGCGGCCTGTTCGACGACATTTCGGATCTGTTCGAGAAGGAAAAGTACAAGGACGTGCTGGGTGCCATGACCGGTGCCGTCACTGTCGACGGCAAGCAGTATGGCCTGCCGACTGGCGGCACGATGTGGGGCATGTTCTATCGCAAGGACGTCTTTGCCGAGCACGGACTTACGGTACCGGCGACCTGGGACGAATTCCTGGCTTACGGCCAGAAGTCCAAGACCGCAGGCCTAATCCCCGTCAGCATCGGCACCAAGGAACTCTGGCCAGCGGCCGGATGGTTCGACCAGATGAACTTGCGGATCAATGGTCTGGACAAGCACTTTGCCTTGATGAACGGCAAGATGGCTTACACCGACCCGGCGCTGACGCCTGTTTTCGACCACTGGGAAGAGCTTATCAAGCAGGGTTTCTTCACCCCGGATCAAACCTCGTTCGGCTGGCAGGAGGCCGGCGCCTTCCTCGCCCAGAAGAAGGCCGGCATGATGAACCTCGGTGCCTTCGTGAAGGCTACTTTCCCTGAGCAGGATCTCGAGCAGCTGACATTCGCGCCTTTCCCGAAGATTGACGGCGCCCTCGACCGCTACGAAGAATTCTCGGTCAATTCGGTCCACATCCCGGCCAACGCCAAGAACAAGGCGGGTGCCCGCGAGTTCCTCGCCTTCTTCTACCAGCCGGAAAATTTCGGCCCTTATCTGGAACCTGGCGGCAACGTTCCGCCGCGCAACGACCTTCCGGCCAGCAAGGATCCGCTGGTCAACGCGGCTGTGGAAAGCCTCAAGACGGTGGCCGGCACGTCGCAATATTACGACCGTGACACCGATCCCGACATGGCCCAGGCCGGCCTGGTCGGCTTCCAGGAATTCATGGCCAAGCCGGAGCGCCGGGACGCCATTCTTCAGCGTCTCGAGGGAACTCGTCGCCGGATCTTCAAGATCTAGCGCCTCCCAGCGGAGGGGAGCGGGGTTCGTGCTCTGCTCCCCGATGCTTTCCGTGAATGAGGTCTCCCAAAATGACGAAGCTTTGGCGCCGCCATCGCTGGTGGCTGACACCGACACTTCTGATTCTGCCCGCCGCTGTGCTGTTTTCCGTCGTCATTCTGGCATCTGCGGTCGAGAGCCTATGGATCAGCCTGCACGAATGGGACGGCTTCAGCCCGATGGTCTGGATCGGCCTCGGCAACTACCGCGAACTGTTCGCCGACCCGCAGTTCTATGTTTCGCTGAAGAACAATCTGATCTGGTTGGTGATGTTCATGCTGGCGCCGCCGCTCGGCCTCGCCATCGCGCTGCTCGTCAACCAGAAAATCCGCGGCATGCGCCTGCTCAAATCGCTGTTCTTCATTCCGCTGGTGCTGGCTTCGGTTGCCGTCGGCGTTGTCTTCACCTGGGTCTATACGCCGGAATTCGGACTTCTCGCCCTGATCTTCCGCACCTTCGGCGCGACCGCCCCGGCAGTACTGTCGGATGAAAACTTCGTCACCTTCGCCGTCGTGATCGCAGCGTTGTGGCCGCAGATCGCCTTCTGCATGGTGCTCTATCTCGCCGGCCTCAACAATCTCAGCGAGGACCTGATCGGCGCCGGGCGGGTCGACGGCGCCAGGGGCTGGAACATGCTGCGCCACATCGTGTTGCCGCAGCTGACGCAGGTCACCTTTATCGCCATCGCCGTCACCGTCGTCGGCGCACTGCGTTCCTTCGACATGGTCTCGGTGATGACCAGCGGCGGCCCCTTCGGTTCGTCCGAGGTGCTTGCCTATCAGATGTTCGAGCAGTCCATATTTTCCTACCGCTTCGGCTATGGCGCGGCCATTGCCTCGGTGCTGTTCGTGATCATGGCGGTCTTCATCGCCTGGTACCTGACGCGGATGATCCGCGCCGATGAAAGAGGCGGCTGATGTTTCCCCGCCCGATTCCCGAGACTGCTATTTGGCAGCGTGGCCTCTATGTCGTGCTGGTGGTCGGCATCCTGATTGTCTGGCTGGCGCCGCTCTTTGCCATCATCCTTACCTCGTTCCGCTCTACGCAGGATGTCATGGGCGGCAATCTGTGGGGCTGGCCGACCCAATTCGGCCTGGTCGACAACTACACGGCGGTCTTCACCCAGACGCCGATGGCCCGCTACTTCCTCAACAGCCTGACGATCACCATCCCCTCGGTGATCGGCGTTCTCATCTTGAGCACGCTCGCCGGGTTCGTGCTCGCCCGTTACCGTTTTCGCGGCAACATGCTCGTCTTCGCCCTGTTCGTCGGCGGAAACTTCCTGCCGCACCAGATCATGATGATCCCGGTGCGCGATCTCATGGTGCGGCTCAACCTCTACGACACGATGGCCGCCCTGATCATCTTCCACATCGCCTTCCAGACCGGGTTTGCGACACTGTTCATGCGCAACTTCATCGCCGCCTTGCCGGGAGAACTGTTTCAGGCCGCCAGGGCCGAGGGCGCGACGCCGTTTCAGACATTGGTACATGTCGTGGTCCCATTGGTGCGGCCGGCTCTCGCGGCGCTGGCCATCCTGCTCTTCACCTTTATCTGGAACGATTATTTCTGGGCGGTCGTCCTCACCATCAGCGATACCGTCAAACCGGTAACCGCCGGCCTCGCCAACCTGCGCGGCGAATGGGTCTCGGCCTGGAACCTGATCTCGGCCGGCACCATCGTCGTGGCTTTGCCGCCGGTTGCCATGTTCTTCCTAATGCAGAAGCACTTCATCACCGGCCTCACCATGGGAGCGGTCAAGGGATGAGCGACCATGGCTTCAAGGCGTCGCCCACCCGATCCGAAACTGATTTCGCAAGCAGGGCTCCATGACCAGTCTTGAACTCCGGCAGATACAAAAGAATTATGGCAGCTACCACGCGCTGCGCGGCATCGATCTCAGCGTCGAACAGGGCGAGTTCATTGTCACCGTCGGGCCGTCCGGCTGTGGCAAGTCAACGCTGTTGAAGATCATCGCCGGGCTTGAAATCGTCTCGACCGGTAAGATTCTGATCAACGGCCGTGATGTCACCACCACCGAGCCGGGTGAGCGCGGCATTGCCATGGTCTTCCAGTCCTATGCGCTTTACCCGCATATGACTGTCGCCGAGAACATGGGTTTCGGCCTGCGCATGGCGCATCGCCCCAAGGCCGAGATCGATGCCGCCGTGCTGCGAGCCGCCAAGATCCTTCGCATTACTGACCAGCTCGACAAGCGGCCGAAACAGCTTTCCGGTGGCCAGCGTCAGCGTGTGGCGATCGGCCGTGCCATAACCCGCTCGCCCGACGTGTTCCTGTTCGACGAACCGCTATCCAACCTTGACGCAGCGCTGCGCACGCAGATGCGCGTCGAGCTTTCCGATCTGCACGCCAGGCTCGGCGCCACCATGGTCTATGTCACGCACGACCAGACCGAGGCGATGACAATGGCGAGCCGTATCGTCGTGCTCAATCGCGGCTCGGTCGAGCAGGTGGGCGCTCCGCTCGAACTCTACCGCAATCCGGCCAATCTCTTCGTCGCGGGCTTCCTCGGCGCACCCCGGATGAATTTCTTCGAAGTGACCGTCGCCGCTGTCTCCGGCGGCGCCGCCACGCTGTCGACCGCCGGTCTTTCTCCTTTGACTGTCGAACTGACGGAAGCGGCATCCGTACAGGTCGGCGATAGGGTGACGATGGGGATTCGGCCGGAGAGCATCAGCTTGGCCGCGGAAGGGACAGCGAGTTTTGCAGGACGGGTGCGGCTGGTCGAGCATCTCGGCCGCGAGACCATCCTCTATGCCGACGCGGGCCCGCTGCAATGCGTCAGTTCTGAAAGCGGCAGCGGCAACGTCACCGTCCAGATCGGCCATGCGAGTGCCGTCGCTGCCGACGCGACCGTCGGCTTCAAGGTCGAGCCGCGTGACGTCTATCTCTTTTCCTCTGTCGATGAGCGGACAATCAGTGCCCGCAAATCCACCATCACCGACTGATCTGCAGGAGTATCCTTCGTGAACAAGACTTCAAAAGGCCGCGCCCTGTCGGTCTGGCGCACGATCCAGACCGACCGCTTTCTGGTCGGCGCGCCGCACTACCCCGAACATGTGGACGAGAGTTACTGGGACAACGACGCCCGGCGCATGGCCGAGGCCGGCTTCAACGTCGCCCGCCTCGGCGAATTCGCCTGGCACATTTTCGAACCGCGTGAAGGCATCTTCGATTTCAGCCTGTTCGACCGGGCAATCGAGGGCCTGGCGCGTCACGGCGTCAACACGATCTTGTGCACGCCGACCGCCACTCCGCCGCGCTGGCTGACGGCAAAACATCCGGAAATCCTGCGGCGTGATGGAAATGGCCGGTCGATGAGCCACGGCTCACGCCAGTATGCCGACACCAGCAGCCCGGTGTTTCGCGACTATAGCCGCAAGATCACCAACGCGATGGTGGACCACTACCGCGACAACGCAAATGTCATTGGCTGGCAGACCGACAACGAACTCAACACCAGCATGCCGGAATCCTATTCGCCGTCGGCATTGAAGGAATTCCAGGCTTATCTCCAGGAAACCTACAAGACGATAGACAGGCTGAACTTCGCCTGGGGTGGCGATTTCTGGGCGACGGCTTACGGCGATTTCAGCGAAATTGTCTTCCCGCTGGAATTCTCACCGTCCTTTCCCGGTCCCGGTCACCTCCAGGACTACCACCGTTTTCTCGCCTTTTCGACAGCACGGTTCCAGCACGACCAGGTCGAGATCCTGAGAAAAGCGAATGCCAGTTGGTTCATTTTCCACAATCTCGGCGGATTGCGTGACATCGACTTTCGCGGCCAATTCTCTACCGATCTCGACTTCGTCGGCTACGACATCTATCCGTTCCTCTATGACGAGTTCTTTCGCCTAGGCAACCACGCCAAGATCCAGGCGCTGCATCTCGACATCTGCAGGGGATTTTCCGGCAACTACATAGTGCCGGAACAACAGTCGGGTTTTGGCGCCCAGCCGGGCTTCTGCACGCTGACGCCGGAGCCGGGCGAAATGCGACGCATGGCGATGTCGTCGGTTGCGCGTGGCGCCGATGGGATCATGTTCTTCCGCTGGCGTCCCGCACATTTCGGCGCCGAGATATACTGGATGGGCATCATCGATCACGATGATGTCGCTCGCCGCCGCTATGACGAAGCCAGGCAGTTCGCCACCGAGATGACGGCGCTTAAAGACAAGATCCTGGGCACCCATGTGCGGATGGATGTCGGCATCGCCGGCTCGGACTTCGACAATCAGGAAGCCCACAAGACCTTCCCCATCGGCCTGCCAAGTCCGCAGGATGATGCAATCTTGCTGCATCAGTATTGCTATGACCGCGGCATCGCCTGCGGCTTCATCCACCCGGAAGACGATCTGTCGAAGCTCAAGGTATTCTACGTGCCGCATTGGGTGATCTGGAAGGACAGCTGGACCGAGCGGCTGCAAGTCTTTGCCGAAAATGGCGGTACCGTCATCATCGGCGCGCGCACGGGAACCCGCGACGAAAACAACCACGTCATCCGCGAGACAGCGCCGGGCCAGTCGCTGTCGAAGCTGACCGGCGTTCGCGTCGAGGATTTCGGGCGGCTGGCGGCACCTGGGGCCAATGGCCTGTTCAATACCATGTCGCGCTCCGGCGGGCTCATCATTCCTCCCGACAGACCGGCCGAATCCAGCCGCCGTATCCGTCGTTTCACCGTCGGAAACCACGAGTTCGATGCCGGTTATTTCTATGAGAACCTCGCAGTCGAACCGGAAGTCGAAATTGTAGGGGTTTGGTCGAACCGCTACGCGGCAGGAACGCCTGCAATTACCTCCCGCGCCGTCGGCAAGGGCCGTGTGCTCTATGTCGGCACTTATCTGACCCCGGAGCTGACAGCTCAACTCGCTACGCGCACTTTCGTGGATGCGAATGTGGAGCCTCTGGTTCCGGATCTGCCGGACGGCGTCGAGGTCACAATGCGCGAGAATCACGAACGCCGGCTGTTGTTCGTGCAAAACGTCAAAGTCACGCCCGTTACGGTAACCGGCGTTCCCTTCGGCAGCAACCTGCTCGATAGCGAAGGACCTGTCCCCGGAGTGTTGACGCTGGACGGCTATGGCTGCGCTGTCCTCGAATTGATCTGAGCATTGTAGCGGACGTTAGCAATACGAAACCTGAGTACTCTTTGATCCTGGAATTCGACCGGCATCGGCAGCACGCCGGCATTGATCCATATCGAACCGGCGCTTTGACGTGCGCAAGGAACGGCCGGCGAACTGCTGTTGCTCCCATTCAACGACGGCAGTTACACTACCGGCGCGACCATCGGAGCCGATGGCGGCATCTCGTTTCATCCTTGTGAGCGCCATGAATTTCGACATTCCCGTCCATACCGAGGCCCTTCGTACCCGGATTGCCGATTTCGTCGAGCGCGAGATACTGTCGCTCGAGGCAGACAAGGCTTCCTACGATGGCCATGGCAATGTCGCGCTGCCGCTGCTCGAAACGTTGCGGGGCAAGGCGAAAGCAGCCGGCCTGTGGTGCCTGCAGCTCAAACCCGAGACCGACGGGGCCGGCCTTTCCAAGGTGGATATGGCCGTCTGCTATGAAGAGATGAACCGCTCGATCTTCGGTCCGGTCGTGTTCAATTCTGCGGCCCCCGACGACGGCAACATGATGGTGTTGGAGCGACTGGGAACGCCGGAGCAGAAGCAAAGATGGCTGAAACCGATCGTCGAGGGCAAGGTGCGCTCGGCCTTTGCAATGACGGAACCGCACCCGGGCGGCGGCTCCGACCCCTCAATGATCATGACCAGAGCCGAACGGCGCGGCGACAGATACGTCGTCAAAGGCCGCAAATGGTTCATCACCGGCGCGCAAGAGGCGAGCCACTTCATTCTCATAGCGCGCACTTCGGACGATCCGCGTCACGGCCTTTCGGCCTTGCTGTTCCACAAGGACCAGCCGGGCTGGCGGATCCTGCGGCGCATCGAGATCATGGGACCGGAAGAACATGGCGGCCATTGCGAGCTGGAATTCGACGGTCTTGAAGTCCCGGTCGAGGATGTGCTTGCCGGCGAAGGCAGCGGCCTCATGGTTACCCAGGTCCGGCTCGGTCCGGCGCGGCTCACCCATTGCATGCGTTGGCTCGGGCTTGCCAAGCGCTGCATCGAGATCGCGCGCGCCTATGCCGCCGAGCGTAGCGGTTTCGGGCAGCTTTTGGCCGACCGCGAGAGTATCCAGCTGATGCTCGGCGACCTTGCCATGCGCATCGAGATCGGGCGGCTGCTGGTGATGAAGGCGGCCTGGGAGCTCGATCGCGGCGGCTTTGCCCGCAAGGAGGTCTCCATGGCCAAGATCCAGGTCGCCAACGTGCTGCATGACGCCGCCGACGTGGCGATCCAGATCAACGGCGCCCGCGGCTATTCGAAAGACACTGTACTCGAATGGATCTACCGCTACGCCCGCCAGGCTCGCCTGGTCGACGGCGCCGACGAGGTCCACAAGATGGTGCTCAACCGCTTTCTCAACAAGGAAGGTGCGGGCTTCTGGCGCTGGCATGTCGAAGCCGGCAGACAAGACGAAACAGGTCGCGGCGGGAACCGCTGAGCCGGCAATGAGGATGGATTTCGATCCGGTACGCCTGGAGGATTTTCTGAGAGCGCATTTGGCGATGGCCAAATGTCGCTTGAGCGGATCGTCGGCGGCCAATCCAACCCGACCTATTTCGTCGACTATGGCGGCCGCCGCATGGTTCTGCGCAAGAAACCCCCGGGACCGATCCTGCGCAGCGCTCATGCAGTCGATCGCGAGTACCGGGTGATCAAGGCGCTAGCATCGACAAAGGTGCCGGTGCCGCGGCCGGTGCTCTATCACGACGGCGACGAGCCGCTCGGCACGCCGTTCTATCTGATGCAGCGGCTCGACGGCCGGGTGTTCCACGATGGCGCGTTGCCGGGACTGGCGCCGGACGAGCGGCGCGGCATCTATTTCGGCATGGCCGAGGCGCTGGCAAAGCTGCACGCAGTCCGGCCGGAAGAGGTCGGGCTCGGCGACTATGGCCGTCCCGGGAACTATTTTGAGCGACAGATCGCGCGCTGGACCAGACAGTTGCGGGAATCGCCGAGCGAGCGCATTGCCGCGCTCGAAGCCGTCGCCGAATGGCTGCCGCGACATCTTCCGCCAGATGACGGCCGCGTCTCGATCGCGCATGGCGATTTCCGTCTCGGCAATCTCATCTTCCATCCCGAGCGGCCCGAGGTGATCGGCATTCTCGACTGGGAATTGTCGACGCTTGGTCATCCGCCTGCCGATGTCGGCTTCTGCTCGATGCCCTGGCATTCCTCATCGGACGAATATGGCGGCATCCTCGGCCTTGATCAGGCAGCCCTCGGGATTCCGACACAGCGCGAATTCCTCGATCATTACTTCGCCCACGCCGTGCCGACGGCGCCGCTGCAGCGGTTCCATCTGGTGTTTGCCATGTTCCGCTTTGCCGTGATCTTCGTCGGCATCGCCGACCGCGTGCTGGCCGGCAGCGCGGTTGCGGCCGATGCGGCGGATGTGGCACCGCTGGCCGGCCGTTTTGCTGCACGCGCCATGGAAGTCATCGACGGCGCGCGGCCCTGGTGACGCGAGGCTGGCAGTCGGCTGAGCGAGTTGCAGCGATACGCGTTCAGTTCATGCGAACTTCCGGTTCGGCAAGCAGTGGAATCTCCAAGCCACGCCGCAAGCCGGTCGCCACGACCGACACCCTGAATTTTCCGGCGAGTGCCTTGTCGAAGATGGCGCCGACGATGATGTCGGCATCGTTGTCGACCTCCTCGCGGATGCGGGTAGCGGCTTCGTCGACCTCGAACAGCGTCATGTCCAAGCCGCCCGATATCGAGACAAGGACGCCCTTGGCGCCCATCATCGAAGCTTCGTCGAGCAGCGGGTTGGCGATTGCCGCTTCCGCTGCCTTCTTGGCGCGGCCTTCTCCGGCGGCTTCGCCGGTTCCCATCATGGCGCGGCCCATGTCGCGCATCACCGACTTCACATCGGCGAAGTCGAGATTGATCAGGCCTTCCTTGACGATCAGATCGGTGATGCAGCCGACACCCGCATAGAGGACCCGGTCGGCCATGGCGAAGGCGTCGGCGAACGTGGTTCTGGCGTCGGCGATCCTGAACAGGTTCTGGTTGGGAATGACGATGACGGTATCGGCGCTTTCGCGCAGGCGCTCGATGCCCTCATCGGCAGCGTACATGCGGCGCCTGCCTTCGAAGACGAATGGCTTGGTGACGACGGCAACGGTCAGTATTCCGGCTGCCCGCGCTGCCTGCGCTATCACAGGCGCGGCACCAGTGCCGGTTCCGCCTCCCATGCCGGCGGTCACGAAGCACATGTGCGTTCCAGCAAGGTGATCCATGATCTCGTCGATGGATTCCACGGCCGCAGCACGGCCGACCTCGGGCAGGGACCCGGCGCCGAGACCTTCGGTGATATGAGCGCCCAACTGGATCAGCCTCGTTGCCTTCGACATGGCAAGGGCCTGGGCATCGGTGTTGGCGACGATGAATTCCGCGCCCTGCAGGCCTTCGGCGATCATGTTGTTGACGGCGTTGCCGCCGCCGCCGCCGACCCCGACGACGGTGATCTTGGGCCTCATCTCCGAGATTACCGGCCTCGTCGCGGTGTTCATTGCCGTTCTCCCTGGATACGCCGAGTGGTCGCTGGAAGCTTGTCCCGGGCGCACTGCGAAAACTCTGAACCGGGCAGTGCGAATCAGGACAGCCCCAGAATGCAGGGAATCAGAGCGCGGAGCGGGCTGCAAGTGCGCGATGTGCCTCATAGGGGACTTGCGTCTGAAAGTTCACGCAATGCGCCTTGATACAGTGCAGATCGCGGCGCGGGGCGCCGCACGCTACAACTTCGGCGCGAGGCACTGCGCGACATGGTCGGCAATCGTCAGGCAGGAGGTCAGGCCGGGGCTTTCGATGCCGAACAGGTTGACCAGGCTATCCACGCCGTGCACCGCCACGTCCTGGACGACGAAGTCGGCATTGGCCTCACCGGGACCGGACAGTTTTGGCCGGATGCCGCTGTAAGCGGGTTGCAGGCTGCCATCGGCCAGGTCCGGCCAGTATTTGCGGATCTCGCTGTAGAAGCGCTCGCCACGAGCCGGGTCGACGCGGTAGTCGAGTTGATCGGTCCATTCGACGTCCGGCCCGAAGCGGGCGACGCCATTGAGGTCGAGCGTCAGATGAACACCGAGCCCGCCGGGTTCGGGCACCGGATAGACCAATCGCGAGAACGGCGCCCGGCCGGCCACCGAAAAATAATTGCCCTTGGCATAATGGAGCTTTGGCACGAATTGCTGATTGAGCCCTTCAAGCGAACCGGCAAGTGCTGCGGCGCCAAGCCCGGCGGCATTGACGAAACGCGGAGTGGCGATCTCGAAGCGCTCGCCGCCGGCAGCGTCCACCGTCTCGAGCACGACGCGGCCTGCTTCGATGCGGCCGGAGGCGATGCGCGTGTTGAGACTAAGTGCCGCCCCGTGCTCCTCGGCGTCGCCCAACAGGGCGAGCATCAGGGCATGGCTGTCGATGATGCCGGTGGCGGGCGACAGCAGCGCCGCCGTGCACTTAAGGCTGGGCTCCAGCGCATGCGCCTCGGCTTCGCGCAACGGCACCAGGTCGCCGGCGCCGCAAGCGCGTGCATTGGCCCGGATTGAGGCGAGCACCGGCTCCTGTTCGGCATTTGTGGCAACGATGAGCTTCCCGCAGCGCGCGTGCGGGATCGCCCGCTCCTCGCAATAGCGATAGAGTCTTTCCCGGCCGGCCACGCAGAACCGGGCTTTCAGCGATCCAACCGGATAGTGGAGGCCGGCATGGATGACCTCGGAATTGCGCGAACTTGTTCCGGTGCCGATAGCGCTCTCGGCTTCCAGGACCAGCGTATCGATGCCGCGCTGCGCCATCTCTCGCGCGATCGCCAGGCCAACAACGCCGGCGCCGGCGACAATGCAGTCGACATGGTCCACGGTCAGGTCAAGCCGAAGTTCTGCATGCGTCCATCCATCCGCTGGCCCTGTCGAAAGCGCTTGACACTATACCGTTCGAGAAAGATGCATCAAACGGCATAACGCACGGGGACCTGCTGAGCCGGACCGGCGGCAGGACTGTTCCGCGTGCAGCACAGGAGCCGTCATGGACGCAAGACCGAATTCACCCGAAGCCCGCGACATAAGCTTTCACATGCATGGCTATACGAATGCGCGCAAGCATCAGGAGTCGGGGCCGCTCGTCATCGAGAAGGGCGACGGCATCTATGTCGAGGACCTTGCCGGCAACCGCTATATCGAGGCGATGGCGGGGCTCTGGAGCGTCGCGGTCGGTTTTTCGGAGAAGCGGCTGGTCGATGCGGCAGTACGGCAAATGTCGAAGCTGCCTTACTATCACGATTTCGGCTCCAAATCGCATTCGCCGCTGATCGATCTCGCCGAGAGACTGGTGCAGATGGCGCCGGTGCCGATGAGCAAGGCGTATTTCACCAATTCCGGCTCCGAGGCCAACGATACGGCCATGAAGATGATCTGGTACCGGTCGAATGCGCTCGGCCAGCCGGCGCGCAAGAAGATCATCAGCCGCAAGAAGGGCTATCACGGCGTCACCATCGCCTCGGCAAGCCTGACCGGACTGCCCAACAACCACACTTCGTTCGATCTGCCGATCGCCAATGTGCTGCACACCTCGACGCCGCACCATTGGCGCGAGGCGCTGCCGGGTGAAAGCGAAGAGCTGTTTTCGACGCGGCTCGCCGACGAGCTGGAAAAGCTGATCCTCGCCGAAGGACCGGAAACCATCGCCGCCTTTTTCGGCGAACCGATCATGGGCGCCGGCGGCGTCATCGTTCCGCCGGCCGGCTACTGGGAGAAGATACAGGCGGTGCTATCGAGATACGACATCCTGCTCATCGCCGACGAGGTGATCTGCGGCTTTGGCCGAACAGGTGAGATGTTCGGCTCGCAGACCTTCGGCATCAGGCCCGACATCATGGTGTTGTCGAAACAGATCTCTTCGTCCTACCTGCCGATCTCAGCCCTGCTGATCAATGACAAGGTATTCGAGCCGATCGCCGACGAGAGCAACCGTATCGGCACCTTCGGCCACGGTTTCACCGGCGGCGGCCATCCTGTTGCGGCAGCGGTCGCGCTCGAGAACCTGAAGCTGATCGAGGAGCGCGACCTTGTCGGCAATGCGCGTGCGGTCGGCGCGCATTTGCAGAAGCGGCTGCGCACGCTCGCTTCGCACCCGCTTGTCGGCGAGGTGCGCGGCATCGGCCTGGTCGCGGCGGTCGAGCTGGTCGGCGACAAGGCAAACAAGACGCCGTGGGGGAAGACCGGTGAACTGGGCGGGCTCGTCAACGGCTTCATGCAGCAGAACGGCGTCATCTCGCGCAATATGGGCGACGCGCTGGCCTTCTGCCCGCCGCTGATCATCACCGAGCCGCAGGTCGACCAGGTGATCGACGCGTTTGAACGGTCGCTCGAGGCTGCCGTCAAGCAGGTCCGATCGCAGAGCTGAATAGGCAAAGTCGATTTTGAAACCTGAAAACAAAAACGCCTCGGCGACGGCTGGCAGAAGGTTACCCTCCACACCCGTTGCTGCCGTTTAGTCTCCGTGCTTTGTTTTCGCAGATGAGCCGCTGAATCCTTCCAGTTCCTCGCCGATTCCTGAAAGTGCGTTGACGATCGTCGCCTCGACGTCGCCACGCTGTTTCTGGGGAATCAAGCCAAGTCCTTTTTGTATCGCTTCACGCCAATGTTTTCCCCTGTCCCACGCTTCCGAAAACGCGATGGCGAGATCGTCCTGGCGACGGGTAGCTTCCAGTGCCTCGACCAGAAGTGCTGCCTGGTGGACATCCTTTTCCCGCTTGCCCACGCCGTTTGCGTTGTTCTGTCGGCGCGAGGCAACGATCAGCTTGTGAACCGCATATCGTCCGGGCGACGGTACCACGACAGGCACTCCCGATCGATGCAGCAGCACAGTTCTGATTGGTTCGTGGATCAGGAAATCGAGAAACCGAAGAGGCTGCGCGGATGCACCGCCCAAAGACGGCATCGAGGTTGCATGATCGGCGTAGTCATCGCTGCCCGTGTTCGGTGTAAGGAACTCGACCTTGTATCGGACTGCGTTCTCGAATTGCGTCGCGTGTCCGGGATCTGATCTGTAAGGGATTTCCCTGAAGGTTGGGTCGATCTCCCTCAAGATTTCGAGGATGGGCGGCAGGCTGTCCTCGACCGCGGCCGACACGGAATGGAATAGGGCGAAGTCTGCATCGCCCGTCTGCAACGCTGCACCGGGCAGCTTCACGCCCAGATAGCCCGCGTAGGACTGAAAGGCGACTGTGCCGACCAGGACGCCGCGCAAGCGGAAGATGCCAGCCTTCCCCAGCGCCTCGACGACATCCCCGGTGAACCTTTCGGGTTCTGTCAGCCCTGCCTCGCGCACGAGCGTGGATACCAGCTTCCTGCGGGCGCGGAGGTCGTCCTTGATCTGACGGAAGGATTCGACGCGTTTTGCAATCTCGGGATCGCTGTCAGGCCCGACATACCGTCGCGTCTTCGTCGGCTGCGTTTCCTCGAAATACCAGTATACCTTGCCCTTGACGGGCACCTTGACGAGATTGCCCGTCGTAGGGAAATCCGTTTCGAAGGCTGCGTCCAAGGATCGCTGGACGAGTTCCGCATACATCGTGCGGTAAACGAGGTCGACCGTCTTCATGTCAGGCGGCTCCGGTTATAAGAAAAATGCGGTTCTCTTATAGCGGCATGACCTCAAGGGACGCAAGCGGGAGTTATAAGAAAATCGCGAAAACCTTATAACGCCGCAGGAGAGGGTCAGGAATCCTTGTTGCCGGCGTGCAGCCAAATCAGAATGGGTTTTGCTCATTCAGATAAACAAAGCCATCACGAAAACGCTGCTTGGATGTGGCGCTCGACCTCACCGCGTCCGCGAACGGCCCGAGCCTGTCATAGGCGTTTTTGGTCGACGCGCTATTTTGGCGATCGCATCCGGCACGACGACCAGCTTGCCAACGAAATCCTTGGCGATGAAATCCGCCTGGGCGCGATGGAAATCGGACAGCTTGTAGACGCCGCCGACCAGCGGCCGGATCTTCTTCTCCTCGATGTAGCGCACGATGCGGCGGAAATCCGCCCGTGTGCCCTGGCTCGAGCCATGCAGTTGCAGCTGTTTCAGATACATGGTGCGCAGATCCAGCTGCACGACCGGGCCGGCAATTGCACCAGCCGTGGTATAGCGGCCTTCCGGCCTCAAGATGCGCAGGAGGTCGTTGAAGATCGCGCCGCCGACCAGATCGGCCACCACGTCGATCGGCTGGCCCCCGGTCGCCGCGCTGACGGCGGCCGGCAGATCGGCAACGCCACGGGTGATCACCGCCTCGGCGCCGATGTCACGCACGGCCTGTTCCTTGCCCTTGCCGGCAACCGCATAGGGAATGGCGCCGCGCGCCCGCGCCAGCTGCACGATGCCCGAGCCGACGCCGCCCGAGGCGCCGGTGACCAGCACACGCTCGCCGGCCTTCAATGCGGCGCGTTCCAGCATCTGCTCGCCGGTGAGATAGGCGCAGCAGAAAGTGGCAAGCTCGACGTCGCTCAGATCGGTATCGACGACATGGGCATTCTCTGCAGGCACCGCCTGGTATTCGGCATAGCCGCCGTCTCGACCGTGGCCCATATAGTCGATGTCGGCGAGTGAATCGTCGTCGCGATTGTAGATGGAGAAATCGACCATCACCCGCTCGCCGATGCGGGCCGGCGACACGCCGTCGCCGACGGCAACGATGTTGCCGACCGTGTCGGTGCCCTGGATGCGCGGGAAGCTCAGCGTATTGCCCTGACGACGCCAGGTCGACACAGCGGCGGCATCCTCCTCCGTTCCATAGGCGCCCTGGCGCACCCAGACGTCGGTGTTGTTCATGCCGCAAGCGGTGACCTTGACCAGCACCTCGCCCCGGGCGGGCGAGGGCACTTTCACATCGGTGCGGTAGACGAGCTTTTCCGGTCCGCCGTGACCGATCAGCTGCACGGCGGCCATGGTGGCGGGGAGGGTCTTGGTCATGGCATTCATGTCGGTTCTTCAGATGTTGGCAAACACGCTTTTCACCGCATCGGCCGTCTTCGACACGATGATGTCGGCCTCTTCGCGGGTGAGGCAGAGCGGCGGCGCGAAACCGAGAATGTCGCCCTGCGGCATGGCGCGGCCGATGACGCCGCTTTCCGCAAGGGTGGTCGCGACCTGCGGCCCGATTTTTTGCGAGGCGTCGAAGAACACGCGGTCGTCCCGGTCGGCGACGAACTCGATTGCCGCCAGCATGCCGTCGCCGCGTACCTCGCCGACATTTTTGTGGCCACCGACGGCTTTCGTCAGCTCGGCGCGGAGATAGGCGCCGGTCTCGCCGGCGTTCCGCACCAGGTCCATCTCGTCGATCAGTTCCAGGTTGGCGACGCCGGCGGCCACGCAGATCGGATGCGCCGAATAGGTCCAGCCATGACCGAGCGAGCCGAGCTTGTCTGAACCCTGCACCAGCACCTGCCAGACCTTGTCTGAGACGATGACGCCCGACAGCGGCGCATAGGCCGAGGTCAGGCCCTTGGCGATCGTGATCAGGTCGGGCTTGATGCCGTAATGGTCGGAGCCGAACATGGTGCCCAGCCGGCCAAAGCCGGTGACGACCTCGTCAGCAACCAGCAGCACGTCGTACTTCTTCAGCACCGCCTGGATCTTTACCCAGTAGCCCGCCGGCGGCGGCACGATGCCGCCGGTGCCGAGGATCGGCTCGCCGATAAAGGCGGCAACCGTTTCCGGGCCTTCGGCGAGGATCATCTCTTCGAGCTTGTCGGCGCAATGTTGCGAGAACTGCTCCTCGCTCAGCGAGCGGTCGGCGCGGCGGAAGTAATAGGGCGCCTCTGTGTGCAGGACCGGCGCACGCGGCAGGTCGAAGGCGTTGTGGAACAGGTCGAGGCCGGTCAGCGATCCGGTCATGATGCCGGAGCCGTGATAGCCGCGCCAGCGCGAGATGATCTTCTTCTTCTCCGGCCGGCCGAGCACGTTGTTGTAGTACCAGATCAGCTTAATGTTGGTTTCGTTGGCATCGGAACCGGAGAGGCCGAAATAGACCCTCGACATGCCTTGCGGCGCGCGGTCGATGATCATCTTGGAAAGGGTGATCGATGCCTCGGTGCCGTGCCCGACATAGGCGTGGTAATAGGCGAGGTTCTTGGCCTGCGCGGCGATGGCGTCGGCTATCTTCTGGCGGCCATAGCCGACATTGACGCAGTAGAGCCCGGCGAAGGCATCGATGCTCTTGCGACCGTTATTGTCCCAGATGGTGACGCCTTCGCCACCGGCGATCACCCGCGTCGGAGATTCACCGCGTGCGTGCGTGCCCATATGGGTCGAGGGATGGAAGAAATGATCGCGATCCCAGGCGGCGAGTTCGTTGGACTGGTCGAGCATCTTTTTACTCCTGAGGAAAAGGGTCGGGCGCGGCTTACGCCACGTCCAGACAGAGGTATTTAAGATCGGTAAAGGCTTCGAGCCCGTGGCGCGAGCCCTCGCGGCCAATGCCGGACTGTTTGACGCCGCCGAAGGGGACCGGCGCGCCGGTGATCTTGACGCGGTTGATGGCGACCATGCCATAGTCGAGCGCGCGGCCCATGCGCAATTGCCTACCGCCGTTTTCGGTGACGACATAGGCGACGAGGCCGTATTCGGTGGCATTGGCGCGGGCGACGACTTCCTCTTCGCTGTCGAAGGGCGTCACGGCCGCAACCGGACCGAAGGTCTCCTCGCGCATGATCAAAGCGTCGTCTCCAACGTCGGCGAGCAGGGTCGGCTGGTAGAACAGCGGCCCGGCAGGATGGCGCTTGCCGCCGGTCAGGCAACGCGCGCCTTTGGCGAGCGCATCGGCCACCTGCTCCTCGACCTTCTTGACGGCGCGTTCGTGCATCAAGGGTCCGATTTCGGTGTCGTCAGCGAGGCCATTGCCGGCCCGCAATGCCTCGACGCGTTTAGCGAAAGCAGCGCAGAACCGATCGTATATCGGACGCTGGACATAGATGCGGTTGGCGGCGAGGCAGTCTTGGCCGGAGGTGGCGAATTTAGCGTCGACGGCGATGGTCACAGCCTTGTCGAGATCGGCGTCGGCGAAGACGATCAGAGGCGCATGACCGCCAAGCTCCATCACCAGACGCTTCATCGTCGGCGCACTTTGCGCGGCGATCAACCTGCCGATCTCAGTCGAGCCGGTGAAGCTCATTGCCCGCACGCGCGGATCTTCGCACATCCGCCCAACGATGGTCGAAGCCTTACCGGTGAGAACGTTGAAGACGCCAGCCGGCAGGCCGGCACGTTCGCCAAGTTCGGCTAGCGCCAGTGCCGACAGCGGCGTTTCCGAGGAAGGATGCGCGACGATGGTGCAGCCGGCGGCGAGGGCGGCCGCCGCCTTGCGGGTCAGCATGGCCGCGGGAAAATTCCACGGGGTGACGACGCCGACGACACCAAGCGGTTCGCGTCGCACCACCATCTCGGCATTTGGCAGATGGCTGGTGACGCTTTCGGCGTTGAGACGTTTGGCCTCCTCGGCATACCACTCGACAAAAGAGGCGGCGTAGTCGATCTCGCCGCGCGATTCCTTCAGCGGCTTGCCTTGTTCTAGCGTCATCAGCAGGGCCAGGTCATTTTTGGCGGCGACGATCAGATCGAACCATTTTCGCAAGATTTTCGACCGTTCCTGCGGCAGCAATGCGCGCCAGGCAGGAAAGGCGCGCGATGCCGCATCGATCGCCAATGTGGTCTGCCGGGCATCGAGCGCGGCAACGAAAGCGACGGTGGATCCGGTAGCCGGATCGGTCACCTCGAAACTCTCCGCGGTCTCGCTCGCCGTCCAGTGGCCAGCGACATAGGCGAGTTCGCGCAGCAGCCGCCGGTCGGCAAGGCGATCAAGCGCTTCATGGCGGTGCGAGCGGGCAAAATGTGCGGACATCATCGGGCTCCCGGTTCGGGTGATGCCGCAAGACTATCTCTGCCGCGCAAACAGAGAGGCTGTTTGCGTGCCTGCACGTAGAGAGATTGTCTCTATTGCCCTGCCCAGCCAGACGATCTCTCCGGTATCAGGAAGATGCCGGCAACAGGTCCGCCACCGGCAGCACACTCTCCTCCTTCACCGTCTTGGTGACGATATAGGTGAAATAGCGGTCGATGCCGATCTCGCGCTCGAGCAGATTGTCGACCAGCCGCTGATAGGCGTCGATGTCGCGCGCCATGACTTTCAGCAGGTAATCGACGCCGCCGCCGACAGACCAGCAGGCGATGATCTCGGGAATGTTGCGGATGACACGCTCGAAACGGTCGAAATCGGCCTGGCGGTGGTTGGCAAGCGTCACCTCCATCAGCACGGTGGCGACCGGCGCGATGGCGCGCATGGCGATCCTGGCATGGTAGCCCGAGACGATGCCGGCCTTTTCCAGCTTGCGCAGCCGCATCCAGCACGGCGTCGGCGACAGGCCGACTTTCTCGGCCAGCGCCAGCTTGGTGATGCGCCCGTCGCGCTGAATGGCGTCGAGGATTTTGAGATCGATCGGATCGAGTTTCGCTGCAGCCATGATCGTCCACTTCTAGTGCCGGACACCATGACGGCGCATTATTTCGATTGTCAATTGCACTGATTTCGATCTCTAATAAGTCATGACATTTTGGCGACCAGATCCCGCTCTTATCCGGCGGCCGGCCTATCAATCGCTCGCCGACCAGTTCGCGCGCGCCATCCATGACGGGCGCCTGGCCAATGGCGCGCGCTTGCCGACGCACCGGCAACTGGCCGACGATCTGAAACTTTCCGTGCAGACGGTCAGCCGCGCCTACGAGGAATTGATCCGCCGCGGGCTGGTTTCCGGCGAGGTCGGCCGCGGCAGCTTCGTGCAGACACAGCGCCGCGAGCCGGAGCCGCCCTATCTGCCGGAGCGGCTGGGCGAGGTCATCGATCTCTCCATCCTGAAGCCGGTCTGCGAACCGATGCATCTGGAGCGGCTGAGGCAGGCGCTGGGCTGGCTCGCCGAAAACCTGCCGTCGAGCTCGGCGCTGTCGTTCAGGCCGAACATGGTGTTCCCGCGCCACCGCGCGGTAGGTGTCGAGTGGCTACGCCTCTGCGGCCTCGACGCGTCGCCGCAGAACATCAGCCTGACCAACGGCGCCACCGCCGGTATGACGGTAGCGCTGATGAGCGTGGCGCCGCCCGGTTCGACCGTCGCCACCGAGGCGATCGGCCATCACACGCTGATCCCGCTGGCGCGCTATCTCGGCTTCAATCTCGAGGGTCTGCCCATCGACGACAATGGGCTGATCCCGGAAGCGCTCGACGAGGCCTGCCGGCTGTCCGACATCCGCGCCGTGTTCGTGCAGCCCTCGGTGATTAACCCGACGGCAACGCTAATGGATGCCGCCCGGCGCGAGCAGATCGCGACGGTGGCGCGCAGGCACGACATCGCCATCATCGAGAACGACGTGCTCGGCCCGCTGGTCGAGGACCGGCCGCCGCCCGTCGCGGCGTTTGCCCCCGAGCGCACGCTCTACGTCACCTCCTTCACCAAGATCGTGGTGCCGGGCCTGCGCATCGGCTATCTCGCGGCGCCCGATCGTTATGTCGCCGCGGTCGCCAATCGCCATCTCGTCTCGAACTGGATGGCGACGCCGTTGGTGGCCGAGATCGCCACCAAATGGGTGACCGACGGCACCGCGATGGAACTCGTGCGATGGCAGCGCCTGGCTTTGCGGCGGCGTCTGGACATAGCCGCCGAGGTGCTTGCCGGAGTGGACTATCGGGCTCATCGCGACGGGCTGCATGTCTGGCTGCAACTGCCCGATGACCGCGGTGAGGAAAGCTTTGTTTCCCAGGCCCGCCTGCAGGGCGTGGCGATCGCGCCCGGCACGTCGTTTCGCATTTCGCAGATGCCTTGGCATCCAGCCGTACGGATTTCGCTGGGCTCGACCACGGAGGGGGAACTGCGTGCCGGTCTCGGCGTTGTCACCAAGCTTCTGCTCGGCGATCCCGAGCATCTCCTGCTTGCGATCTAGACGGCGAATGGCGCGAAATTGTGCGGAATCCGAAATATTGTCATGATATTATTTTCTTGATTGACATGATTTGCCGCGATCCGCATCGTTAAAGGCAAGCTTCTCCAGCACGGGAAATTCATTGTCGGCTCCCATCATCAAGATCGACGGCATTTCAAAAAGCTTCGGCACCTTCAAGGTGCTGGACGGCCTCTCGATGCAAGTCATGCCCGGCGAGAAGCTGGCACTGATCGGTCCATCGGGTTCGGGCAAGACGACGATCCTGCGCATCCTGATGACGCTAGAGCGTATCGACAGCGGCCACATCCAAGTCGACGGCGAACAGTTGTACCACATGGAGCGTAACGGCCGGCTGCTGACGGCCGATGAACGGCATTTGGCAAAAATGCGCCAGAAGATCGGCATGGTCTTCCAACTGTTCAATCTGTTTCCGCACAAATGCGTCATCGACAATGTGACGCTGGCACCGATGCTGACCAAAGGCGTGCCGCGGGCCGCCGCCGAAAAGCGGGCGATGGAACTGCTCGACATGGTCGGCATGGTCGACAAGGCCAAAGCGATGCCGGCGCAGCTTTCAGGCGGCCAGAAGCAGCGCGTCGCGATTGCGCGGGCGCTGGCGCTGTCGCCGAAAATCATGCTGTTCGACGAGGTCACCTCGGCGCTCGACCCTGAGCTCGTCGACGAGGTGCTCAACGTCATGCGCAAGCTCGCCGCCGAGACCGACATGACCATGCTGCTGGTCACCCACGAGATGGGTTTCGCCCATGACTTCGCCGACCGGGTGCTGTTCTTCGATCGCGGCAGAATAGTCGAGGAGGGCAAGCCCGACGAGATTTTCCGCCATCCCAAACAGGAGCGTACGCAAGGTTTCCTGAAGAAGATCATTGCGGCCGGACATCGGGTCTGACTGCCATGCGAGGCGGCGACGCCTCAAGCAAGCCAAGAAGACAGACAAACAAGGAGTTGGGAACAATGAAGAAATTTGCCATTTTGGCCGGCGTCGCCGGTATTGCGCTGACTGCGGTGCTGGCCGCCTCGACGGCCGGCTCGGCCGACGACAGCAAGCTCGAAGAGCTCAAGGCGCAAGGCTTTGCCCGCGTCGCCATCGCCAACGAGCCGCCCTATACGGCGGTCGCTGCCGACGGCAAGGTTTCGGGTGCGGCGCCTGACGTTGCCCGTGAAATCTTCAAGCGCCTTGGCGTCAACGATATCGTCGCCTCGATCTCGGAATATGGCGCCATGATTCCCGGCCTGCAGGCCGGCCGTTTCGACGTCGTCACTGCCGGCCTGTTCATGAAGCCGGAACGTTGTGCTGCGGTCGCCTATTCGGAACCGGTGCTGTGCGACGCCGAGGCGATGCTGGTGAAGAAGGGCAACCCGAAGGGCTTCAAGAGCTACGAGGACGTCGCGAAGGACGCGAGCGCCACGATCGGCGCGCCGGGTGGCGGCACCGAAGAGAAGCTTGCGCTCACCGCAGGTGTGCCGCGCGAGCGCGTCATCGTCGTGCCGGACGGCCAGAGCGGCCTGAAGATGCTGCAGGACGGCCGCATCGATGCTTATTCGCTGCCCGTGCTGTCGATCAACGACCTGGTCAAGAAAGCCAATGATCCGAACCTCGAAGTCATCGCGCCGGTGGTCGGTGCGCCGGTCTATTGCGACGGCGCGGCCTTCAAGAAGGGCGACGAAGCGCTGCGCGACGCCTATGATGTCGAGCTGGCGAAACTGAAGAAGTCCGGCGAGTTCGCCAAGATCATCGAGCCTTACGGCTTCTCGGCGGCGGCGGCAATGTCGACGAGCCGCGACAAGCTCTGCTCGGCGAAGTAGGTGCGTTCTTCCTTCTCCCCGTTCACGGGGAGAAGGTGGCCCGAAGGGCCGGATGAGGGGCGGCGCCATACTCCGGTTGGTTCGCGCTGTCCCTCATCTGCCTGCCGGCATCTTCTCCCCGTGAACGGGGAGAAGGACGCTGGAACCAACGTGTCGCTAGACATTCAACGCGGAAACTTTCGACCCAATGACCCAATGGTCCGGCTATTTCGGCCTGATATTGCAAGGAGCGCTTGTCACCATCGAGCTGACGCTGATGGGGTCGGTGCTGGCCTTGGTCATGGCCTTTCTTGCCGGGCTGGGGCGGCTGTCGCGGTTTTTCGTGCTACGCGCGCTGGCCACCGCCTATATCGAGTTCTTCCGCGGCACCTCGATTTTCGTGCAGCTGTTCTGGGCTTATTTCGTGCTGCCTTTTGCCGGCATTTCGTTGACGCCGCTGCAGGCCGGGGTGCTGGCGCTGGGCCTCAATGTCGGCGCCTATGCGGCGGAAGTGGTGCGTGGCGCCATCAAGTCTATCGGCCGCGAACAATATGAGGCCTGCACCGCCCTCAATCTCGGCCGCTGGCAAGCCATGCACCATATCATCTTGCCGCAGGCGCTTCTGGTGATGCTGCCAACCTTCGGCAACAACGCCATTGAATTGCTCAAGGCCACCGCCGTCGTTTCGCTAATCTCGCTCGCCGACCTGACCTTCCAGGCGCAGGTGGTGCGCTCGCAGACCGGCAATACTCTGGTGCCGTTCAGCACCATCCTCGTCATCTATTTCGTCCTGGCGCTGCTCATCTCATGGGGCGTGCGGTCGCTGGAACGCCGCATGGCTCGTGGCCTCGACGGGGTGCGCGTATGATGGACCGGGCCTGATAATGGAATGGGATTGGGATTTTGTCCGGCAGATCCTGCCGACGCTGATCGAGGGGGTGAAGATCACCATCCTGGCGACGCTGCTTGGCTCGGTGCTGGCGGCCATCGTTGGGTTGGGCATCGCATTGGCGCGCCGGTCGCCGAACAGGGCTCTGTCGCGCACCGTCGGTTTCCTTGCCGAGTTCATCCGTGGCACGCCGCTGTTGGTGCAGCTCTATTTCATCTTCTACGTGCTGCCGGATTTTGGCATCCTGTTGCCGCCGCTTGTCGCGGGCGTCATCGGTCTCGGGCTGCATTACGGCACTTACACGGCCGAGGTCTACCGCGCCGGCATCGATAATGTTCCGCGCGGCCAGTGGGAAGCGGCCAAGGCCTGCAATCTGAACGCCACCCAGACCTGGACGCACATCATCATTCCGCAGGCGATCCCGCCGATGATCCCGGCGCTTGCCAATTATTTCATCGCCATGTTCAAAGAGACGCCGCTGCTGTCGGCGATCACCGTGCTCGAACTGATGAACCAGGCCAAGAGCGTCGCCAATACCTATTATCGGTATATCGAACCGATCACCTTGGTCGGCGCCTTCTTCCTCGCCATCAGCCTGTTCTCGGTGGTGCTGCTGCGCTGGCTGGAACACCGTTATGGGCGGATCGAACGATGAGCGCTGCACCCGAAATCCGCCTGCGCCCGGCCCGGCCGGCGCTCGATGCGCGTCCGCTGGAAAAGCGGGTCGGCCTGATCATCCTTGCCACCGACCATACGAGCGAACCGGATTTTCACCGCATGGTGGCAAGCGACCGCATCGGGGTCTATGTCGCGCGCATCCCCTACGCCAACCCGACGACGCCGGACAATTTGCGCAAGATGCAGCAGTCACTGACGGCGGGCGCGGCCCTGATCCTGCCCGACGAGCCGCTCGATGCGATCTGCTATTCCTGCACCTCGGCTTCCGTCGTGATCGGCGATGCCGAAATCGAGGCGGCGGTGCAGGCCGCCAAGCCCGGCGTGCCGGTGGTCACGCCGCCGATGGCCGGGGTGCGCGGCCTGAAGGCGCTGGGCGCCAGGACGATCAGCATCCTCACTCCCTATACGGTCGAGACCAGCCGGCCGATGGCGGCCTATTTCACCGAGCATGGTTTCGAAATCGTCAGCTTCACTTGCCTCGGCTTCGAGGATGATCGCGAGATGGCGCGGATTGCGCCGAAATCCTTGGTCGATCTGGCTCGCGAGGCGACGGCCGAACACTCGGACGCGCTGTTTGTCTCCTGCACGGCACTGCGGTCCGCGGCGGCAGTTGTCGGCATGGAAGAAGCCATCGGCCGTCCTGTCGTCACCAGCAACCAGGCGACAGCCTGGAATTGCCTGCGGCTTTGCGACGACGACGAGCCGCGCCCTGAATTCGGCCGTCTGATGACGCTGCCGCTGAACTGATTGATAAGCCATGACCACGTCCAGGATAAGCCTCTCCGATATCCACGCCGCGCGCGAGCGCATCGCAGACAAGGTCGAGCGTACGCCGACCGTCACTTCCCGGAGTCTTTCCCAGCACTTGGACGCTCCTGTTTATCTCAAGCTCGAACACCGGCAGACCACCGGCGCCTTCAAGCTGCGCGGTGCCTCGAACGCTATCGCTTCGCTGACAGAAGAGGAGAAGGCGCGCGGCGTCGTCGCTGCCTCGACCGGCAACCACGGCCGGGCGCTGGCTTATGCCGCTCGACTGCAAGGTATCGACGCGACGATCTGCATGTCGCGGCTGGTGCCGCAGAACAAGCTGGACGAGATCCGTCGGCTCGGCGCCGAGATCCGCATCGTCGGCAACAGCCAGGACGATGCGCAGCGGGAGGTCGAACGGCTGGTCGCGGAAGAGGGGCTGATCATGCTGCCGCCCTTCGACCATCCTGCCATTGTCGCCGGGCAAGGCACGCTCGGGCTGGAGATCATCGAACAGGTTCCGGACGCCGCCTTGGTGCTGGTGCCGCTTTCCGGCGGTGGGCTGGCGGCTGGCGTAGCTGCTGCCGTGAAGGGCGTCAGCCCGGCGACGAAGGTGATGGGCGTTTCAATGGCGCGCGGTGCGGCGATGAAGGCGAGCCTCGACGCCGGACATCCGGTTTTGGTCGAGGAACTGCCGACACTGGCCGATTCCCTCGGCGGCGGCATAGGCCTCGACAACCGGCTGACCTTTTCCATGTGCCGCGACCTGCTCGACGATGTGATCCTGCTCAGCGAGGGCGAGATCGCCACCGGCATCCGCCATGCCTATGAACAGGAGCGCGAGATCGTCGAAGGCGCCGGCGCGGTCGGCATCGCAGCCGTGCTTGCCGGCAAGGTCAGGGCGAGCGGCCCGACGGTGCTCGTGCTGTCCGGCCGCAACATCGATATGACACTGCACCGCAAGATCATCTGCGGCGAAGCAATTGCGGAGAGCGCAGCATGAGCCGGATGACGATCCTCACCGAAGCTGAATTGCGCGAGATCGTGAAGCTCGATCTTGATGCCATCGCCTGCGTCGAGAACGCGTTCCGGGCGCTCGCTACCTTGCCGGTGGCGATGCCGCCGATCCTGCGGCTGGACATTCCAGAGCATCGCGGCGAGGTCGACGTCAAGACCGCCTATGTACCGGGTATCGACGGTTTTGCGATCAAGATCAGCCCCGGCTTTTTCGATAATCCCAAGCTCGGCTTGCCCAGCGTCAACGGCATGATGGTGCTGCTGTCGGCGAAAACCGGATTGGTCGAAGCGCTGCTGCTCGACAATGGCTATCTCACCGACATCCGCACGGCCGCCGCCGGTGCGGTCGCCGCCAAACATCTGTCGCGGCCGGACTCCTCCGTTGCCGCGATCTTCGGCGCCGGTGTTCAGGCCGGACTGCAGCTCGAGGCGCTGATGCTGGTGCGGCCAATCACCGAGGCTCGCATCTGGGCAAGGGATGCCGCCAAGGCCGAGGCCGCGGCCGACGCATTGTCCGAAAGACTGGGCATCGCCGTTCACGCCGAGCCCGACGCGGCAAAGGCTGCGGCCGATGCCGACATCATCGTCACCACGACGCCGTCGACCGAGCCGCTGATCAAGGCCGGCTTCGTCTCCGCCGGCCAGCATATCACTGCCATGGGCTCGGATGCCGAGCACAAGAACGAGATCGCGCCGGCGATCCTGCGCATGGCCGATCTCTACGTCGCCGATAGCGCCAAACAGACGCGCCGGCTGGGCGAACTGCACCATGCTATCGCGGCGGGCGTGATGGCGTCCGATGCCGAAATCACCGAGCTTGGCCACATCATCGCCGGCGAAAGGCATGGCCGGCGCTCGGACAGCGACATCACCATTGCCGACCTGACCGGCACCGGCGTGCAGGACACGGCGATCGCCACGCTCGCCCGCGACCGTGCGCGTGCAGCCAAGACCGGTACGATTTTCGAAAGCTGATGCTGGCCGCAAGGCCCAACAAACGAGGACCAAGAACAATGCAGCCCAATTTGAAATTCTCGCGCGGCGAATATGCGGAGCGCCTCGCCAAAACGCGGAAGGTCATGGAGGCCAAGGGCGTCGATCTATTGATCGTCAGCGATCCGTCCAACATGGCCTGGCTGACCGGCTACGACGGCTGGTCGTTCTACGTGCACCAGGCTGTCATCGTGCCGCCGTCGGGCGAGCCGGTGTGGTACGGGCGCGGCCAGGACGCCAACGGCGCCAAGCGCACCGCCTATCTCGCGCACGACAACATCATCGGCTATGCCGACCACTATGTGCAGTCGACCGAGCGCCATCCGATGGATTTTCTGTCCAGCGTGCTCTCCGATCGCGGCTGGGGCAAGCTCAGCATCGGCGTCGAGATGGACAATTACTGGTTCTCGGCCGCTGCCTTCGCAGCGCTGCAGAAGCACTTACCCAATGCCCGCTTCGTCGACGCCACGGCACTCGTCAACTGGCAGCGCGCGGTGAAGAGCCCGACCGAAATCGACTACATGCGCAAGGCCGCCCGCATCGTCGAAGCGATGCACCAGCGCATCGTCGATAAGATCGAGGTCGGCATGCGCAAATGCGACCTGGTCGCCGAGATCTACGATGCCGGCACGCGCGGCGTCGACGGCATCGGCGGCGACTATCCGGCGATCGTGCCGCTGCTGCCGTCAGGCGCCGACGCATCGGCGCCGCATCTGACCTGGGACGACCGGCCGATGAAATCCGGCGAGGGCACCTTCTTCGAGATCGCCGGCTGCTACAACCGCTATCACTGCCCGCTGTCGCGGACCGTGTTCCTTGGTAAACCGACGCCGGAATTCCTCGATGCAGAAAAGGCGACGCTGGAAGGCATGGAGGCGGGACTTGCCGCCGCCAAGCCCGGCAACACATGCGAGGACATCGCCAACGCCTTCTTCGCGGTGCTGAAGCGGTACGGCATCGTCAAGGACAACCGCACCGGGTACCCGATCGGGCTTTCCTATCCGCCTGACTGGGGCGAGCGCACGATGAGCCTGCGTCCAGGCGACCGCACCGAGTTGAAGCCCGGTATGACCTTCCATTTCATGACCGGCTTGTGGCTTGAGACGATGGGGCTGGAAATCACCGAATCCATCCTGATCACCGAGACGGGCGTCGAGTGCCTGGCGAATGTGCCGCGCAAACTGGTGGTGAAGAATTGAGTCCGATGTCCAGCCTTCGCCCGTCACCGATCACGCCGACCGTCGATTTCGAGCGCGACGGCGTGCAGCACGGTTTCCTGCGCCTGCCTTACAGCCGCGACGATTCCGCCTGGGGGTCGGTGATGATCCCGATCTGCGTCATCCGCAACGGCAAGGGGCCGAGCGCATTGCTCACCGGCGGCAATCATGGCGACGAGTACGAGGGGCCGCTGGCGCTCTATGACCTCGCCCGTACGCTCGACCCGAAGCAAGTCAGCGGCACGATCATCATCGTGCCGGCGATGAACTATCCGGCGTTCCGCGCCGGCACGCGCACCTCGCCGATCGACAAGGGCAATCTCAACCGCAGCTTTCCCGGCCGGCCCGACGGCACGGTGACCGAGAAGATCGCTGATTATTTCCAGCGCGAGCTTCTGCCCCGTACAGACATCGCGCTCGACTTCCACTCCGGCGGCAAGACGCTCGACTTCGTGCCGTTCTGCGCCGCCCACATCCGGCCCGACAAGGTGCTGGAAGCGAAGGGTTTCGCTGCGGTTGAAGCCTTCTCCGCACCATGGTCGATGAAAATGCTGGAGATCGACGCGGTCGGCATGTTCGACACTGCCGCCGAAGAGATGGGCAAGCTGTTCATCACCACAGAGCTTGGCGGCGGCGGGACTTCGCGCGCGGAAACGGTGCGGATCGCACGTCGCGGCGTGCTCAATGTGCTGCGCCATGCCGGCATCGTCGCCGGCGCGGTCGAGATGCAGCCAACCCGCTGGCTCGACATGCCGTCCGGCGATTGCTTCTCGTTCGCCGAGGACGACGGGATGATCGAAACCATGATCGATCTCGGCGAGCCGGTGGCAGAGAACCAGGTGCTGGCACGTATCCATTCCATAGGCCGCACCGGCGGCGCTCCGCAGGAGATCCGGGCCAAAATGTCCGGTCTGTTGGCGGCGCGGCATTTTCCGGGGCTGGTCAAGGCCGGCGACTGCGCTGCCGTGGTCGCCGTGCTGGTCGATTGACGGTTAGGAAGCCGATGTCGGGAACGGCTCGGTCCTGCCTTTGGGGCGATCGCCGATGGCAAAGACGGCGCTCGCCTCGCTGACGATCGAGACATGATCCTTGGCGGCTGTTCCGGCCGCCGCACTGTCGCCGCGCATGATTGCGGTGACGATGGCGTCATGCTCCTGCCATGACTGGGCCAGCCGGCCGGGCAGCATGAATTGCGCGCGCCGGAACGGCGCCAGGCGGCCGCGGGTCATGACGGTCAGTTCATAAATGTGCTTGCTGTGGGCGCCGCGATAGAGCCGGGTGTGGAATTCGGTGTTGAAAAGCTCATACTCTTCTTCAGCACCGAGCTGCACCAAGCGCGCCGAGGCCTGATGCTCGGCCTCCAGCGTGCGGCGCTCGCCAGCGGTCATGCGCTCGGCCGAGAACCGCGCGCAGATCGCTTCAAGCTCGGCCATGCTTTCGAACATCGAGGCGAGGTGCTCCTGCGTCACCACGGCGACGGTGGCGCCGCGGTTCGGCCGCCTTTCGACCAGCCCCATGGCGCTGAGCCGGCTGAGCGCTTCCCTGATCGGCGTGCGTGAGACGTCGAAGCGGGCGGCGAGCGAGGCTTCGTCGAGCTTTTCGCCCGGGCGCAGGAAACCGGTGACGATCCGGTCGCTGATCGCCCTCACCATCTGATCGACGGTCGTGCCCGACCTGATCAAATTGCGCTTTCCCGACACGTCTCCTCCGTCCAGTCTTTTCGCTAGAGCCGTAAGCCACTCACCGGCTTCGATTCCTCCGCATCTCTGTATGCCTATGTTTTAGCCGTCATGTCAAATTGGCGATTTTGGAGGCAAAAAGTGTATGCAATTGCTCCGGCTTTGTGCAGGCCACATCGGCACCCTCATTGATATTGCTGAATAAATCTCATTTCTGAAACTGGCATGCTGATTGCATACACTTCTTTCATTGAGGTGTTAACCGGCCCCAAAGGCCCCACAGAGGGAGCATTCAATGTTCGAGAGATTCATGCTTAGCCGCCGCGACCTGCTCAAGACCTCCGCCGCCGGAGCGGCGCTCGGCCTTGCGTCCGCATCGTTTCCGATCAGCAGGGCCTTCGCCGCGACGGCCACCGTCGGCTTCATCTATGTCGGGCCAAAGGACGATTACGGCTACAACCAGGCGCATGCCGAAGGCGCCGCCACGCTGAAGGGGATCGAAGGCATTTCCGTCGTCGAGGAGGAGAACGTGCCGGAGACGGTCGACGTGCAGAAGACGATGGAATCGATGATCAACCTCGACGGCGCGTCGCTGATCTTCCCGACCTCGTTCGGCTATTTCGATCCGCACATGCTCGCCATGTGCGCGAAATTCCCCGACGTGCAGTTCCGCCATTGCGGCGGCATGTGGAACAAGGACAAGCATCCAATGAATGCCGGTTCCTATTTCGGCTATATCGGCATGGGCCAGTATCTGAACGGCGTCGTCGCCGGTCACACCAGCAAAACCAAGAAGCTCGGCTTCGTCGCGGCAAAGCCGATCCCGCAGGTGCTGCTCAACATCAATTCCTTCCTGCTCGGCGCGCGCTCGGTCGACCCGACCATCACCTGCCAGGTGATTTTCACCGGCGAGTGGTCGCTAGCGGTCAAGGAGGCCGAGGCCACCAATGCGCTGGTCGACCAGGGTGCCGACGTCATCACCTGCCATGTCGACAGCCCCAAGGTGGTGGTCGAGACGGCGGCCGGGCGTGGCGCCTTCGTCTGCGGCTATCATGCCAACCAGAGCCCGCTGGCGCCGGAAAAATACCTGACCGGCGCGGAATGGAACTGGGCCAAGGTCTACAAGATGTTCGTCGACGATCTGGTGGCCGGCACACCACTGCCCAATTTCACGCGCGGCGGCCTGGCCGACGGCTTCGTCAAGATGAGCCCGCTCGGCCCCGCCGTCGGCGATGCCGCCCGCAAGCAGTTCGACGGCACGCTGGCCGAAATGATGAAAGGCGGGTTTTCCGTCATCAAGGGTCCGCTGAAGAGCAACAAGGGCGTTGTCGTGGCGACCGAAGGCCAGGCCTTCGCCGAGACCGCGCTCGAGCTCGAAAGCATGGATTACCTGGTCGAGGGCGTCGTCGGTTCGACCGCCTGAACCGGAGCGGAGACGGGCCATGGCAGACACGGTCGGCACTGCGGGCGCACCGGCGCTGTTTGGCGCCAGGAATTATCCGGCGGCGCTCGAATGGGCGGCGCGGCGGGCGGAAGCCTTCGTCATACCGCTCGCGGCGCTGATCGTCGGCATGGCGCTGTTCAGCCTGTTCATCGCGCTGGTCGGCAAATCGCCGGTGCAACTCTACGAGACGATGTGGCGCGGCGGCTTCGGTTCGTGGTTCTCGATCCAGAACTCGCTGTCGCGCGCAGCACCGCTTTTATTGGCAGCGCTCTGCGTGGCGCTGCCGGCCCGGCTCGGCCTTGTCGTCATCGGCGGCGAAGGCGCGATCGTGCTGGGCGGCGTCGCCGCCGCCGCCATCGGCGTCGCGGCGAATGGCGCGCCGTCTTTTGTGGTCATCCTGCTGATGGGAGTGGCGGGCGCGGTCGCCGGCGGCACCTGGATAGGTGCCGTCGGCGCACTCCGCCACTACCGCGCCGTCAACGAAACCATCTCCAGCCTGCTGTTGGCCTATATCGCCATCGCGCTGATGAACCATCTGGTCGAAGGGCCGCTGCGCGATCCGGCCTCGCTCAACAAACCCTCGACCGAGCCGCTGGCGGATGCCTACCGCATCGGCAACATTCCAGGCATGGACGTGCACTGGGGCCTGGTCGTCGGCATTCTCGCCTGCGTCCTGTCCTGGCTGCTGATCGAAAAGACGCGCTGGGGGTTTGCCGCTCGCATCGCCGGCGGCAATGTCAGGGCAGCCCAGGTACAAGGACTTGCCGTCGGACCGCTGATCGTCGGCTTCACCGGGCTCGCCGGCGGCTTTGCCGGGCTAGCCGGCATGCTGGAGGTCGGCGCCGTGCAAGGCAGCGCCAACGCCTCGCTCGCCGCCGGCTACGGCTATACCGGCATCCTCGTTGCCTTCCTCGCCCGCCACAATCCGCTCGCCATCATCCCGGTCGCTTTCCTGCTCGGCGGTATTGGCGCTTCCGGCGGGCTGATCCAGCGCCGCATGGACCTGCCCGACGCCACCGTGCTGGTGCTGCAAGGCATGCTCTTCGTCGTCATCCTGTTCAGCGAAACCTTTTACGGCCGCTTCAAGGTCTTCAATCCCGATCTGTGGAAGAGGGGCTCCTGATGGACGCGACCGAGATCGGCCTGTGGGGCGTGCCGCTCGCCATCCTCGGCGGCGCCATCCGCGTTTCGACGCCGTTCATCTTCGTCTCGCTCGGCGAAGCCATTACGGAGCGCTCAGGCCGCATCAATCTCGGCCTCGAAGGCACGCTGGTCTTCGGCGCAATGACCGCCTATGCGGTCGCAGTGATGACCGGCTCGCCATGGCTCGGCCTGCTGGCTGCCGCAGGTGCCGGTCTTTGCTTCGGCCTGTTCCATGGCTGGATCTGCAAATTCCGTGGGGTTAACGACATCGCCATCGGCATCGCGCTGATGCTGTTCGGCTCCGGTCTCGCCTTCTTCTTCGGCAAGCCGTTCATCCAGCCCTCGGCACCAGACCTGCCGGCCATCGCCTTCGGTGGCTGGTCGGATATCCCGCAGGTGCAGGCGGCGCTCAACGTCAATGTGCTGTTCCTGATCGGGGCCGCACTTGCGCTGTTCCTGTGGTGGGCCTTCCGCAATACGCGCGCCGGCCTGATCGTGCGCGTCGTCGGCGACAGCTCCGATGCGGCGCGGGCCATGGGCCTCAATCCCAACACCGTGCGCCTGCTTGCGACAGGTGTCGGCGGTGCGCTCGCCGGCATCGGCGGCGCCTATCTGTCGCTTTATTACCCCGGCAGCTGGACCGAACGCATCTCGTCGGGGCAGGGCCTGATGGCGGTGGCGCTGGTTATCTTCGCGCGCTGGAATCCGCTCGGCTGCTTTGCCGCGGCACTATTGTTCGGCGGCGCCGGCGCGCTGGGCCCGGCGTTGCAGTCGGTCGGGGTGACGCAGGGCTACTATCTCTTCTACGCCGCACCTTACATCCTCACGCTCATCATCATGATCGCCACCTCGTCGCCGAACCGCTCGCTTGCCGGCGCGCCGGGCGAGTTGTCGATCACCAAATGACTGGAGTTTTTTCGATGAACGCCAGAGCCGAGATCACCCAGCGCTACATCGATGCCGACCCCTATCCATGGCCCTATAATGGCGAGCTGCGGCCGGACAATACGGCATTGATCATCATCGACATGCAGACCGATTTCTGCGGGCCGGGCGGCTATGTCGATCATATGGGCTACGATCTTTCGCTGGTGCGGGCGCCGATCGAGCCGATCAAGTCGGTGCTCTCAGCCATGCGGGCCAAGGGTTACACCATCATCCACACGCGCGAGGGCCATCGGCCCGATCTCGCCGACCTGCCGGCCAACAAGCGCTGGCGCTCGCGCCGCATCAATGCCGGCATCGGCGACCCCGGGCCTTGCGGGCGCATCCTGGTGCGCGGCGAACCCGGCTGGGACATCATCCCCGACCTCTATCCGGCGGCTGGCGAGCCGATCATCGACAAGCCGGGCAAGGGCTCGTTCTGCGCCACCGACCTCGAGCTGATCCTGCGCCAGCGCGGCATCGAAAACATCGTGCTGACCGGCATCACCACCGATGTCTGCGTCCACACGACGATGCGCGAGGCCAACGATCGCGGCTTCGAATGCGTGATGCTGGAGGATTGCTGCGGCGCAACCGACTACGGCAACCATCTCGCGGCGATCAAGATGATCAAGATGCAGGGCGGGGTGTTCGGCGTGGTGTCGAACTCGGCATCCTTCGTCGCGCAGCTGCCGTGAGGACACGATCTTGAGCGGAAGCATCGGTAAGAAAGCCGTCGGCGTCGAGACCATCGGCATGACCATGCGCTTCGGCGCCTTCACCGCGCTGGACGACGTCTCGATCAAGGTGCCGGCGGGATCGTTCCATGCGCTGCTCGGCGAAAACGGCGCCGGCAAATCGACGCTGGTCAAATGCATGATGGGTTTTTACCATCCGACCGCCGGCGACATGCTGGTTGATAGCCGCGAGGTCGCGATCGCCAGTCCGAAGGATGCCTCGGCATTGGGGCTCGGCATGGTCTACCAGCATTTCACGCTCGTCCCGTCGCTGACCGGCGCGGAGAACCTGGTCATTTCGCGCGAGAAGGTGCCCGGCGTCATCGACTGGCGCAAGGAGCGCGCCGCACTTGCGCAATTCATGCAGCGTATGCCGTTCAAGCTGCCGCTCGACGTCAAGGTGGCGGAACTTGCGGCCGGCGAGAAGCAGAAGCTCGAAATCATCAAGCAGCTCTATCTCGGCCGCAGTTTCCTGGTGCTCGACGAGCCGACTTCGGTGCTCACTCCCGGCGAGGCACACGAAGTGCTTGGCCTGGTGCGCGACATGACCAGGACCGGCGACCTCACCGTGCTGATGATCTCGCATAAATTCCACGAGGTGACGGCCTTTGCCGACGATATCACCGTGCTGCGCAAGGGCAGGCTGACCGGAACCGGAAAGGTCTCCGAACTTTCCCACAAGCAGATGGCGGCGATGATGATCGGCGACCAACCGATCGCCGCACTCGACAGCCGCGCCCCGGTGCCGGCCGGCGCCAGACAGGTGCTGACGGTAAAGTCGCTAAAGGCGCCCGACCGCACCGGCTTGAAAACCATCGACATCGGCGAGTTCGATGTGAAGTCCGGCGAGATCGTCGGCGTTGCCGGCATCTCCGGCAACGGCCAGAAGGAGTTTCTCGAAGTCCTTGCCGGACAGCGGGCGCGCAATTGCGGCGACATTCTGGTGAAAGGCTCGCCCTATGGTGCCAGCCGCAGCGAGGCGCGCACGCTCAATGTCCGCTTCATTCCGGAGGAGCCGTTGCGCAATGCCTGCGCGCCGAAGATGACGGTGGCGGAAAACATGGCCTTCCGGACCTTCGACCTCAACGAGGCCGGCAAGCCGGTCAGCTGGATCAGGATGAGCGCGATCAGGGACTACGCGGCCCGTCTGGTCGAACAGTTCAAGGTCAAGACGGCCTCGCTCGCTTCGCCGATTTCGTCGCTCTCGGGCGGCAATGTGCAGCGCGCGGTGCTGGCGCGGGAACTGACCGGCGAGGTCGATTTGCTCATCGTGTCGAACCCCTGCTTCGGTCTCGACTTCTCCGCCGTCGCCGAAATACGCGCCCGCATCATGAAGGCGCGCAATGCCGGCGCCGCGGTGCTCCTTATGTCGGAGGACCTTGATGAGCTGCTCGAGCTCTCGGACCGCATCTTCGTCATGTCGGACGGCGCGCTGGTCTACGAGACGCCGATCGCGCAGGCGAGCGTGCAGACGATCGGCGAGCACATGGCGGGACATCACTGATGGCGGAGATCGAGGCGCTGCCGTTTCCGTTCGCCTTCAAGCCTGAGGCGATGGCGCTGGTCGTCATCGACATGCAGCGCGACTTCGCCGAACCCGGCGGCTTCGGCGCCAGCCTCGGCAATGACGTCAGCCGAGTCACGGCGATCGTGCCGACGGTGAAGAGGCTGATCGAGGGGTTTCGCACCGCCGGCCTGCCGGTGATCCACACGATGGAGTGCCACAAGGCAGACCTTTCGGATCTGCCGCCGGCCAAGCGCAATCGCGGCAATCCGTCGATCCGGATCGGCGATGTCGGGCCGATGGGTCGCGTGCTGATCGTCGGCGAGCCGGGAACGGCGATCCTCGATGAACTTGCGCCACTGCCTGGCGAGATCGTCATCGAAAAGCCGGGCAAGGGCGCGTTCTATGCCACCAGCTTCGGCGATGACCTGAAGCGGCTCGGCGCACAGCAACTGGTCTTTGCCGGAGTGACGACGGAGGTCTGCGTGCAGACGACGATGCGCGAGGCCAACGACCGCGGCTATGAATGCCTGCTGGCCGAGGATGCTACCGAGAGCTATTTTGCCGAGTTCAAGGCGGCCGCCCTGGCGATGATCAGGGCACAGGGCGCGATCGTCGGCTGGACGGCGACGACAGACCAGGTGCTCGAGGGGATTGCCAATGCCTAACCTTGCCTTTGCCGGCCTCCTCAATGGTGGCTGGCGCGATCTGCCGTTCGAGCCTTTCCGCGATGGCATTACGGCGCATTGGCTGCTCAAGGGCGGACCGACGGAACCGTCGGTCGCCATCCTGAATTACCGGGCTGGCGCCAGCGTGCCGCGTCATCGCCATGCCGGGCTGGAGACGATCATCGTGCTGGAAGGCACGCAGAGCGACGAGAACGGCGATCATGCCGCGGGCAGCGTGATCCTGAACCCGGTTGGAACCGAGCATTCGGTGTGGACGAAGGATGGCTGCGTGGTGCTCATCCAGTGGAACCTGCCGGTAGTCATTCTGGACGAGGCCAAATGAGCGACATCCGCTTCGATATAGCGAGCTTGCACGCCGCCTATCAGGCCGGCGTCGGCATTGGCGAGGTGATCGATATGGTCCATGCGCGGCTCGCGGCGGCCGATGACCCCGGCATCTTCATCCATCTGGCGAGCAGGGCGGCGTTGCTTGCCGAGGCGGAAAAGCTCGGCCCGTTCGATCCCGCGGCAAAGCCGCTGTGGGGCGTGCCATTCGCGGTCAAGGACAACATCGACGTCGCCGGCATGCCGACCACGGCGGCTTGTGCGGAATATGCCTACTTGCCGGCGAAAGACGCCACCGTCGTCGCGCGGCTCAAGGCCGCCGGCGCGCTGGTTGTCGGCAAGACCAATCTCGACCAGTTCGCCACCGGCCTGGTCGGCGTTCGCACGCCCTATCCAATCCCGAGGAATGCGATCGACCCGAAACTGGTGCCGGGCGGTTCCTCGTGCGGCTCGGCCGTGGCGACGGCGCGCGGCATCGTCTCCTTCGCGCTCGGCACCGACACCGCCGGTTCGGGGCGCATACCCGCTGGCCTCAACAACATCGTCGGGCTGAAGCCGAGCGTCGGCGCGCTATCAGCCGCCGGCGTCGTGCCGGCCTGCCGCACGCTCGACTGCATCTCGGTCTTCGCGCTCACCGTCGATGACGCCTACCGCGTGTTCGAGGCGGCGGCGGCAAAGGACGACGCCAACCCCTATTCGCGTGACCCCGGCGTCCAGGGCCTTGCCGCGCGCCCGCCGGTGCTGACTGTCGGCGTGCCGGCCAGGACCGACTGGACCTTCTTCGGCGACGAGGCGATGCAGGCGGGTTTCGAGGCCGCCCTTGCCTCGCTGGAGACGCTGGGCTGCCAGCTGGTGGAAATCCCGTTCGCCGATTTCTACGCCACCGCCAACCTGCTTTACGAAGGCGCCTGGGTAGCCGAGCGTTACGCCGCGATCAGGGACTTCATGGATGCCAACGAGGCCGCCATGCATCCGGTGACGCGGCAGATCATCGGCGGTGCGCGAAAACTTTCCGCCGCGGACGCTTTCAACGGGCTCTATGCCCTGCAAGGCTATAAGGCCAGGCTTGCGCCGGTCATCGCCTCGGTCGACCTATTCTGCGTGCCGACCGCGCCGACGCACTACACAGTCGAAGCGGTGCTGGCCGATCCGATCGTCACCAACAGCCGGCTCGGCACCTACACCAACTTCGTCAATCTGCTCGACATGTGCGGCATTGCCGTGCCGAGCGGAACCCGCAGCGACGGTCTGCCGATGAGCGTCACCTTGCTTGCCGCGGCGGGCAAGGACCATCTGCCGGCGTCGCTTGCGCGCGATGTCCATGCGGCAAGCGGCCTTGCGCTGGGCGCTACAGGCTGGCCGCTGCCGCGTGGCGATGTTCGCGTCGACGTGGACGAGGGCACGATCGAGCTGGCGGTGGTCGGCGCGCATCTGTCGGGGATGGCGCTGAACGGCCAGCTGCAGCAGCTCGGCGCAATGTTCGCCCGGGCTGCAAGAACGGCGCCGCTCTATCGGCTTTATGCGCTCGCCGGCCAGTCGGTGCCGCGACCGGGGCTCGAACGGATCTGCAACGGCAAGGGCGCAGCGATCGAGGTTGAAGTCTGGCGGCTCTCGCCACAAGCCTTCGGCCGTTTTGTTGCCGCGATCCCGCCGCCGCTCGGCATCGGCACGCTTCTGCTCGATGACGGAACTTCGCCGAAAGGCTTCCTCGTCGAAAGTGCCGGCCTCACCGATGCAAAGGAGATTTCGCATTTCGGCGGCTGGCGCAATTTCGTGGCGGGTCAGCTGCAGCGAAGCTGACGCTATCACTCGACCTTTTGCCTGAACTTCGAATGGCAGCTCGAGCAATCCTGCAAGATGAGATGCAGGAGGTGCTCCGCCGGCAATTTAGTGGGATCGGCTTCCGCGAGGGATGGTCGCTTGCCAAGCAGGCTGCCACCGCCCATCGCCAGGCCGGAACCCATTCTCATGTCGTCGGTGATGCGCGGCGGCGCCCGCTCGGCGTCGGAGGCCAAGGCGCTGGCCAGCGTCCCGATGTGGCGAGCCAGCTCATCGAACTCCGCGCGGGCGGGGTCGATATCCGGCCTGGCGCCTGAAGGCGCGCCCAATGTCGCGCTGGGGAATTCGGCAATCAGGGCAGGGCCGGTGCGGGCGCGGATGGTCTCGGCCGCCGCCTTGAAGGCTGCGGCGTCGTACGCCTGCTTGCCGTCGAACATCCCGGCGATCGCCTTTGCCGCCGCGGCCATTTCCTTCATCGAGGCCTGGCGAGCCTGGATGACCGCATCACGACCCGAATGGGCGGCGGCGAGCACGACAGAGGCGCAGGCAAGCGACAGGACCGCTATGATAGCTGCTCGTCTCATCGTTGGCACATGAGGAGCTAGAGAATTCTTGTGACCAGACTGTCCAGTCGGGAGTTCTCGCGATAGGCCAATCGGACCACAACGGCACCTAAGACGCCAGTGATGGCACCCCCTATCACGTCGGTGAGATAGTGGGTGCCGATATAAATTCTCGACCAGCAGATCAGCAATGCCATGATGGAGAGGGCCAGCGTCCGGCGCGGCAGACCTTGCATTGCAAAAGCCGCAACAACCGCAAAGCTCGCTGTCGCGTGGTCGGAGGGAAACGACCAGTCGGCGCTGGGCGCAATCAGCAGATGCGTCACGCCGGCATCGTAGGGCCGCAGCCGGTGGACGAACAGCAAAATGAACTGATTGATCGCAAGGCCAAGCAGGAAAGCCAGGCCCGCGGACAAGGCCGCATGACGCACATGAAAACGGTCGACTTTGGCCCACCATTGCAGAGCGACAGCCAGCACCATCAGCGGAACGCCGATTTGTGATAGGGCGATCATTACTCTATCAAGAGAGGGATTAATGCCGGCCGCGGTGTTGATCCAGTGGGTTAAAGCTGCATCCATTTGTCTTCGGTTTCCGTGATTGAACGTGAGGTGGATTTTGAAGCCCATCGATGAACGCCGCATCCATCAGATTTTCGAACTCAGCGTCTGGCTCAAGGGTTTGCATGCTCTGATCGAATGCGTCGGCGGGATACTGCTTTATGTCGTCACCACCGACGCCATTGCCTCCTGGGTCAATACATTCACCCAAGAGGAATTGATCGAAGATCCGAACGATTTCATAGCTGGCTATCTGTCGCAGATGGCAAGCCACTTTTCCGTCGCCAGCAAGGAGTTTTATGCCTTCTACCTGCTTAGCCACGGCCTGATAAAACTGCTGCTCGTTGTCGGGCTTTTGAGAGGCAAGCTGTGGTCGTATCCGGCATCGCTTGCGGCGCTGGGCGCATTTATGATCTACCAAGTCTACCGCTACTCCTACACCCATTCGTTCGGCCTGCTTGTCCTGACCGTATTCGATGCTGTCGTCATGGTGCTGATCTGGCATGAATGGAAGGTCGTGCGGCAGCACAAGCCGGCATGACAGCGAAGTTTGCACGTCAGCCGCTCCGATTTTCAATCCACCTCACTGGGCGACGCCTTGTCCTGCCAGCTCGTCGATGATCGGGCAATCCGGCCGCTCGTCGCCGTGGCAGTGACTGACCAATTGGTGAAGCAAGCCGCGCAATCCGACCAGTTCGGCGATCTTCCTGTCGATCTCGACCAGCTTGGCTTTCGCGATCGCCTTCACGTCGGCGCTGTCACGTTCCCTGTCCTGGTACAACGACAGCAGCTGGCGGCATTCGTCGACCGAAAACCCCAGGCTTCGCGAGCGCTGCAGGAAGCGCAGCCGGTGAATATCGGCCGTCGAGTAATCGCGATAGCCATTGTCCGTCCGGGCCGGGTGCAAGAGCCCGATATCCTCGTAGTAACGGATCGTCTTGGCCGGCAGGCCGGATTTTTCGGATGCGACGCCGATGTTCATGGCGGAAATCTCCTTTATTGGAGGAAATAGACCTTCCAGTAGATGGAAGGTCAACATGATGTGGCGATTTTGGACGCAACCGCCCGCCCGCTCCAACCGTTTGCCTGCCAGCACACACTGAACCTTCGGGAAGAAATCGGTCCTCGGAAACGTTTTTACCGAACAGTGCTCAAAACCCGGTGTTCGACACCGGGTGCCGATGAGCAAAGACCCTCCGGCGCTGGCTCGACGCAACACCGTGCAGACGCCGAGGAGACAGAATATGCCCGTCAAGGCCTATATCAACCGGATCGCGACAGCGGTGCCGGAGTACGAGGTTCATCAATTCTACCTGCGTTTCGCGGCCTCCATGCTCGCGGCCGATCGCCGGAGGATTTTCGAACGCATGGCCGATCTTGCCGGCATCGAGCACCGCTATTCCTGCTTTGCGCCGGCGTCCGACCCAGAAGGACCAACTGCCGACCTGGCCGGGACCTTCATCCGGGGCGCGTTTCCCGGAACGGCCATGAGAATGGCGATGTTCGACGATGCTGCACCTGTTCTGGCACAAAAGGGCATCGACGGATTGCAGCTTGGCGATGACGCTTCCCGCATCACCCATTTGATCGTCACCACCTGCACCGGCTTTTCGGCGCCGGGCATCGATCTGGAGCTGATCGCGCGTTGCGGGCTGCCCGATAGTGTCGAACGCACGATGATCGGGTTCATGGGGTGCTACGCGGCGATCAACGGCCTCAAGCTGGCCCGCCACATCGTCCGCTCCGACCAGCAGGCCAAGGTCCTGCTGGTCAATATCGAGCTCTGCACGATGCATCTGCGCGAAACCACCGAACTGGAAAAACTGCTGTCGTTCTGCCTCTGGGGCGACGGCTGCGCGGCCACGCTCGTCACCGCCGAGCCGGCCGGCATCGAGCTCGATAGCTTTCACTGTCTGGTGGCGAGGGAGCGGCGGGATCTGATGCGCTGGAATATTCGCGACCACGGCTTCGAAATGGTTCTTTCCGGCCAGGTGCCGGCAGCGATTCATGAGGCGTTGCGGAACAGCCAGGCCGCCATCCTCGGCGGCCGATCGGCGAAGGACATCGACCTTTGGGCCGTGCATCCGGGTGGGCGTTCGGTGCTCGACGCCGTCGAAAGGGCCCTGGAACTGGAGCCCACCGCGCTGGAACCATCGCGCGCGGTGTTGCGCCAGTACGGCAACATGTCGTCGGCGACCGTCATGTTCGTGATGAAGGAGATGCTGAAGGCGCGACCCGGCCTGCTCGGTTGCGGCATGTCGTTCGGACCCGGGCTGACGGCCGAAACAATGCTCTTTCGAACGGTGTCATGAGCGGCCTGGAGCACCGGCAGCTTGCGCCGGAAATCCTCGACGGACTTGCGGCCGACGATTCGCGAGCGCTGGCCGCGCGCCGCGACCTTCGGCGCATCAATATGCTGATGTTTCAGGTGCCGATCATGACGTCGTTGCTCAGGAGGTTTGTGCCAAAACCGCCACGCCGCATTCTGGAGATCGGCGCCGGCGATGGCTCCTTCATGCTGGCGGTGGCGCGGCGCATGGCCAGGCATTGGCCCGGGGTCGAACTGGTAATGCTCGACCGCGTCGACCTCGTCACCGCGCAATTGCGCGGTGATTTTGACAGGCTGGGATGGAAGGCCGAAGGCGTCACCGCCGATGTCTTCGACTGGGCAGGAAAGATCGAGGGTGCGCCGTTCGACGCCGTCACCGTCAATCTGTTCCTGCATCACCTCGACGATGCGCAGCTCGTGCGTCTGTTTTCGCTGATCAGGCCGAAAGCCCCGTTGCTCATCGCGACAGAGCCGCTGCGGGCGAAACTGCCGCTGGCCGCGACCCGTCTTCTGCCGGCAATCGGCGCCAACGACGTCACACGAAACGACGCGGCGCAAAGCGTGCGTGCCGGCTTTCGCGGCAGCGAGCTTTCCCGTCTCTGGCTTGCGGCCAACGGCAAACCGGTCGAGGAGCGGCGCGCCGGCCTGTTCTCCCACATCTTCGTCGGCGCCAGTGCCAGAGTCGAGCCATGACGCGATTGTCGACCCATGACGCGATCGTCATTGGTGCCGGCCCGGCGGGCACCTCCGTCGCGCTCACGCTGGCCCGGCGCGGATGGGCCGTGGCAATTGTGGAAAAGACCGCATTTCCGCGCCGCAAGGTCTGCGGCGAATACATCTCGGCAAGCAATCTTGCGCTTCTCGACCGGCTGGAGATCGGCGATGCCTGGCGTGCCAAGGCGGGCCCCGATATCCGCCGCGTCGGCCTGTTTTCCGGCGAGACCTGCGTCGAGGCGGCAATGCCACGTGCAGGAGCTGGGCCTCGTGGGAAAGACAGCTTCGGCCGGGCGCTCGGCCGGGACATTCTCGACTCTCTGCTTTTGCAAGCGGCGCGATCGGCGGGTGTCGAAATCTTTCAACCCTGCCGCGCCGTCGCCATCGAGCCGGACGGTGAGATGCAAAGGGTGCGAATTCAGGCCGGGGATGAAGCGGCGATATTGCGAGCGCCGGTGATTGTCGCCGCACACGGCTCGTGGGAACCGGGACCATTGCCCAGCCAGCTCGCAAAGGCCAATCGGCCGTCGGACCTGCTCGGCTTCAAGGCGCATTTCACCGGGTCGTCGCTGGCGCCGGATTTGATGCCTCTGCTGGCCTTTCCCGGCGGCTACGGCGGCATGGTTTCGGCGGATCATGGCCGGTTGTCGATCTCGTGCTGCATCCGGCGCGATATGCTCGCGCGGCTGCGTAAACAATATGGCCCCAAACAACGGAGCCACGTGTCGGCCGCCGATGCGGTCTCCCGGCATCTCCTGAATTCATGCCGGGGCGTGCGGGACGCCCTGGAACCGGCTCTCCTCGACGGTCCGTGGCTTGCCGCAGGTCCGATCCGGCCGGGAATTCGCTCGTGCTACGAAGGGGACATCTTTCGCGTCGGCAATGCAGCCGGAGAGTCTCATCCTGTCATCGCCGAGGGCATCTCGATGGCGCTTCAGTCCGGCTGGCTGCTGGCTTGCGAACTCGCATACGCGCCAAGTGGCCGACCAGGGCGCGAGGCTGCCGCCAGACGCTACGAGGCGGCCTGGAAAAGACTGTTTTCGACACGGGTCTACGCCGCCGCGGCCGTTGCCGGAATTGCCCTTCGCCCCGGCAGCGCCACCTTGATGGCGGCGATCGTCCAGAATTTCCCGCAGGCCCTGACGCTGGGCGCGCAACTGAGCGGCAAGACCAAGCCGGTTCCAGGCTTCGTCTAGGCGACATAGCGGTCCCATGAGCCGTAGTGCTCCTTGCTTCGGCGCCCCCGAGGCAGGCTGAGGCCGATCACAACTAGCCCTGCGACGGCATTGTTCAATGTCGAACCTCTGGTCGCGCCGTCGAGCAGCCAGGGCGCTGCGATCAGCCATAACCCGAACGGCAGGTTGAGGAAACGCAATGGCCGTGCCACCTCGGCCATGGCGCAGACCGCGATCGTGATGATCATGGCGCCCGAGAGGTGATCGCTGTTTGCAATGGCGCCGGCCGTGCCGAAGACCAGCCGCGAGACCATCAGCCAACCGCCGACGAAACAGCATGCGACCAGCGTCCATGGAAACGTGACACCGCGAATGGCTGCGGCGGACTGTGCGGCAAGCGCGGCGGAAAAGCCGGGATCGTTCTTGTCCGCCTCGCCGTTCGGCTCCGGCCCGCCTTGGAAAAAGGTGCGCCAGAACGGACGGTCTGTCCGCACGCTGCGCAGCATGTACTGGCCCATGGCGACCACCTCGTCCAGCGTCAGCGGGATCATGACCAGCATGGCCGCCGCCGCGATGAAGCACAGTGTGCAATAGGTGCCGGTCATGATCGGCTGGATGATGATGAAGAAGATCGAGACGCCGCCGAGCGGCACCACCAGGATGAAGAAGAAGGTCACCATCCAGGGCATGGTGCGCCAGCGGGTCGCCGTGCCCATCGCGCCCATCAGGGTTTCGATCATATAGGCCACGGCGCCAAGCCCGGCATCAGCGACTGGCCAGGCTCGAGAAACGTCGGATGTGATGATGAATTCCGTGCCGTTCCTGCCGTCTCCGCCGAGGAAGAATGGCTCCCAGACAGCACCCACATGGCCGAGCTGGTAGGCAGTGAGATAGCGGGCGATGAGGAAACCGAAGAAACCGAGCGCGATGATCGGCAGGCGCTGCAGCCAGGATGACGGCGAGTAGGTCCAGCCAGGCGGAACGGTGCTCTCGTCCATCATCCCTTCGTGGCTCATGCCCGGCATCATCGGGACGAGCACCGAGAAAGCGATGGCCAGCGCGCCGACGATCGTGTCGTTCATGGTGGCGGCGGCGCTCGGCGTCCAGAAGAACAGCGGCGCGAACAGCAGCCACAGGCCGGCGATCGTCGTGCCCCATTGCGCCCAGGAAAAACGCGGCGACAGTGCGAGCCCGCCAAACAGCATCAGCAGCAAGCCCGAGACAATGTCGCTCCAGCCGGTGAGCGCGTTGCGCAGCACCGGTTCCCACAGTCCACGCTCTTGCGTGACGTCACGCACAGTGCCGGCCGCCGCCGGATCGAACAGCGCGAACTGAAGCGGGCTGGTGAGGAGCCACACGCCAAGCGTGATGACCAGGAAATGAGCCCACAGCATCTGCTGGCCCATCCCCGCCATCTCGGCCATGTGTCCGGGTTTCATCTTGTCGTGTTTGGCCTCGAACGCCTTGTCTTTCTCTCGCGCTTTTGTTCCGCTGCCGGCCACCTTGGCCGCGTTGAGCTTGTTGGCCCGATACCAGCCGGCGGGATCTGCCTTGAGCGCGTCGACGATCCGCGGCAACGTCTCGCGCAGGGAATGCCGGGGCTGCCAGCCGAGGACATTGCGGGCACGGCTGATATCGATCGCGTAGTGGTCGTCGGCGATATCGACCATCCAGGGACGAACGAATGATTCTTCGCCCAGCACGTCCTGTTGGACCCAGGCACCCGCCTTGGCGAGCGCCTTCGGCACCTCCCGTGTCTCCCAGTTCTCGCCGCGGATCAACCGACCAATCTCGGCTTGAAGTTCGCCGTAGCCCATGACCTCAGGCTCGCCGAGAAGCAGCGCCAGCTCCGTGGGAAGTTTCTTGCGCCGATCTATAAGGCGCGCCACCGCCTCGGTGAGGTCTTCCAGATGCAGGAACGACTGCCCGGTGCGCAGGTCACCCGGATATACATGCCCGGTCGGATCCTCTTCGTAGATACGCGCAATCTGATTGGCGAGGAATGCGTTACGGCCGAGATCATCATAGACGCCGGCCGGCCTGGCATAGACGACAGGGATAGGCCCGTGCTGCTCATGGATCAGGCGCTCGGTCTCGATCTTCGAGGTGCGGTAGGGTAGGTTCGATTCGAGCGGCCAATCCTCATCGATGATGTCGCCCGGTCGGCCACCCTTGTGCGCCAGCATCGAACTCATGAAGACAAACTGCTCGACCTCAAATTGTTTCAGAGCGCGCAGGAGCTTCTCGGTGCCGCCAACCGTAATCTTTTCGTAGAGCGGGTTCCGTTCGCCTGTGAGATCGAAATAGGCCGCAAGATGGATCACCGAGGCGAGGCGGGCGCCATAGGCCGTCCGCACGCGCGCCAAGCCGGCTGCCACGGCGTCCTCCGATGTCAGGTCGATGCAGACGCACTCCGCGGCCGGCGGCGGCTGACGCGTCGCCGCCCGGTCGAGGCCGACGAGAGCAAACCGGTCGGCGAAGCTGTTGACCAGAGCCGAGCCGATGAAGCCGGTGCTGCCGGTAACAATAACCGTGTCTTTGCGCTTCGCCATCCAGACCTCATAGCCGGCGATTTGCCACTCCTGAGAGGGCCGAAGGCGACAGACGTTAAGAGCCGAGGGGCCGGACCAGTTCCGACGCCGACCCGATGACGCTGCTGCTTCCGATGACGACTACAACTTTCCGCCCTTTTTGCTCTTTTGACCCCGACTGCCTATGCCGTCAGGTTCGCAAATATTTGACCAGCGCCGCGATCGCGAGCACGAGGGTGACAAGCACCAGGACCCAAATGAGCGCCATGCCGCCCATCATCCACATTGAACCGTCCATCATCATCACAATCATCCCTCCCGCCGCCGCTGCCACCGGCGATTGCGAGGGGAACTAGTTCGCCATGTACGCCCGTCAAGGCGAACTCGATCAGCCCACGAAGGCGGTGGCTTGCCGGTCAATCAAGGCACGTTCAATGCTATCGACGAACGAGTTCATAATAGGCTTCGGCCAGAACATGCTGGCCGCGCGGTAACTCCGAAAGGGCAGGGCTTTAATCCAGCGCCTCCAGCGCCCGCAGCAAGTGTTCCGCGACATCTGATCTGCCTTGCCGATATGCCTCTCTAACAGGGCCAGTAGCTGCCTTTCGACATTCATGGTTCGGTCCGCCATTGGACGACCTCCGGAGAACGACCTCCGGAAGTTAGCAATGAGCCTGACGGTTCCAGCCACCGGAAGGTCAAGCGCTCCTTTCAAGAAGGTAGAACAGGTTGAGAGCGCTTGTTGAACCGCAGCCGAGTTGTCGCCCGGCTCTACTCTCCTCCGCCGCAGCCGTCTGAGAGATCCCAGACGTCGACGACCTGCTTGCCGGTGAAACCGTGCTCGCGGATCAGGAACTTCGCCAGCCCGCCATACACTTTCCAGCGCCAGCATTGGCAGCAGCATGGACCTTTCTCGCTGGAATTGGCCATCGCATAGTCGTAGGCCTGCTGCTCTTCGCCGGAGAGTTTCACATCGTAGTAGGGCATCATCTTCTGTGCGATGCCGGCCGGAATATCGTACGGATCGCTTGGGATCATCGCAATCTCGCGGTACCTGGCCAGGCCGCTCACCTGCTCGGCATAGCGCTTCGTCTCCATCGGGCTGCAGCACGAGCCCGTGATCCGCGACGTTGCCGGCATGGTCGCGATCGATTCCGTGAACTTGGTCGAACACGTGCTGTTGCCGTTCTGGCTGAGATATCTGAAACGGCGTACCAGATCGGGATCCTCAGCGGCGATCGCCAAATCCGGCCCCTTGAGCAGGCTCACGACCGCAGCGGCGCCAAAGGCGCTCCCCAGAACAACCGTCCGTCGGTTTGGGCAAAATATTCGGCTCATTTGCTGGTCCTCGCCTGCTCGATCAGTTTCTTCATCGTTGCGAGGTCGGTCGCGCCGGGGAAAATCTGCTCGCCAACGACGAAGCTTGGCGTTCCGCTGATCTTCAGCGCCTGGGCCAGTTGCGTATTCCGGTCGATCGACGCCTGGATATCGGGCTGCTGCATGTCGGTCTTCAGTTTAGCCACATCGAGACCGACGTCGGCAGCCACCTTCAGCACGACCGCTTCGGTCACCCGCGTCTGCACCGCATACAAGGCCTTGTGGAATGCCATGTATTTGCCCTGGCGCACTGCGGCGAGAGCCGCCTTGGAAGCAAATACGGAATCCGTGCTGAGGATCGGGAATTCCTTGTAGACGATCTTGAGCTGCGGATCGTCGGCCATTGCTTGCGCCATGATCGGCGCAACCTGCCGGCAATAGGGGCAGTTGTAGTCGAAGAACTCGACCACGGTGACGTCGCCTTCGGCGTTGCCGCCGACCGGGCTCGCCGGGTCCCGGAAAATCTCGTCCGCCTTGTCCGTCAAAGCGGCTTTCGCCTCTTTTGCGGCAGCCTCGCGCTGGCGGGCGTCGAGGCTCTGCAGCGACTGCACGAGCACCTCGGGATGCGCAAGAATGTAGTCGTGAATGCGCTGGTCGAACTGGTCCTGGGACATCTCGCCCGCGGCGATCGCCTGATTGTGGAGACCGAGCGCGAGCCAGATCGTCGCGCCGGCCAGCATGACGGCACGGGCCATTTTGCCGACGGCTCCGCTCAATGGATTGGACTTGTGGGTCACAGGGTTCTCCTTCCCTCTGTTTCGCCGGACCGCCGGCACGTGCAAATGATGCCTCAGAACATGCCCTTGATTTTCGCCCACCATCCCGTTTCCTGCTCATGGTGCGGGCGCTCGACATTGTTGGTAAGCGCATTGACGAATGTGACGAGATTGACCGACGCGAAATCCAGGCCATGGAAATTCGCCCGCCAGCGGCCCTCCTTGTCGATCACATGGGTGATGGTGCCGTGCATCTGATAACCATCATCCGTCAGCGTGAACTTGTGGCCGAAGGCCTCCGCCAGTCTGCGGGTCGCATCCTCCGGCTGATCCTCCATCGTGGTCAGGAACAGCCAATTGACGGGATCGAGCCCGTGCGCCGGCCCGTATTTGCTGAGCACGTCCGGCGTGTCCCTGGTCGGGTCGGTGGTGATGGTCACAAAGCTGACCCGGTCCTTCATCGGCGTGCCGCTCACCATTTTCTGGATCTCGGCGATCTTCTCGGCATGAAGGGGGCACACATCCGGGCACGACGTGTAGATGAAGTGGAGGACGACCACCTTGCCGCGCAGATCGGCCGTCCGCACGACACGCCCGTCGGCGGTGCGCAGCGTGAAATCAGGCGCCGGCTTGTCGATCGGCTGGAAATATTTCTCGTCGGCCTCAAGCGTGGCGTCGATTTCGTCGAGCGAGTGGGCTTGCGCCTGATACGAAAAGCCCGCGGTCAGCGCCGCAATGGCAATTACGCTTAGCAGCAAGCACCTCCATTCGTTCAAAGCCGATGCAACGCAGCGAGCCTTTAGCCCGAACATATCTGTCCCTTTCTCACTTGGCGGCGATGCGGCTGCGGATGAAGTCGACCATGTCGGGGGCGTCCCATTCGGCCGGCCCAATCAGCCGGCCGATTTCCTTGCCGTCGCGGTCGACCAGCAGGGTTGCCGGAAGGCCGACGGTTCCGATGGCGAACATGGCCCTGCCCGAGACGTCGATGTTGAGGGCGAGGTGCTTGATGCCGATGTCGGCGAAGAACTTCTTCACAATCTCAGGACCGGCGCGGTCCATGGACAGCGCGACGACCTCGAAATCCGGACCGCCGAGTTTGGCCTGTAGGCGATCGAGCGTCGGCATCTCCTTGCGGCAGGGCGCGCACCATGTCGCCCAGACGTTAAGCAGCACGACCTTGCCGTGGAAATCCGCAAGCATTTTCGGCTTGCCATTGCCATCCTCGAAGCTGATTTCCGGCACGGGGACGGGCGCCTCGTGAACGGCAAAGTTCTGCGGCGGCTCAGCGGCTGATACCGGCCACGAAAACGCCAGCAGCATGCCAACCAGGACCATGGCTAGTTTGCTCACAATGTCCTCACTCGGTCGCGTAGACGGTGGGCGCCTTGCCGTCCTTGGTGAAGGCGTAGACGACGAAGGGGCCTTGCTTCTCGCCACCCATGCCTGGGGCGCCGGCCGGCATGCCGGCGAGCGTTATGCCGGTGATGGCAGGGCGCTCGGTCAAAAGCTTCTTGACGATCTCGACCGGCACCAGGCCGTCGACGATATAGCCGTCGACCATCAGCGTGTGGCAGCCTTCGAGGTCGGCCGGCACGCCGGCATCGCTGCTGATCTGGGAGAGATTGTTGACCGGCTTGATGTCGACCTTGAAGCCGTTGTGCTCGAGATAGTTGGCGTAGGACTCGCAGCAGCTGCATTGCGGGTTCTTGTACATGACGGCGTTGATCGTTGCGGCGAAGGCGGGCAGCGGCGTTGCGATCAGCAGGGACAGGGCGGCGAGGCGGTAGGTCAGTTTCATTGCAGTTCTCCTTGGTTGGATAAAAGTTCAGGTCACGCGGAACGCCGTCATCAGGCCGGCCATCTGGTGATCGGCGACATGGCAGTGCAGCATCCAGTCGCCCGGATTGTCGGCGACGAAGGCGCATTCGATCGTATCCTTGGGGGCGAGCAGCACCGTGTCCTGCCATTGCCGGTGCGGCACCGGCGAGCCGTTGCGCGAGATGACCGACAGGCTGAAGCCGTGGACATGCATCGGGTGCCACCAGGCGGTTTCGTTGCGCATGGTGAGATGGCAGGTCACACCGCGTTTCAGCGTGAACTGCGGCGCCATGCCGGCATGGCCGTCGCCGGTCATCGACATGCCGTTGATCGCCCAGGCCGCACCGCCGTTCATGCCCGTCATCCCCATGCCCATCATGCCGCCGACGCCCTTGAGCTTGCCGCCGCCCATCATGCCGCCCTGCAGGACGATCTCCTGGCGCTCGGCGCCAGCGAGGTCGGGCTGGGGCAAGGGGTTGCGCGGCACGCCGACAGGCGTGTCGAGCGGATGGGTTCTCAGCGACGGCGCTGCGTCATAGGCCAGCGTGGTCAGCGTATAGGCGAGGCCGTCGTAGAAATCGTCGATCACCGCGTGGCGGCTGCCGGGGTGACCCTGCATGTCGAGCACGATGTCGATGCGCATGGCGGGCGCCAGCACCAGGCGACCGCCCTCCGGTTCATGCGGATCGCAGGGCTGGCCGTCGATGGCGACGACGACCGGACGGTGGCCTTCGAAGCGCAGCGCCATCATGCGGGCAAGCGAGGCATTGGCGAGCCGCAGCCTGACGCGCTCGCCGGCCTTCACGCTCCGATCGCCTGGCCCCGTGCCGTTGACGGTGACGACATTGCCGACGCGGCCCGACATCGATGCATCCATGGCACTGCCGAAGCCGCCGGCGATCTGCCCATCGGCCGCAAGCCGCCAGTCCTGCAGCAGCCACAGAATGTCACGGTCGACGGCGACCGGCTCGACCTCCTCGACGACCAGTGCGCCGGCAAGGCCACGGCCGAGCTGGACCAGGCTGTTGGCGTGCGGGTGATACCAGAAGGTGCCGGCATCGGGCGGGGTGAATTCATAGATGAAATTTTCACCTGGCCTGATCGGCTTCTGCGTCAGGCCGGGCACGCCATCCATGGCGTTCGGCAGCCGGATGCCATGCCAGTGAACCGTGGTGTCTTCGTCCAGTCCGTTCTCGACGATGATCCGAGCGGGCTGCCCCTGGCGTAAGCGCAGTGTCGGGCCGGGGACCGTGCCATCATAGGCCCATACCGGAGTGCGCGGACCATCGGGGCCGGCGAACCGGGCCTGGCCCGGCGCCACCCTGATCCGGTATTCGCCGGTGGCCATCGCCAGCGCAGGGCGGATCGGCACTGCGGCGGCAATGCTCGCTGCCGCAAGCAGGAATTTGCGGCGCGTTATGAACGGATTTGAAACGGAATTCACTCTTGTGACCCCTGCGGCAACCGACGGCGAACGTCGCGACGTCGATTGAATTGCTACCGCGCCCGCTGCGCAGTGCGCGCAACCGGGCGATCAAACGCCGCTAATCAGCCGTGGAACGGCAGAAACGGCGTCAGACGAGAGCGCTGGGTCTTGGAGGGAATGGCTCGGGCAGCAGACTTCGCCCGTGCAGGAACGGGGCGGGAAGCGCCGACGGCAGCTCGGGCTGCGGCAGTCCCGTCACGGGGAAAGCTTCCGGCAGTACCGCCAGAACCGGTGCGACACAGGTCGGCGCACATTGCATCGGTTTGTCATTGCCGGCCGAGCCCTTGAGGCAAGCGTTGCAGTCACCGTCCCTGGCATCGGCCATCTTGGCCATGTCGGCGTCGGTGGTGCCGGTATCTGCGGCCATGGTCATGCGGCCGTCGACTGCCATCCTGGCCGACATGACGGCAGCTTGAGCGGCGGACAGGCTGAACCCGGCGGTCACGACGACCGCGAGAAGCATGACCAGGAGGTGTTTTGGTGACAGGCGCGCCATGTTCGGCCTAGGCTGGCCTCAAAGCGCCGCTTTTGCAAGCCCCGACAACGCGACATCGAAACCGTCGAGGGCAGGGCAGCCAGTAAGAAGCATCGTGTTAGGGCAGACCATGCAGCAAGCCATCACGTCGGACGGCCTTCGCCGGGTGGTGCTTGTCGTCGCACTGCTGAACCTGGGTTATTTCGGCATTGAATTCGCCGTCGCGCTGGCGATCGGCTCGGTGTCGCTGTTCGCCGACAGCGTCGATTTTCTGGAAGATGCCTCGGTCAATCTCCTCATACTGCTCGCCATGGGATGGTCGCTGCGTGCCCGCTCGCGGGTCGGCATGGCGCTGGCGCTTATCCTGCTGGTGCCGGGCCTGGCGACGCTGTGGACCGCGTGGGAAAAGTTCAACATGCCGGTGCCGCCGCAGCCAACGGCTCTGACGCTGGCGGGGTTGGGCGCTCTCGCGGTCAATCTGTCATGCGCCTACATGTTGGCGCGCTACCGCCATCACAGCGGCAGTCTTACCAGGGCGGCATTCCTCTCGGCCCGCAACGATGCGGTCGCCAATGTTGCGATCATACTGGCCGGATTGGTGACGGCCTTCCTGTGGCGCTCGGCGTGGCCGGATCTGATCGTCGGCCTGGGAATCGCGGCACTGAATGCAGACGCGGCGCGCGAGGTCTGGGGGGCAGCTCGGGAAGAGCACCGGGCCATTTCGTGAACTCCAAAACGCTCAGCGCGCTGCCGATTGCCACTCCGCCAATGCAGCAGTCAGCCGGAAACCTGCGCGATCTCTAATATAATCGCACCCTTTCAAAGCGGGCGGAGGGAGAACCGCTCATAAGTAAAATCGGAGGAAAACCATGAACAGCATGAGCCTCACCACACTTGGACGAAGTCGACCGGGTCGAAGCGGTGAAACGATGAACCGCTCAAGGCCACGCACGTCATCAAAAGGCCCGCGTCCCTGATGGAGGACGCGGGCCCGATTTTCGGCGGCATGCCCTAGGCAGGTATCAAGACGGCGATGCGGTGGATGCCGACCACCTTGCTGGTGTTGGCTGCCTCGTCGGTCTTGCCCTTGGAGCAGGTGTACACGTCACCTTCCTTGAGCTTGAATTCCTTGTCCGCCTTCTTGATCGTGAATTCACCGGCAGCAATGGTGCAGACCATGTCGTTGTCCATCACCATTTGAGGGGCGGCTGCTCCGGGCTGAAAGACTATATCGACAATTGAGATGCTCTTGTAAGCGGGGATATCGGAATTGCCGGTGCCGACCTCGACCAATCTGACGCCGGGGGCTATCTCCTTGCCTTCCTTCGGGCCGTATTTCTTGACCTTTGCAGCAGCCGCCAGCGTGAACAAAGGCGTTACCGCTGCCGCCGTCACGCCGAGCGCGATTGCAGACCTGCGATTTATGGTTTTCATCGCATCCTCCCATTTTATGTTTGGCCACGCACCAATGCGCATGACCACAATATATTAACACATATGCAGATAATTGCAGCACGGCGTTTCGGAGCTTCCGGGAGCGAACCGCCTCCCGGTCGAATGCGACCGAATAGCAAACAATTCCATGCTATGCTGACGAGCCATCAAACGGACGGCGGGGGATAGCAATGTTGGAAACGGACAAGGTATTCGCCGGCTCAATTCCGGAAAACTACGACCGCTATATGGTGCCGTTGATTTTCGAGCCGTTCGCCGCAGATCTTGCACGACGGGCAGCGTCCTTGTCGCCAAGCGCCGTTTTGGAAACCGCCGCGGGCACCGGGGTTGTCACCCGCGCATTGGCGCCAAAACTGTCCGCCGATGCAAGCTATGTCGTAACCGACCTCAACCAGCCGATGCTCGACTACGCCGCTTCGCGGCAAGCTCCCGACGATCGCATCAAATGGCGTCAGGCGGATGCTCTGGCGCTACCGTTTGAAAATGCGGCCTTCGATCTCGTTTGTTGTCAGTTCGGCGCGATGTTCTTTCCCAACCGCTCATCTGCCTACCGCGAAGCCCGGCGAGTCCTGAAGCCCGGAGGACATTTTCTATTCAGCGTATGGGATCGCATCGAGGAGAACGTGTTTGCCGACGATGTGACGAACGCTCTCGCAAGGATTTTTCCGAACGATCCGCCGCGCTTTCTGGCACGCACGCCGCATGGCTACCACGATACGGCACTGATCCGTAGCGAGCTGGAGGACGCAGGTTTTTCCGGTGTGGTGATCGAGACGAGGGCCGAACAAAGCCGTGCCTCCTCGCCGCGTCTTCCGGCCGTTGCTTATTGCCAGGGCACTCTCCTTCGCAATGAAATCGAGGCCAGAGAGGCGGGAAAACTGGACGCTGCAACCGACTACGCCGCAGCCGCGATTGCAGACAGGCATGGCAGCGGCGAGGTTGCTGCCAAAATCCAGGCTCACATAGTGGTGGCTGTGGCCTAGGTGTTGGATATCCCGCTCCGGCACTTGGCGACATTCAGCTGCTGTGCGGCAAACATCTTGCCGCTATCCCGAATTCTCAGACATTAACGTTCATTCGCCCGAGTGGCAGGTCGACAAGTGCCAGGTCGATAATCGCCGGTCTGACCGATCGCCGGGGCTTGATGGCGGCGGCTGCCGGCCGCAAGATTCCGGTCGGCCCGGCTTCACTTTCGCAGCCATGGCCGACTCCGCCCAGCAAGGTCTAGTCATTTCGCTTTCTTGACTCGGCCGACAAAAACGGGCAGCAAAGTCATCATTGGAGGGCAGTTTTGCCAACTATGCAGGTTTTGGAGGGCGTTTTTCGGTGTGACCGTCGCCCAATCGGCGGTCGGTAGAGGGATTGGTTAACCAACTTTGTCCATCTTTTGAATCAATCGGCAACAGACGCGAAGCGTGCTGGGGGCACCAGGCGAACTGTGAATGTCACGGCTGCGAAATCCGCTAGCCGGCATCGGCCGATTGAGAGTGGTTGAATGGCGTTTGTAAGTGCGAAAACCCGGGGTGACAGTCCTGCAACTGGATTGACTTCGATGAGGCCCGGCCTGCGCTGGGTCGCGGTTCCGGCCGTCGGCGCAGCCATTGCTTTATGGTCGGTGGCGACCTTGGCCGGCCTTTATTCGATGGGAACTTCGCTCACCGCCGCTTCCAACGGTCTCCCGCAAAGCCTGCTCGCGCCGCGCACCATCGCACTCGCCGATCCTCGCCGCAGCCTTGCAAAGGCGCAGGCCCCGACGTGGGCCGCAGCAAACGCGGCGCTGTCGGCCAAGCTGCTGCAGCACGGGTGCGATGCCAACTGCCTGCGGTCGGCGTCGAACTTCGTCCACCAGGGAAAATCGGCGCGTCTCAAGCGCAATACCGTGCCGCTTGTCGCCGATGCATCGCGGCAATCGAGCTTCGACGACGTGGTGGCCAAAGCAGGGCTGTCGCCGCAAAAGCTTGCCGCCGCCTTTGCCCGTGCCGGCTCACCCGTCATGCTCGCAAGCCTGCCGGCCGACGCCCGGTTCGCCGAGCCGGTACGCATACCCGACCCGAACGGCCCGGCGTCGGTGCGCTTCGGGCCGGCGGTGGCGGAGATCGAACGCTCGTCGCGCCTGGCGCTGGCGCTGGCGAATACATTGCCGGAGCAGATGATCGATGTGCTCCCGGCCGCCATCGCGGCAAGCGAGCCCGCAGCCTCACAAGAGCTGCAAGAACCTGAGGTCCAGCTAGCCTCGCTGCCGCCGCAGGACGACATGTCCGACAGCATTCCGCTGCCGACGCTGCGTCCGCGGGCGGACATCGATAAGCCGGCCGAGGCGCCGCGGGCTCAAGCGTCAAGAGATCAGGCGCCAAAAGACCAGGCGCCAAAGGCCCAGGCGCAAAAGGATCAGGCATTGAAAACGGAGCCGCCCAAGGCGCAGGCCTCCAGGACCGCCAAGGCGAGCAAGGTGCAGACGGCCGACGCCCCGCCGGTCGAGACGCCCGGCAGCCTGTCGCCTCGCAATTCGTCACAAGCGGCAGTGCCGGCCGTGTCGGGCAAGCCGGGCAAACGGTCGAAGACGCAGGGCGGCGATATGCTGGCCTATGCCAAGCCCGACATGTCTTCCGGCGGTCTCGGCGGAGCCTTCAGGAACCTGTTCACCACGCCTAACCTGGGCAGCGGCGTCGCCGTCTACGACATCTCGGCCAAGACCGTCTACATGCCCGACGGCTCGCGGCTGGAGGCACATTCGGGACTGGGCGCGATGGTCGACCAGCCACGCTACGTCCACAAGAAGAATGTCGGCCCGACGCCGCCGGACACCTACAATCTGACGATGCGCGAATCGCGCTTCCACGGTGTCGAGGCGATCCGTCTGACGCCGGCCAGCGGCAGCAACAAATATGGCCGCGACGGCCTGCTCGCCCACACCTACATGCTGCGCGGCGGCCGCGCCGAATCGAATGGCTGCGTCGTCTTCAAGGACTATGCCCGCTTCCTCGCCGCCTACAAGAAAGGCAAGATCAAGCGCCTTGTCGTCGTGCCGCGCCTGTCGAAGCCGCTGACACGCGTCGCCCAAGAGGGGCGAGGGGCGTAGATTGCTCGCGGCAGCCCTTCATGGCTTCGTCATCCCAGGGCGGAGCGAACGCGAAGCGGAGCGCAGACCCTGGGATCCATGCCGTTACGTCAGCCGAAGAATGCAACGACGCAGATTGAAAGCCGTTCTGTAGCGATCCCTTTCACCTCCTGTCCTTCCCGCATCAAAAAGTCCCGCCCGTTGCAGCGCGGAGAGGTCACGGCATGGATCCCAGGGTCTTCGCGACGTCGCTTCGCGCCTGCTCCGCCCTGGGATGACGAAGCTGGGGAGGTTTGGCCAATCTCGAAGGTTTTCATTCCCGGCCGAGGATATTATGACTGACCCGTAAGGGCGGCTCCAGCTTCAAACAATCGCGAGGACATCATGACAATACACGCTGTCGTCTGGGGCGAGAATATTCATGAGCGGACCAACGAGGTGGTCGCGGGCATCTATCCCGAGGGCATGCATGCGACGATCGCCAATGCACTGAAGCTCGACCCGGAGATTTCGGTGTCGTGGGCGACGCTGGAGCAGAAGGAGCATGGGCTGCCGGCCGACCGTCTGGCCGAGACCGATGTCTTGCTGTGGTGGGGGCACAAGGACCATGGCGCCGTCGCCGACGAAGTGGTCGAGCGCGTGGCGCGCCGCGTCTGGGAAGGCATGGGGCTGATCGTTCTCCATTCCGGCCATTTCTCGAAAATCTTCAAGAAGCTGATGGGCACGCCCTGCACGCTGAAATGGCGCGAGGCGGGCGAGCGCGAACGGCTTTGGGTGACCAGCCCCAACCACCCTATTGCTGCCGGGATCGGCGAGTATTTCGAGCTCGAGAACGAGGAGATGTATGGCGAGCAGTTCGCCGTGCCGGAGCCGCTGGAGACCGTCTTCATCTCGTGGTTCCAGGGCGGCGAAGTGTTCCGGTCGGGGCTGACCTATCGCCGCGGCGCCGGTAACATCTTCTATTTCAGGCCCGGCCACGAGACCTATCCGACCTATCACGACGCCAACGTCCACAAGGTGCTGCGCAATGCGGTGAGATGGGCGCACAACCCGCAAGGCTCCAATCCGGCCATCCTCGATGCGCCGAACGTGCCGGTGGAAAAGGCGCTCGAGCCGATCGTCGAGCGCGGCGGAAAACTTCATTCCGCGGGCGAAGCCGGCTTTCGCTAGACCAAATCCATGATCGAACAAGAAGATAAAGCCCTGTCCTAAGGATAAGAATCATGCGCCTCTTGATACTCGGCACCGGTTGGATGGCGGAGGAGCACGCCAGGCAGTTCGGCAAGATCGAGGGCGTCGAACTGATCGGCGCCGTCGATCTCGACCGTACGCGTGTCGACAAATTTTCGGACATCTACGGTATCCCCAACCGGTTCGCGTCGCTGGACGAGGCGCTGGCGTGGGGCAAGTTCGACGCGGTGGCGAACGTGACGCCCGATCGCATCCACCATCCGACCACCATGATGCTGATCGCGGCGGGCAAGCCGGTGCTGTGCGAGAAACCGCTGGCCGAAAACTTCGAGAAGGCCAGTGAGATGGCCGATGCCGCCGAGCGGGCCGGCATCATCAACATGGTCAACCTGACCTATCGCAACGTCGCGCCGCTGCAGAGGGCGCGCGCCATGGTGCTGGCCGGCGAGATCGGCACGGTCAGGCATGTCGAGGCGTCCTATCTGCAGAGCTGGCTGATATCCAAATTCTGGGGCGACTGGCGCACCGATCCGAAATGGCTGTGGCGGCTGTCGCGCGGCCACGGCTCAAATGGCGTGCTGGGCGACGTCGGCATCCACATTCTCGATTTCGCCAGCTATGGCGCGGCGCTCGACATCGACCATGTGTTCTGCCGCCTGAGATCCTTCGACAAGGCGCCCGGCAACCGGATCGGCGAATACGAGCTCGACGCCAACGACAGTTTCACCATGGCGCTCGATTTCAGCAATGGCGCCTTCGGCGTCGTCCATGCCAGCCGCTGGGCAACCGGCCATCTGAACGAACTCCGCCTGCGCATCTACGGCGACAAGGGCGGCATCGAAGTCGTGCACAATCTGACCGGCTCGGAGCTGAAGGCCTGCATCGGCGAGGATGTCGAGAACGCCAAATGGCAAGTTCTGGACGCCGGAACGGTACCGACCAACTACCAGCGCTTCGTCGATGCGGTCCGCAACGGCGTCCAGGCCGAACCGTCATTCCGCCATGCGGCCGAATTGCAGAAGGTGCTCGACCTCGCAGTCGTGTCGGATGAGAAGCGGGCCGAATTGAGCACCGATACGCAGTGATATCGTTCAGGGAATCGTGAGAGGAGCCAGCCATGATCACGCGGCGCGCCGAATGTTCCTGCGGTCAGCTGTCAGCCACCTGCTCGGGCGAGCCGGTACGCGTCTCGCTCTGCCATTGCTTGGCCTGCAAGCGACGCACCGGCAGCGCGTTCAGCTTCAACGCGCGGTTTTTGGACGGTGACGTTTCTGTCCAGGGCCGCTCTGCGGAGTTCACGCGCATTGGCGACGAGGGCGGCCGCGTCATCTACAGCTTCTGCCCGATTGCGGCACCACCGTCCATTACCGGATCGACACTCAGCCCGGTCTGACCGCCATCCCGGTGGGCGCTTTCGCGGACCCTGCGTTCCCGCCGCCCTTCCTGTCCTTCTACCACGAGAACCGGCGCTGCCAGTGGGTCGAGGTCCGAACCGAACCTTTGGCGACGTTCGGCTGAAGCCGCCGGCCACAGCCGGCTGACGTTTTAGGTCAAAACCCAATCATTCTGAACGACCGAGTTCGACCCGGTCCGACCGTACAAGGCATTTCAGGCGACGAAGTCGATCCATCACCGTGCGTGGCTCGATCGCGCCAAAACAAGGCATTGTGCGTCGGCTGAGCACGCTCCATCACACTTGCGCTCAACGGGGCACGACAAGTGCCGACGGTCCAATTGATCGCTGATAGTTAATACGTGCTGGCCATGCTAGAATTTAGCGTCCCCGACGCGGTTAAAATCGGGGAATTGCGACCGGTTGACGGCGCGGGAGGTCGACGGACAAACCACGAACAGACCACAGGGAGGAAGCAATGTTTCGGACACCAGTTCATCTTGCATTCTTGACAGCGTCGATTGTTGCCCTGCCATCTTACGCGGCCATGGCCGATGACACACAGATCGCACGCGGCGAATATCTGGTTACGATTGCCGGCTGCAGCGACTGTCACACATCCGGTTACTTCTTCGGGAAGCCCGACATGTCGCACTTCCTTGGCGGTTCAGATGTGGGCTTCGAGATTCCTGGCCTTGGTGTCTTTGTCGGCCGTAATATCACGCCTGACAAGGAGACCGGTATCGGAAGCTGGACCCCGGAGCAGATCGTCACCGCGATCCAGACCGGCGAACGGCCGGACGGCCGCATCCTGGCGCCGATCATGCCTTGGCGCGATTTTGCGCATCTCACCGCGGATGACGCCATGGCGATCGCGGCATTCCTCCAAAGTGTGAAGCCGGTCAGCCACCAGGTTCCCGGCCCGTTCAAATCCGGGGAAGCGGTGTCGACCTTCATGATGCGGATTATGCCGCCGGGGGAAACCGCAGCCGCTGCAACGAAGTAGGGCGGCTTTGATCGGAATGAGATTTTTCGCCGAATAATGGGTGAATGTCCGCCTTGGAGATGGTGAGGCCGATGCCGGAACGGCAGAAATGGGTCGATCGAGCCGTTGCGCGAGGGGAGCTTTGAGAAGCGCCATGAATGTCGCGATATTGGCGCTACCTACTCGTTCCCGTCGACGAGACGAATGGCAGCATTCCACCCTTCCCGGTCCTCGGCGGCGGACGCGATGAACGGCTCGATTGAGCCCGAAACCAACTTCTGTCACATCGGTAATCTGGCGCCACCTCCTCGGCAAGATATGTGCTATTCTGAGACTATGCCCGCGCCCTCCGACCGATCACCCGACAAGTCGCCGGAAGACGGTGCAGTTGCATCGGATCCGTATGCGGAGCTAGCCAATCGCGGCGATTGGTCCAGGCTTCACCGCGAACTGTCAGACAGAGACCGCTGCAGTGAACTTGACGGCGCCGAGCTCCAGCGCCTCGGGGAAGCCGCCTACATGCTTGGGCGCGAGGAGGAATTCGTTCGGGACTACGAGAGGGCCTTCGAAGAGCATCTCCGGAACGGACGCGAACGATCCGCGGCGCGTTGCGGCTTCTGGATCGGGCTCACCCTGATGTTTCGCGGAGAATTCGCCCAAGGCAGCGGATGGCTGACCCGCGCCAACCGGCTGGTCGAGGATCATACGCAGGAATGTGCAGAACAGGGTTACCTTCAGCTCCCAATGGTCGAACAACGTCTCGCCGCCGACAGGCCGGACGAAGCATTCGCGCACGCAACACGTGCCGCGGAGATCGGACAGCGCTGCGAAGATCCGGACCTCTTGGCTATCGCGCGCCACCTTCAGGGCCGGATATTGATCCTGCGCGGCGACTATGTGCGCGGCTTCGAACTGCTGGACGAGGCGATGGTTTCGGTCACCTCGGGCCGGCTCTCACCGATCGTTACCGGGCTGGTCTACTGCAGCGTGATCGAGATCTGTCAGAAATTTCATGCCACGGGCCGGGCGAGGGAATGGACCTCGGCGCTGGTCGGATGGTGCGCGGGACAGCCCGACATCGTTGCCTTCACCGGCAGATGCCTGATCCACCGGGCCGAAATTCTGATCCTCGACGGCCACTGGGACGAGGCCGGCCGCGAGGCCGGTGTCGCCAGCATCCGCCTTCAGCAGGGGCCCTCGAAACACCACGCCGGTCCGGCATTCTACCAGAAGGGCGAGGTATTTCGACTCCGCGGCCAATGGAACGAGGCCGATGCCGCCTATCGCGCGGCGAGCAGGCTCGGGTTCGATCCGCAGCCGGGGCTGGCGCTTATGCGATTGCAGCAGGGGCACGAGCAGCCGGCCCTTTCGGCGATCCGCCGCGCACTGCAGTCCGTCGACGACCTGCCGGGCAAACTCCGCCTCTTGCCGGCTGCGGTGGAAATCACTCTCGCCGTCGGTTCGGCCGATGACGCTTGGGAGCTGTGCGAAACACTGCACGACTGCGCGCGCCAATATTCCGCGGATGCAGTCCGCGCCGCAGCCGCCGAGGCTACCGCGCGGGTGCTGATCCATGCTGGTCGAGCCGCGGAGGCATTGGCCCATATCCGGCGCGCGGTAGCGATCCTCTGGGACCTTCGGGCGCCCTATCATCTTGCCCGGATGCGGGTGCTGACAGCGCGGGCCTGTCTCGCAACCGGCGATACTGAAGCGGCGCAGACCGAACTGGACGAAGCGATAAGACTTTTCCGCGAGCTCGGCGCGCGCCCCGACGAAGCCGTTGCCGGCAAGCTGCGGGTCACCATGACGGCGACAGGCGGCGAAGTTCTCACCCCCAGACAGACGCAGATTCTGCGCCTGATCGCGTCAGGCCTGACCAACCCGGAAATTGCCGGCGAGCTCGGTCTGAGCCAGCGGACGGTAGACCATCACGTTAGCGATATCCTGACGCGGCTGAACGTGCGCACGCGCGCGGCAGCCACGGCCTATGCGGTCGAGCACGGCCTGATCGGCATGGTCGTATCTGGGTAATCCTACCCAAGCCAAAATTTCTCGTTGCGTGGGTACTTACGCCGAAGCGGGCAACCGTGGCGCGGGTCTAAACCTCATGGCGTGGTAAAGGCCACAGGAGGTTTTCCCGATGCAAACGAATAATAACAACATGAGCGGGCCGGGCGGTGTCTGGCTCGCCACCGGAACGCTGCTGCTGGCGGCTGCGCTCGTCTTTCACGGGCCACCGGACGCGGATTTGTCTGTTCAGATGCAGAATATCGCCGAGGGCCATGGGCGATGGGCTACGGTCCATTGGACGGCGGCAGCGGCGCTGTTCCTGATCGCCGGCGCTTCGTTCCTGAACCTGGCGCTCAACCCCCGGGTCCGGCATTCGCCGATGCTGAGTTCTGCCTGGATGGTGATGGCTCTCGGCGCCCTGACCACGTTCTCCACCGCAGTCGCCGAGGCATCGGTGGTCGCGGTCGCGGCCGACCGGGGTGACACCAGCGCCTTCATGACCTGGTGGGCGTTTTCCGGCGGCATGGGTAACGGATTCTGGGCGCTCGCCCTGGCGACAGCGCTTGTCGCGTATCACGACGCCCGCGATGACGTCGGGATACTGCCCCGATGGGCCGCGATCGTCGGCTCGGCGTTCGGTATCCTTTCGGCAACCGGGTGGACACTCGGTGAGCAGCTCGGGATCGGCATCGGAGGTCCGATCTGGCTGATTTCCTCGCTTCTCATGTGCCTGTGGCTCGCGTGGTACGGGCTGTCCTCAAGGAGCCTCCGGTCGGGCAAGCCACAGCGCAAAGCGCCTGATCCAGCATCATCGTAAAACAGGAGGAAAAAATGTCCCTTCAAACGAAGGAAATCGAAGCGACGATCCACGACGTCCACGAATTCTTCACCGACTGGGTGACGGGCCGATGCCGTGGCGACGATGCGATGTTCAAGAAGAACGCGCTCGACCGGATCAGCGAAGATCTGGTCGCCATCATGCCAGGCGGCAGGGCGTTCGGGAAAAAAGACTTCGCAGGTTACATGAAGAGCATCTACGGATCGAATCCGGCCTTCCGTATCAAGATACGCGACATCCGGATCAGCCATCAAAGCGCCGACCTGGCGGTCGTGAACTACCACGAATGGCAACGCGACGCGAAGGACTCCGATCAACCGAACAATGGCCGGGTCACGACGATGGTGGTCCGCGATCGCGGCTACAGCCGGGGGCCCGAGATCTTGCAAGTTCATGAAACCTGGCTCCCAGCCGATGTCGTTCAGTCCGCGGATTTCGCGTTCTGAGAAGCGTCGGTCCGAAACGGGCAGAGAAAGGAATTGCGCTGGCGGGACCATCGGCTCTGCCGGCGTCATGGAGCCAGAACTGTGCTTCTTTTCAGCCCGTCGGCTGGGTCGAGGTCCGCGCCGACCCTCTGGCGACGTTTGGCTGAAGACGCCGGCCACGGCCGGCTGACGTTTTAGGTCAAAACCCAATCATTCTGAACGACCGAGTTGAACCCTCTGCAGACCTCTCGGCATGCTGTGTAAACCACGTCCGTTAGTTGATATTGAGGGCCAGGGACTCGGCCGCTATATTGAAAGCGCGATGCGCTTTCTCTAATTCGCAAGTTGCTTTTTCCGCCTTCTTGCTGGCTATTAACATTTTCTTGTCCGATTTTTTCGTTTGGGAGGCCGGCATGTCAGGATTGTATATCAATCAATTAGAGCGCCTAAAGACGGCGAAAGCGGAAGAGCTTTTGACTGCGGATCGGTTAGAGGACGGAAAGATTGCTAGCGTAGCTCCGCCGCCTGTCCCGAGTGACGAGCGCATTAAGATTGAGCGTGGCGACAGAGGTGTGACCAAGGTCACGGTGCACGAGTCCTAAGGTCGATTTCCACTCATCTCGGTCGCAGCCGGCAGTCAGCTGATTGAGTTGTTAGCCCTAATGCCGCAGGATCTTGCTCAGGAAGGCGCGGCTGCGGTCGGTCTTCGGATGCGAGAAGAACTCGTCCGGCGTGCCGCTCTCGACGATGGCGCCGGCATCCATGAATACCACCCGCTGGGCGACCTTGCGGGCAAAGCCCATCTCGTGCGTCACCACCATCATGGTCATGCCTTCCTCGGCCACCGCGACCATGACGTCGAGCACTTCCGAGATCATCTCGGGATCGAGCGCCGAGGTCGGCTCGTCGAACAGCATGATCTTGGGGCGCATGCCGAGGCAGCGCGCGATCGCCACGCGCTGCTGCTGGCCGCCTGAGAGCTGCGCCGGATAGGCGTTCACCTTGTCGGCGAGGCCGACCTTGGCGAGCAATTCGCGCCCGGCCATTTCGGCCTCGGCGCGCGGGATCTTGCGGACATGGATCGGCGCCAGGGTGACGTTCTCGAGCGCCGTCTTGTGCGGGTAGAGGTTGAACGACTGGAAGACGAAGCCGATCTCGGTGCGCAGCCGCGTCATGTTGGTGGCGGGGTCGCCGAGCCGCTGGCCGTCGACCGTCAGGTCGCCGTCGCGGATCGTCTCCAGGCCGTTGATGCAGCGGATCAAGGTGCTCTTGCCCGAGCCGCTCGGGCCGCAGACGACGACCACTTCGCGCGGCTCGACGCTCAACGTAATGTCCCTGAGCACGTTGAGCTGGCCGAACCATTTGTTGACGCCGCGAAATTCGATCATGCCGGTGCCATTTTTGCTAGGGTTCGACATCACAATTGCACCTCGCCATGCGCCGCGCCCATGCGCTGCTCCAGCCGGCGGGCCAGCATGATCAGGGGGTAGCAAACGATGAAATAGCCGAGGCCGACGAGGAAGAAGACGAGCAGGCCGTTCGGCACACGCTGCACCACCAGCCAGCCGACGCGGGTAAGGTCGGTGAGGCCGATGGCCGAGACGACCGAGGAATCCTTGATCAGCAGCACATATTGCCCGACCAGCGGCGGCAGCACGATGCGCATCGCCTGCGGCAGCACCACCTGGCGCAGGCGCTGCCAGCGCGACAGGCCGGACGCAAGTGCTGCCTCGACCTGGCCGGTCGGCACCGAGCGGATGCCGGCGACGACGATCTCGCAGATGAAGCAGGCGGCCAGGTTGGTCAGCGCGATGATGCCGGCGGTGAAGGCGTCGAGCTCGATGCCGAGTTCCGGCAGGATGAAGAAGATCAGGAAGATCTGCACCAGGAACGGCGTGCCGCGGATCAGATCGACCCAGGTGCCGATCGCGCCGCTGATCAGCCGGTTGCCGCCGGTGCGCAGGATGCCGAGGCCGAAGCCGAGCAGCGTGCCCAGCACCAGGCTGATCAGCGACAGCACCACGGTCATGCCGAGGCCGCGCAGCGCGAGGGGATAGCTGCCGACGATGCTTTGCAGCTGCTGCCAGATCATGTCCGTGCCCCCGCCAGGCCGAGCCAGCGCCCGGAGAGCGTCGCCAGACCCTTCAGCCCGTAATAGAGCAGCAGGTAGAAGGCGGCGATGGTGATGAAACCTTCGGCCGGCATGAAGCGGTCGGAGGCGAGCAATTGTCCGGCGCGCGTCAGCTCGGCAACCGAGATCAGCGACAACAGGGCGGAATCCTTGACCAGCACGATCGCCTGGCCGAGCAGCGGCGGGATCGTCACCTTGAACGCCTGCGGCAGGATGACGAGGCGCATGCGCTGGACATAGGTCATGCCGGAGGCGACGCCGGCCTCCACCTGGCCGCGCGGGATCGACAGGATGCCGGCGCGGATGATCTCGGCGACGTAGGCGCCGCTGTTCAGCGACAAAGCGAGGATGCCGACGACGAACTCGGGCAGGACGAGGCCGAGCCGCGGCAGGCCGAAATAGAGGAAATAAAGCTGCGCCAGGAGCGGCGTGGCGCGCACCGCGTCGATATAGGCCTTCGCCGGGACGCGAAACAGCCGGCCGCGCTGCAGGTTCATTGCGGCGAGCACGATGCCGACGGCGAGCGCGCCGGCAAAGGAGAGGACAGACAGCCACACGGTCGTGACGAGGCCCTGCCCGAACAGGGGCAGATATTCGACGATGGTGCGGAAGCTGAAGTTTTCGAGCATGGTGGGGCGGTGAATGTGAATAGTGAATGGTGAATGGTGAATAGTGAATAGTGAAGTGTGAGTAGTGAGTAGGGTAGGGTAAGCGAGTAGCGAGTAGCGAGTAGCGAGTAGCGAGTAGCGAGTAGCGAGTAGCGAGTAGCTCATCTCTACTCCCTACTCCCTGCTCCATACTTACTATTCACCATTCACCATTAACCATTAACCATTCACCCTACTCAGTGATCCTTCTTCCAGGCGTCGGAATTCACCCAGTAATCGAGGTTCTTCTGCAGGCGGCCGTCGAGGCTGACCTGGTCGAGGAACAGGTTCATCCAGACCAGCAGGTCCTGCTCGTCATAGCGCGTGGCGAAGGCCAGCGGCTCCTTCGACAGCATGTCCGGCATGATGATGAAGCTGCCGGCCGGATAGGCCGTCGACTGGCCCTTGACCGCCGAGACGTCGTTGACGCCGCAATCGGCCTGGCCGTTGTTGACGGCGTCGAGTAGCAGCGGGCCGCCGCCCTTGTAGCTCTTGATATCGGCATCGGGGAAGGCGGCCTTGGCTTCCTTCTCGCCGGTGGCGCCGAGCAGCACCGCGATCTTGGTGCCCTTGGCCTTGCAGTCCTCGGTGGACTTGAAGGCGGTCCCAGCCTTGGTGAAGACTGTGCTGCCCGTGTACATGTAAGGCTTGGTGAAGGCGACCTTCATGCCACGCGCCAATGTCGGCGTCATGTCGGCGACCAGAAGATCGGCCTTGCCCGACAGCAGCGCCGGGATCAGGCCGTCCCAGTCGAAGTCGAGGAAGGTGATCTTGACGCCCATTTCCTTGGCCATCAGTTCGGCGAGTTCGACCGAACTACCGGTGCGCTCGCCGGCAGCACCCACCAGCGAGAAGGGCGGGCCTTGCGTCTGCACGGCGACACGCAACTCACCGCGCTTGGTGATCTCGTCGAGGGTTCCCGCGCCGGCGGCAGCGGTAAGGCCGGCGAGCGCAAGTCCGGCGATGAAAAGCTTGGCAATGTTCATTTGGGCATTCCTCCTTGTTGTCGTTTGTCGTTCCACTTGTTGTTTCACCCCATGGGGTGCCTTTTGAGCGGCGGCGCCGTTGCCGGCGGCAACCACCGTTCGAAAATCTTCAATCCCAGCTCACCGTTTCGGCGACATTGATGCCGCGCCTGGCCAGCTCATCGAGGAAGCGGCCATCCGGCACATGCAGCAGCGGGTTGAGCAGGCCGGGCGCGGCAATCTCGCGCCGTGCCAGCATCTGCGCCACGATGCTGGCGGGATAGCCGACGCCGAGGCTCATGCCGAACAGGCCGGAGGCGAGGTCGCGCTCGATGACCAGCTCTGAGGTCACCGTCTTGCGGCGGCCGCCTTCGCTGCCGACAAAGACGTTGCGCATGACGCAAAGGTCCTTTTCGTCCGCGCCATATTGCAGTTGCGGGCCAAGCAGCCGGCCGAGGAATTCGCGTGGGCTAACGCCGGTGCCGGGCACCTTGTCCTCGGACAGGAAGCCGAGCTGCTTCAGCGGCGCCCAGAACGCCGACCAGCCGGGCCAGCGCAGCGAATAGCGGCCGGAGCGCTGCAGCCCCTTGGCGGCGGCGAGCATGCCGGCATAATGCGGCGCGTCGCCATTGGGGAAGGCTTCCAGCCTGCCCAGCCCCGCCACCTCGATCTCATGGATGAAACGATTGTCGTGCTGGCGGGCGGCCGGCACATCGACCCGTTTGCCGTCCTCGACCAGCACGCTGTCGCGGTTCTGGCTGGCCAGAACCATGTGGAAATTCCAGCTCACCTTGTAGCACAGCGGCTCGACCACCGCGTTAGGCTCGGGAATGCCGCCGCAGTAGGAATCGATCGCGGTGATGGTGTCGAACTGGCTTGCGGCGCGCGCGTAGAGCACAAGGTCGATGCCGGGGTCGAGCCCGCATTCGGTGACGATCGAAACGCCGGCCTTTTCGGCCTCGGGCGCGAGGTCGGCGATGGCCTTGCCGTAATTGGTGGTGACCAGCGGCGTGCGCGTCGCGATCGCCGCCTGCACCGCCTCGCGCATCAGCGGTTGCGGCAACAGGTCGATGACCGCGTCGACGTCCTTCATCACATAGGCCAATGCTGGGCCGATCGCGCCCTCCGGCACGACGAAACGCACCCGGGCAAGGTCGGTCAGGCCGCCAAGCCGCGCAGCGCCGTCGGTTGCGGTGTCGAGGCAGACCACTTGCTCGACGCCGTCGCTAGCAACGAGATCGGCGATCGCCGCCCGGCCTTGCAGGCCGAGGCCGCCGAGAACCGCGATCTTCATGCCATTTCCTTTCGCGTCTCGTCCGACCAGCAGCCTTCCGGCAGGCTGACCCATTTGTTGCAGGACGCCATGACGACGAAGGTCTCGCTGCGCACGACTTCACCCGGCTCGCCGGCGCCGGGGATCAGCTCGCTGGTGACGCGGTAGAGATCGGCGACATCACCGGCCACGGTCACGTCGACGATGATGTCGAAGCGTCCGGTGACGACGGCGGCCGAGTTCACGAAAGGCAGTTCGGAGATGCGCTGCGCCAGTTCCCGGGCGCGGCCGCGTCCCTGCGCATTGATGCCGACGATCGCCGAGATCAGCTCGGGGCGTTCGGTCAGGTTGAGCAGCCCGACGATCTTGAGCAGGTTGCGGTCGAGCAGGTTGCGCAGCCGCATGCGCACCGTCGGCACCGAGATCGCCATCTTCTCGGCGAGGCGGTTGACGCCAAGCTGCGCATCTTGCGACAGCAGCTTGACCAGTCGCCGGTCGGTCTGATCGAGATGTTCCCGCAAACGCTCAGGCTTTCATAAATGGAAAGAAACGGTCGTATTTTCTTTCTGATATGAAAATACCTTATGAGAGATTTTTAACAACGGCAAGAGCCATGTCATCCGCCGTGCCGCTGTGCCTATCGGCAGTTTCGTCGATGTCGCCACATTTTGTTCTTGCTTTGTGCCGGCAGCTATGCTACTAATTTCCGTATGGTGCTGATTCACACCGACGACCCGCCCGCCGAGGCGGTTTTTTTGTGTTCAGGATACCTTTGGAGGTTCAGCGCCGCCGGTTTGAGGCTGGCGGGACAGCGCCGTTCGGGACGCGCTGTGTTCGAGGGTGCGCAAGAGGTGCAACGCACCTCCATAGCACGCCGACCAAGTTGGTGGGGGCGCAGCCGCAACTCATTGTGCCTTCACCTGATGGGCGGAACGGCTCATCCGCAATATGGCCAAAAGCGGCTTTTCAATAAAACTGTAGCTGGCCAGGCAGACGGCAATGCAGGCGGTGACAATAACCGCGCCTGCAAGCCATGGTGACAGATTGGCGCTTGCAACGACAGGAGCGGTCGCAAGAAGCACGATAGGATGCGTCAGATAGAGAGAGTAGGAAGCATCGCCCAATATTGCCAGCACGCGAGGAGCAAAAAGCCGGAAGTAGCTTTCCAGGCTGATGCAAGCCGCGACAAGGATCAACGCCGGGATTCCCTGAGCAAGGGTTCGCGGCAAGTTGAAGCCAAGTACCATCACCAGCATGGACATGATGGCGAACACGAGTGCCGAGGCACCCAGGACGACAGGCAAGCGCGCCAGCCTGCCGACCAGGTGGCCGAGAGCCATGCCGGCAAGGAACTCAAACAGGATTGGCGTGGTATAGAAAAACAGCACAGTGTCGGCGGCGGGTTTGACGATGATGCGTGCAGCTACGGCGATTGCAAAGACAACGCCGATCATGGCCATTTGCATCAACCTGCCAAAACCCAAAGTCGCCGCGAACAGAATGTAAAACAGGATTTCCAGATTGAGCGTCCAACCCACGCCAAGCACCGGTTGGACATAGCCTGTGACCGTATCGAGATAGGGTATGAAAAGCAGGCTATTGGTGATCTGCTCAAGAGATACTGCACGACCGGCAAACGAACATCCGTCGGGCAGAGTTACGGCGAAACACCCAACTCGCGTAATGCAGCGTTGGCGGCACGGTATTCGATAAAACTCTTTGGACAATAGCTGACCGTATACCTTGCTCTGTCGCATCCTCGATCATGCGCGTGCAGGCGGCGATCCGCGTGCTTGCCTCGACCTCGTCATCGCTGACGCAGTCGCTGCTGGCAGCCAGCGCCGGAAGCCCCGTGACAAGCAGGAGGATGAGACCAGCCAGCGTGCGCCAGAAAAACCTGTGCCGTTCTCGAACCGGTCCGGTCAATTCGCTCCTCGGGTCATCAAAAAGTCTTGGAAATTGTCTTCACGGAACCGCGCCCAACTCGTGCAGAGCTGCCTTGGCCGCAACGTATTCGTAATAGTCCCCAGGGCAATCGCTGGCAGCGACCCGGTAGAGCCGCAAGGCTTCGTCGTCATGGCGTTGCAGCCGATCGAGTTCGGCGATGAACAGGTTCGCCTCGCACAAATTGCCACGCTTCTTGGCCGGGTCGGCGTCGTCGGCTGCCGCCGATACCTCGGCCGGCGTTAGTTCTCCAAGCAGCATGCGAACCGCCGGCGCCGGCCATTTGGTCATATCGAGCTTTTCAGTCGCTTCCTGCAAGTGGCCCACCGCACCGTTGCGCCGCTCGGTCATCTCCAGCCAGATCGCAAAATAGGCATTGTCGGGCTTGAGCGTGGCCGCCTGTCCGAAATCGGCTTGCGCCTTGGCCAGCGCGCTCGAATAGAAGGAGAGAATGCCGCGGCCAAAATAGGCATAGGCATATTTCGGATCGAGGCTGATTGCCTGATCGTAGTCGGCGGTCGCGCGGGCGTAGTCGCCCTTTGCCGACCAGACAACGCCCCGGCCATTGTAAGCACGGGCGTCTTTCGGATCGAGGCTGATCGCCTTGTCGTAGTCGGCAATGGCGCGGTCATCGTCGCCCTTCTTGTGCCAGATACGGCCTCGGTACCTGAACGCCTTGGCATGTACTGGATCGAGCACGATCGCCTGGCTGTAGTCGGCAATGGCGCGGTCATCGTCGCCCTTGTGTGCCCAGGCATTGCCTCTGTTGTCGTAGGCAGTTGGGTCTTTAGGATCGAGCGTGATTGCCTGGCTGAAGTCGGCAATGGCGCCATCATAGTCGCCCTTGTCAGACCAGACGAGGCCTCGGTTGTACCAGGCATCAACGTTTTTTGGATCGAGGCTGATTGCCTGGGTGTAGTCGGCGACAGCGTGGTCGTCGTCACCCTTCTTCTTCCAGGCAATGCCACGGTTGTTGTAAGCCGTGGCATCCTGGGAATCGAGGCCGATCGCTTGGTCATAATCCGCGATAGCGCGGTCGTAATCGCCCTTGTGTTTCCAGGCAACGCCTCGATTGTTGTAAGCACTAGCGTCCTGAGGATTGAGGCCGATCGCTTGGTCATAATCGGCGATGGCACGGTCGTAGTCGCCCTTGTGCGACCAAGCCAGGCCTCTGTTGTAGTAGGTGCTGGCGTCTTTCAGACCCAGGCCGATTGCCTGATCGTAGTCGGCAAGGGCGCGATCATTATCGCCCTTGCGTGCCCAAGCGATGCCACGATCTCCATACGTGTCGGCATGTTTCGGGTCGAGGTCGATCGCACGATCATAGTCTGCAATGGCGCGGTCATAGTCGCCCTTGTGTACCCAGACAGCACCACGATTGCTGTAGGCTTTGGCGTCTTTCGCATCCAGACTGATCGCCTGTTCGTAGTCGGCGATGGCTCGGTCGTATTCGCCCTTCTGTTTCCAGGCAACACCACGGTTGTTGTAGGCCCCCGCATTTTTCGGATCGAGGCTGATTGCCTGGTCGTAGTCGGCGATGGCACGATCGTAGTCGCCCTTGTCTGCCCAGGCGTTGCCCCGGTTGCTGTGGGCATCGGAATGCTTCGGATCGAGGCTGATGGCCTGATCATAGTCTGTAATGGCGCGGTCGTAGTCGCCCTTGTGCTCCCAGGCGACACCTCGGCTGTTGTACGGCTCCGGGTTTGTCGGGTCGAGGCTGATCACCTGGCCAAAATCGGCGATGGCGCGATCATTTTCGCCCACTTCGACCATTGTGGTGCCTCTGGCATAGTAAGCACCGGCGAATTTCGAATCGAGGTCGATCGCCTGGCCCAAATCGGCAATCGCACGGTCGTACTCGCCTTGTGACGCCCGTGCCTCGCCGCGCTTGTAGTAGGCAGTGGCGCGGTTGGCCACAGGCTCCGTGGGATCCTCGATCATGCGCGTACAGGCGGCGATCCGCGTGCTGGCCTCGACCTCGTCGTCGCTGACGCAGTCGCTGCTGGCGGACAAGGCCGGGAGCGCCGAGACCAGCATCGCGACGAGGCAAACGAGGAATTGCCGGACTGCCCCGTCCCTTTGTCGAACCCGTCCGATCAATTCGCCCCCCATCGCGGCAAGCCCAGCTGCATTGTATTCAACGAAATCCCCGAGACAATCGCTAACGAGCTCACCCAGCAAGAAACGGGTGGTCCGCGCGCGCCGTTTCACCCATCTCAATGACAGAGAAGCCACAGGAGGCGAAGCCATGACCATCCATTCGATAGGCGCGAAAGCGGCGGTGAAATCGGCGGAGCTGCGCGTTGCCGGATATGATTGGCGGACGCTGGCCGATGAGCTGAGCGGCTATGGCTGCGCGGTGATGGAAAAGCTGCTGACGCCGCAGGAGTGCCGGCAGATTGCCGAACTTTATTCGGACGAGAGCCATTTCCGCAGCCATGTCCACATGGCGCGGCACGGCTTCGGCAAGGGCGAGTACCGCTATTTCCGCTATCCCTTGCCCGACTTGATCGGCGGCTTGCGCACCGCGCTCTATCCGCGCCTGGCTGCGGTCGCCAACGACTGGAACGAGCGCATGGGTATCGCGCAGCGCTATCCCGACGAACACGCCGCGTTCCTCGAGCAATGCCACGAGCAGGGCCAGACGCGGCCGACGCCGCTCCTGCTGCAATACGTTAACGGCGACTTCAACTGCCTGCACCAGGATCTCTACGGCGATCTTGCCTTCCCGCTGCAGGTGACGATCCTGTTGTCGGAACCAGGCAAGGATTTCACCGGCGGCGAGTTCGTGCTGACCGAGCAGCGTCCGCGCATGCAGAGCCGCGCCGAGGTGGTGCCGCTGCGCCAGGGCGATGCGGTCGCCTTCGCGGTCCACAATCGTCCGGTCCAGGGCACACGAGGTAATTACCGGGTCGATCTCAGGCACGGCGTCAGCCGGCTTCGCTCCGGCATGCGCCACACTGTCGGTATCATCTTCCACGACGCCAAGTAACCGAGCCGCCCGGTCGAGGCCCGGCGGCGGTTACCGGGAAAAATCGCTGCGCACGATGCCGTGGCGCTGGAGTTTGTCGTAGAAGGTCTTGCGCGGAATCCCCAGCGCTTCGATCGTGCGCCTGACGTCGCCCTCGTTGCGGCCAAGCGTTTCGCGGATGATGTCGGCCTCGTAGCGCTCCAGCCGCTCCGGCAGCTTCATGGCGGCGTTCGATTGGGTCGGGGCAGGGGGTTGTGCTTCGGCGCCTTCCTCCAATCCAAGCACAAACCGCTCGGCGAAATGCGCCAGTTCGCGCACATTGCCCGGCCAGTCATGGCCGCTCAGATGGCGATGCACCGAAGCCGGAACATTTGGCATCGGACGGTGGAAGCGGGCGGCGGCGCGTTCGGCGAAATAGAAGAACAGCAGGGCGACATCGTCGCGGCGTTCGCGCAGCGGCGGGATCGAGATCGTCACCACGTTGAGCCGGTAGTAGAGATCCTCGCGGAAAGCGCCGCGCTGGCGCGGATCGCCGAGGTCGACCTTGGCGGCGGCGACGACGCGCAGGTCGACCGGCCGCACCTCGTTGGTGCCGAGCGGCGTGACCTCGCGCATCTCCAGCACGCGCAACATCTGCACCTGTGTCGAGACCGGCATGCTTTCGATCTCGTCGAGGAACAGTGTGCCGCCGCTGGCGTGCTCGATGCGGCCGATCCGTTTCTTCTGCGCGCCGGTGAAGGCGCCGGCCTCATGGCCGAACAACTCGCTCTCGATGACCGTCTCCGGCAGCGTGCCGCAATTCAGCGCAACGAAGTTGCCCTTGGCGCGGCGGCTCCACCGATGCAGAAGGCTTGCCACCACCTCCTTGCCGGAGCCGGTTTCGCCGGTCACCAGCACGTCGACGTCGGTGTCGGCGATCTGGCGTAGCGTGCGGCGCAGCCTGTCCATCGCCGGCGTCTGGCCGATCAGCGGCAGGCCGTCCTGCGCCTCTCCGGCCGCCTCGCGCAAGGCGCGGTTCTCCATCACCAGGCGGCGCTTTTCCGCTGCGCGGCGGACGCTCTGTACCAGCCGGTCGGCGGCGAAGGGTTTGGTGATGAAGTCGTAGGCGCCGTCCTTGATCGCCTTGACGGCCATGGCGATGTCGCCGTGGCCGGTGACGAGGATGACGGGAATGTCGGCATCCAGCCGCAGGATGCGATTGAAAAGCTGCAAGCCGTCGATCTGAGGCATGCGGATATCCGACACCACGACGCCGGTAAAACCGGCGTCGAGCCCGGCCAGCGCCTCAGCCGCCACCGCAAAGGCGGAGACCGAGAAGCCGGCAAGCTCCAGCGTCTGCACGGTGGCCTTGAGGAGATCGCGGTCGTCGTCGATCAGGATCACCGGCGCGGCATTGTCGTTCGTCATGATGGCTTACGCTGCTGTCTGGAGATGAATGGTGAAGCGGGTGCCGCTGTCGTCGCTCGAAACTTCGATGCGGCCGCCATAATCGGCGACAATGTCCTTCGAGATGACGAGGCCAAGGCCAAGGCCTTTTTCCTTGGAGGTGTTGAACGGCGTGAACAGCGATTTGAGGATCGCGGGTGGAATGCCCGGTCCGTTGTCGGACACGCCGACCGTCACGCCGTCCGCGGTCTCCTCGACCGACACCTGCACACGAGCGTCGTCGCGGCCGTCGAGTGCTTCGAGCGCGTTCTGGAAGAGGTTGATCAGCACCTGTTCGAGCCGCACCCGATTGCCCATGACCTTGAGGCTCGGCGGTGGCAGGTCGATGGCCAATGCGTCGAGCCGGCCGGCAAAGCGGCTTCTCAACAGCATGACGGCGCCTTCGATAACACCGCGTAATTCGACAGGCTCGGCGGCGGTGCGGCCCTTGCGGGCAAATGCCTTCAACTCCTCGGTGATTGAGCCGATGCGTTCGGTAAGGGCTGCGATAGCGCCGAGGTTTTCCTCGGCCGGCCCGGTCTGTTTGCGGTCGAGGAAGGTGCGGGCATTGTCGGCATAGGCGCGTATGGTGGCGACCGGCTGGTTGATCTCATGGGCGACGCCGGCAGCGACCTGGCCGAGGATGGCGAGACGGTTGGCCTGGACCAGATCCTGCTGCACGATTTGGAGCTTGGCTTCCGTGCTGCGGTGGCCTATTATCTCGGCCTGCAACCGGTCGCGGGCGCGGCTCAAATCCTCGGTCCGTTCGACGACGCGGCGTTCGAGTTCGGTGCGGGCCGCCTGTTCGGCGGCAATCCGCATCTGCGCCGACTGCCGGCGCCACAACAGATACGCGGCAAGGCCGAGCAGCGGGACGACGACGCCGAGCGCAAGAAGCCGCATTTCGCGGACGGCGGCGGCGATCGGCGCTTCGACCGGGACAAGATAGTCGAGCCGCCAGGGGGTCGAAGGAACCGTCGTGGAAAGGCTGAGATACTCCGCGTCGCTGCCGCCGGGCGTCACCGCGTGGACGATCGACACATCCGGGCTGAGCGCCCGCGGGTGCTTGATCGGCAACGGCACAAGCGGCGCGTCGCCGAACTGTTGGCTGTCGCGGATCGCGGCTTGCTTAGGTGCGGCCAGCGGTGCGGTTGTCATGAAGCGCCAGGACGGCACGCTGGTGATCAGCACGACGCCATTCTCGTCGCTGACATAGGCCGGGCGGTTCGCCTCGCGCCAGTCGGCTTCGAGCTGGTCGAACTCCATCTTGACGACGACGACGCCGAGCGGTGCGGCGGCATCGCCGACGCGGCGCGAAATGTAGAGGCCGGGACGCTTGCTGACATTGCCGAGCGCAAAATACTCGGCGGTTCCGGCCTGCATCGCGCCGGAGAAATAATCGCGGAAACGGTAGTCGTTGCCGACGAAGCTGATCGGCTCGCGCCAGTTGCTGGAGGCGATCGCCAGTCCATCGGTGCCGATGACATAGAGTACCGACGCCTTGGTGCCCGAGACCAGCCCCTCGAGCTTGCGGTTCAGCACATCGATTGCCGCGGCATTTTTCTGCGTCAGCGCGTCACGCACTTGCTGGTCTGCGGACAAAAGCAGGGGCAGGGCACGCGGGCTTTCGAGCACGGCGCGCAGCAGCGCGACCTTCAGATTGGCGTCGGTACGCCCCTGCGCCGCGAGGGTCTCGACCTCGGCGGTGCGGCCGTAGAGGCCGGCGCCGTAGAGCGCTGCGGTGACGATCAGCAGGGCGACGGCCGCAAACAGCAGCCAGGCTCGGCGCGCCCGCTTGGCGAGTTGCTCGGGCGTCGAAGACAAGGCACCGGCGGGGCGTTGCAGCATCGCCCATTTGTGCATGAACTCGCACAAAACACAATTCGACCTATGCGGAGAGTCGCACTTGACCATGCGTCCGGCAGTGCGGACGTTTGCGAATGCTCAATAAAATCAACGATGAAGCACTCTTCTGCGTATCTGGCACGGCTGTTGCAGATACGAATTCAGCAGTCGCGAGGCTGCTGGTCTCAAAACAACTGCCCCGGGGAGTCGAGCTTTCGATCGGGGCGCCATGGAGGACGTCATGCAGACAGCAATCGCTGCCGCCGAGCCGCGCGGCAAACTTCCCTTATATCGGCATCTTTATGTGCAGGTGCTGGCGGCGATCGCCGCCGGCGTGCTGCTCGGCCATTTCTATCCGGAAGCCGGCGAGGCGATGAAGCCGTTCGGCGATGCTTTCATCAAGCTGGTGAAGATGGTGATCGCGCCGGTGATCTTCCTGACGGTGGCGACCGGTATCGCCGGCGTTTCCGACCTGCAGAAGGTCGGCCGCGTCGCCGGCAAGGCGATGATCTATTTCCTGGTGTTCTCGACGCTGGCGCTTGTCGTCGGCCTGGTCGTCTCCAATGTCGTCCAGCCCGGCGCCGGCATGCACATCAATCCGGCAACGCTCGATACCACCAAGGTGGCGGCCTATGCCGAGAAGGCGCACGACACAACCATCGTCGGCTTCCTGATGAACATCATCCCTGACACCATCACCGGCGCCTTCGCGCAGGGCGACATCCTGCAGGTGCTGTTCTTTTCGGTGCTGTTCGGGGTCGCCCTGGCACTGGTCGGCGATCGCGGCCGTCCCGTTGTCGATTTCCTGCAGGCGCTGACCACGCCGATCTTCCGCCTCGTCGCCATCCTGATGAAGGCCGCACCGATCGGCGCGTTTGGCGCCATGGCCTTCACGATCGGCAAATACGGCATCGGCTCGATCGCCAATCTCGCCATGCTGATCGGCACATTCTATCTTACCGCGCTGCTGTTCGTGCTGGTGGTGCTCGGCGCGGTTGCCCGCTACAACGGCTTCTCGATCCTGGCGCTGATCCGCTACATCAAGGAAGAGCTGCTGCTGGTGCTCGGCACCTCGTCCTCGGAAGCGGCATTGCCGGGCCTGATGGCCAAGATGGAGCGTGCCGGCTGCAACCGCTCGGTGGTCGGCCTGGTCATCCCGACCGGCTACTCCTTCAATCTGGACGGCACCAACATCTATATGACGCTTGCCGCGCTGTTCATCGCGCAGGCGACCGACACGCCGCTCACCTACGGCGACCAGATCCTGCTGCTCGCCGTCGCCATGCTGAGCTCCAAGGGTGCCGCCGGCATCACCGGCGCCGGCTTCATCACCCTGGCGGCAACGCTTTCAGTCGTCCCCACGGTGCCGGTTGCCGGCATGGCGCTGATCCTCGGCGTTGACCGCTTCATGTCGGAATGCCGGGCGCTGACCAACTTCATCGGCAATGCGGTGGCGACGGTGGTGGTGGCACGCTGGGAAGGAGAACTCGACCAGACGAAGTTCGCCGCCGCCATGGCCGGTGACTTGCCGGAGGAAGTCGACCTGTCGCTGCCGGGTTTGCAGGCCGCCTGACTGTCTAGGCCACATGACTATAAGCCCGGAGCCGGTTCGCCGGCTCCGGGGCAAAAGCGCCGGCGGTCGCAGTATGCCGCCTGAAACGCAACCTGAAGTGGCCCTGTTTTCGACGCGGGGCTTGTTCCAGCCGCATTTGCAGGCCAGTATCCGCCGTGCCTTCATGGCACCGTCCGCTTCGCTCCCGACCTGATCGCGAGGCGAGACATTTCCGTCGGGCTCGGTTTGCAACATCATCCTTGCCGAACCGTCGGAGCTTTGCTGCCGACCGCGTTCTGACTATGGCGGCAGCCCTCGAAGGCAATGGCGGCCTCACTGCGAAGTCGCAAGCGAAACGTGACCCACCTCCTGGTGGAAAGCGCAAGCTTTTCTGAGGGGAACTCGTCGCGCCAGAAGAGGGGCACTTGAAGAGGGGCAGGCCCATGAGGGCCTTTGCCGAACCAAAGCAAGATGCGAGGTCAAACGCGATGCAGCCTGTCATTCCGGTATCCATCATCATCCCGAACTACAACTATGCGCGGTTCCTCAAACGCAGCATCGACAGCGCCCTCGAGCAGGACTACGCGGATGTCGAAGTCATCGTCGTCGACGATGCATCGCAGGACAATTCCACGACAATCATGGAATCCTATCGCGACGAGATCCTCTCATGCCCGCGGGCGCAAAATGGCGGACACGCGGCGGCGTTCAACACCGGCTTTGCGGCGAGCTCGGGCAAGATCGTCCTGTTCCTCGACGCCGACGATTATCTTTATCCAACCGCCGTCTCCACCATTGTCGAAACCTGGGATGATGCAACCGCTCAGGTCCAGTCCAGACTGCATATCGTCGACGAGGGGCAACGCATCAAGGATGTCTTTCCGCCGCCCGAATTGCCTTTCGACAGCGGCGACGTCATGCCGAAACTCCTGCACAAGGGCCGCTATCAGACGACAGTGACCAGCGGGCTGGCCTTTGACCGCGCAACGCTCGAATCGATCATGCCGATACCGGAGCCGGAGTTCCGCCAGGGCGCCGACGGCTATCTGGCAACGCTGGCGCCGATGTACGGGCACGTCCAGTCCATCGACGAATGCGTCGGCGCCTACCGGATTCACGGCGCGAACCATTCTGTCTTCGGTGAAATGCTCGCCGAACGGGCACGCTGGCGGGTAACCCACGATTTCCGCCGCATGCAGGCGCTGTCGGACCAGGCCTCCGGGATCGGCCTGACCATCGTGCCGTCGGATGCTGTCCGCCACGATCCGGTCCACCTGGAAGAGCGGCTGGCGTCGCTCTGCGCCGACAGCGGCCGACACCCCGTGGCCGATGATTCCCGGCTGGCGCTCGGGGCGGCCGGCGCCGTCGCCAGCCTCGAAATGACCGCATCCTTGCGGCGGCGCGCCATCCTTGCCGCCTGGTTCCTGTCGGTCGGGCTGTTGCCGCGGAAAATGGCGACGGCAGTGCTGTCGTGGAAGCTCGACGCATCGTCGAGGCCGGCATTTTTGAGCCGCCTGTCCAAGACTATTCGCCACGCCATGGGATAGCGGATAATGCCGTGACATAGGTCCGCCAGGTATTCGGCTGGCCCGGCTCAGCATCCAGCGGGCGTAGCTATTGCCTCCGATTGGCTGGACCATTCTGTAAATCATTTGCTTACACCTGCTTGACCCGCGTCAGCAATATGCTTACATGTTGCATGATCAAGTCGTTCAAGCACAAGGCGCTGGCGGACCTCTTTCAAACCGGAAAGACCGGAAAGATAGACGCCAAGATGCATAAGCGCATCCTTGTCCGTCTTGACCGCTTGGAAGTCTCGGAAAGGCCTGATGACATGGACCTGCCCGGCTTCGACTTCCACGCTTTGGAGGGCTTTAACCCGACCCGCTACACGGTGCATGTCAACGGGCCGTGGTGCATCACATTCGAATTCGACGCCAATGATGCTGCCCGCGTCGATTTCGAACAGTACCATTGAGACGGCTTAGATTGGAGAATCGATTATGAGCGTGTATGAGCCGATGCGTCCGATGGAGCGCTGCCCATCCCACCCTGGGGCGCTGCTCGACGACATTATCCCGGCAACCGGAAAGACCAAGGTGGAAATCGCCAATCTGCTCGGAATCTCGCGCCAGCAGCTTTATGACATCATCCGCGAAAAGAAGCCGGTGTCGCCGGCTGTCGCTGCCCGTCTTGGAAAGATGTTCGGCGACGGCGCCGCGATCTGGCTCAGGATGCAGGCTGCCTATGATGCCTGGCATGCGGAGCGCGAGGTCGACGTCAGCGCCGTTCCAAGGTTGCATGCTGCCTGAGATGCAATAAATCCGCCGAACCACCGAGCTCTCAAAAATCGATCACGGTCCTGCCTGCCTGGACCGGTTCTCCGGTTCGACGGCGCGCTCGACCAGGACATGCGCCTCCCGCGCGGCCTCGACGAATGCGTTCCTGGCGGCTTCGGTCCAGCGGTCGTCGCTCATGGCGCGGCGGCATGTGCGCAGTGCCACCCCGTGTTTGGCGCTGCCGGTGTCACGCCAGTGGGCTTCCAGCAACGCGACAGCCTGCCGTGCGTTGGAAATGTTGCGGATATCTCCCACGATGCCGACCGCAACCGCAACCGGCTTGGCAAACCATCCTTGGTTCATGGCGGGGCCTTCGACCTGTTGAACCATCTATAACGAAAATCGTAGCCCAAGGTTTCATTCGCGCCAGTCACCACGGCGTGAGGCGGCGTCTACTGCGCCGCGCGCAGCCTGACCACGACGCTTCGCGCCACAAGCACCAGCACGGTGATGACGATCAGGATCACCGAGAGCGCTGCGATCGCCGGGTCGATGTTGTCGCGCAGGCCCATCCACATTAGCCGCGGCAGCGTGATGGCGTTGACCGAGGTGATGAACAGGGTGACGCCGATCTCTTCCCAGGACAGCACGAAGGACAGCAGTGCTGCGGTGACGATGCCGAACTTGATGTTGGGCATGATGATGCGGGTGGCGCGCTCCCACACGGTCGCGCCGAGGCCGCGGGCTGCGAGGTCGATGCGGCGGTCGAGCTGGCTAAGCGACACCAGGATCAGCACCGTGGCGAAGGGCACCGTCATCACCGCATGCGCCATGGCGACACCCAGCCAGGTGTCATAGCCGAAGAACGACGAGAACCCCGAGATCGAGGTCAGCAGGAAATAGAGCGTGATTGCCGAGACCACCGGCGGCACCACCATTGGCAGCAGCACGAAGCCGACGAGAGCGGCGGTGAAGCGCGGCTGGAACATCCAGACGCCGAGGCTGAAGCACAGTGCCAGCACCGTGGAAAAGGCGCTGCTGACTATGCCGATCCTGATCGAGAGCAGGATCGAATTGATCCAGCGCGGATCCTCGATCAGCGCCTGGTAATGGCGCAGCGACAGTTCGCCCGACGGCATCGCCAGCATGCGGCTCGGCGTCAGCGATACCGGGATGACGGCGAGCAGCGGCAACAGCAGGAATAGCGCGACCAGGGCGGCGAGGATCAGCGAGACGGGACCGGGGCGGTAGGTCGGCATCGCGCTACACCAACTGCTTCGGCCTGATATAGCGGAAAAGCAGCGCCATCAGCGCGCCGACGAATAACACCAGCACCACGCTGATCGCCGCGCCCAGGCCCCAGTCTGGGCTCTGGAAGATGCGGAGATAGATCAGCTCGGCGATCATCACGCTGCGGCCGCCGCCGAGAATCGCCGGCGTGACGAAGAAGCCGAGCGAAAAGACGAAGACGATCAGCGCCGAGCCGATGATGCCGGAGCGGGTCATCGGCACGAATACCGACCAGAAGGTGCGCATGCGGCTGGAGCCGAGGCCGCGCGCCGCCAGCAGCACACGGTCGTCGAGGCTTCGCATCGAAGAGGCCAGTGGAAACACCGCGAAGGGGATGAGGAAATGCGTCATGCCGACGATAACGCCGAACTCGTTGCGCACCAGCGCCAGCGGCTCCGAGATGAAGCCGACCGCCTGCAGCCAGGTGTTGATCAGGCCGCGATTGGACAAAAGCGCCACCCAGCCGAAGGCGCGCGTCAGCACCGAGATCCAGAACGGCACCAGGATGCAGAACTCGGCCACGACGCGCTGCACCGGCGTGCCGCGTACCCAGACAACGGTGATGGCGTAGGCGGCGGCAACCGAAACGATCGTCACGATCGCGGCGATACGCAGCGTGCGGATGAAGACCGACTGCACCAACTGATCCGTGAGCAGCGCATTGTACTGCCCCAGCCCCGGCGTGGGCAGGGTGAAGCTCCATTTAACCACGCCAAGGAATGGCCAGGCGTAAGCCAGCACAAGAAAGAGGAGCAGCGGCGCCATCAACAGCGCCGCGCCCATCCTGTCGGAGAGGTATGCTCTCATCCGGTTATCCCGGCTTGTCAGGCGGAGATGATCTTCGTGTATTCGTCGAGTGCCGCCCCGTAGTTCTTGGCGTACCAATCCATGTCGAGCGGAATCTGCTTCTTCATGTTCTCGGGATCGACCGGATTGATACGCCTCTTGTCGGCGGGGATCAGCGCATCGGTGGCCGGGTTGGCCGGACCCTGGCCGAGCTTGTCGAACATGATGAGTTCCTTCTCCGGGTCCTGGGTGCTGGCGATGAACTTCATCGCCGCGTCCTTGCCGCCGGGATTGCCCTTGAGCACGGCGAGCGCGCCGGGCGAGATCAGGCCCTGGTCCCAGATGAACTTGATCTTGCCGCCGGAATCCTGCTCGATGAGCGAAGCCCGCGTCGACCAGACGATCGCCATCGAGGCCTCGCCATTGAGCAGCACGCTCTGGCTTTCGGCGCCGCCACCCCAATAGGCGACGACGTTTTCCTTGAAGGCGGCGATCTTGTCATGCGCGCGCTTGAGGTCGAGCGGGTAGAGCGAGGCCGGCGCGATGCCGTCGGCGAGCAGTGCCGCTTCCCAGCTCGACACGCCCCATTTGTAGAGCGAGCGCTTGCCGGGGAATTTTGCCACGTCAAAGAAGTCGGCCATGCCGGTCGGTGCCTGGCTGCCGTATTTCTCGGCATCGTAGGCGATGACGTAGGAGAAGAAATAGGTCGAGGCAGCGTACTCCCAGCCGAATCCCGGCCGCATCTTCTTCTTGTCGACGACCGCATAGTCGATCGGCTCCAGCATGCCTTGGGCGCCGAGCGTGATGGCCGAGAACGGATCGACGTCGACCAGATCCCAGGTCGGCGCGCCGCTCTTGAACTGCGCCGCGATCGCGCCTTCGGTCGGGCCGGAGCCGTCCATCTTGACGGTGATGCCGGTCTCCTTGGTGAAGGCCTGGCCATAAGCCGCATCGTAGGCGGTGATGGCGTCGCCGCCCCAGTTGACCAGCACCAGTTCCTTCGCCGCGGCAACGGCGCCGGTCGAGCGCAGCAGCATCGGCGTGCCGGCCAGCACCAATGCGGCCAGCTGCGTGAACTGCCGGCGCGAGATCTCGCCGCGCACTGCCCTGGCGGATAGCGCCTCGATGGAATTTTTCTTGGTTTGGTTTGTCATGTCAGTTCCCCTTTTGTCGTTGGTATTTCCTGAATGTCAGCTTGGCGAATTCGCCACGCCGATCGTCATTGCTCTCCATCCGGAAGGAGGAAGCCTTTCTCCGCGGGCCAGGTCAGCCAGACGGAATTGCCCTTGCTGAGGGCAGAGGCGGCGACCTCGTTCGGCACCGAGACCGTCACCTTGGCGCCTTGCCGCGTCGTCAGATCGAGCCGCGTCGCAGCGCCGAGATAGGTCGAGGCGACGGCAGTCGCGGCAATGCCGTTCTCGCCTGCCGCGGCTTCGCGGGCGATCGACATGTATTCCGGCCGGATCGCCAGGATGGCATCGCCACGGACCTTCTCGGCCCTGCAGCGCATGCTGATCGCGCGGTCTTCGCAGAGGCCCGTCGAGCCATTGTCGACCGGGCGCACGCCCTTCAGCGGCAGCATGTTGATCTCGCCCAGGAACTCGGCGACGAAGCGGTTGTCCGGCCGGTCGTAGACCTCGTCCGGCGCGCCGACCTGCAGCAATTTGCCATGGTTGAAGATGGCGACGCGAGATGACAACGCCAACGCCTCGCTCTGGTCATGGGTGACGAAGACGAAGGTGGTGCCAGTCTCCTGGTGCAACCGCTTCATCTCGGCCTGCATCTGGCCGCGCAGGCCCTTGTCGAGTGCCGAAAACGGCTCATCGAGCAAAAGTACGCCCGGCTCGAACACCAGCGCCCGCGCCAGCGCCACGCGTTGCTGCTGGCCGCCGGACAATTGCGACGGCAGTTTCTTCTCGTGGCCCTTGAGCCCGACGCGCTCGATCATTTCGCCGACGCGGCGTTTGATCTCGGCCGCCGGTTTCTTGCGCACCTTGAGCGGGAAGGCGATGTTGGCCTCGACGCTCATATGCGGGAACAGCGCATAGCCCTGGAACACCATGCCGGCGGCACGCTGCTCGGCCGGCCGCTCGGTGATGTCGACGCCGTCGCTGTAAAGGCGACCGTCGGTCGGCTGAATGAAGCCGGCAAGGATCATCAGGAAGGTGGTCTTGCCGGAACCGGAGGGGCCGAGCAAGGTGAGGAATTCGCCACGGCCGATATCGAGCGTCAGATCGTCCAGCGCACGGAACGAGCCGAAGCTCTTGCCGATCCCGATTGCCTTGATCTCTGCGGCCCGGCCGGGTTGCTGCATCCTGCCCTTTCCTTAGCGTAGGCGAAATCGTAGGCAGGGCGGCGGCTCACCGCAACCGAATAGTTTTCGCCTGATCGGCAAATTTGATTCATCTATGCGCCAATCTCCCCCCTCGAGGGGGAAATGTCGCCGAAGGCGACAGAGGGGGTCGCTTCGCTTGAAGTGCCAACCTCCTCTGCAGCAGCAGGCCGAGCCCAGTTGGACCGACCCCCTCTGGCCGCTTCGCGGCCATCTCCCCCTCGAGGGGGGAGATTAACGCTGGTTCTCCGACAGCTTCGATCTCAGCCACCGCCCAAACGCCTCCAGCACCGGATGCGCCGCCTTGGCGTGCTCGGAAACCAGAAAATACGAGCGCGGTGAATTGATCGCTATGTCGAAGGGGCGGACCAGCCGGCCTTCGCTCAGTGCCCGGCCGCTGGTCAGCTCGTCGCCCATGGCGATGCCCTGGCCGGCGATCGCCGCCGAAAAGACCAGGTTCATGTCGGAAAAGAAGATGCCGCCTTCCGGGTCGGGGTTCTCGACCTTGGACAGCGCCAGCCAGCGCGCCCAGTCCTCGGTATCGCCGAGATGCAGGAGATTGGCGCGCAGCACGTCGGCCGGCTTGGAGAAGCCGCCGATCTTGTTGAGCAGCGTCGGGCTGCACAGCGGCGTAAAGGAGATCCCGCACAACAGCTCGACCGCGCGGTTCGGCCAATTGCCGACGCCGAAGGCGATGAAGGCATCGGCCTCGGCATTGCTCACGTCGTCGAGACGGCGCGGCGTCAGGATGCGCAGCGCGACATCGGGGTACATCTGCCGGAACTCGCCGATATGGGTGCACAGGAACAGGGAGGCGAAACCCGGCGTACAACTGACACTGAATGAGCCGCCGATGCCGGTGCCGGCATGGCGTGTCACCGCGTCGCCCAGCACCGTCAGCGCCTTGCGCACGTCGCTGGCATAGCGTTGGCCGCGTGGCGTCAGCGCCACGCCCTTGCCGATGCGTTCGAGCAGATCGAAGCCGAGATCGCGTTCGAGCAGGCGCAACTGATGACTGACGGCACTGCGGGTCAGATGCAGTTCGTCAGCGGCGCGCCAGACGCTGCCGTGGCGGGCAAAACTGTCGAGGGCGCGCAGCGCCTGCGTCGAGGGAATTCTCAAGAGGTGAACCGAATTTGCATGAGCCGGGAAAACATATCACTTTTTGGCGGGGCGCTTCACTGCTTTCTTTCCGCCATGGAGAAACCGGTGACCTCGGCGCAAGCGACCGCGCTTGCCTGTCTGGACGACATCCAGCCGTCGCTGTCGGCGTGGACGCGGACCATCTTCGATTTCGGCGAGACCGCCTGGCGCGAATACCAGTCGGCGGCCTGGTATGTGGAGCAGTTGAAGCACGAAGGGTTTTCGGTCGAGGAAGGATCGGGCGGCATGCCGACCGCCTTCTGCGCCCACTGGACCAACGGGACCGGCCCGACGATCGGCATGTATGCCGAGTACGACGCGGTACCTGGCAATTGCCAGGATGCGGCGACGGTGAAGCGACCGCGCCCGGGGCTGGGCGAACAGGCCGGCGGCCACACCGATCCGCATTCCGGCCTCGGCATTGCCAGCCTCGGCGGGCTGCTGGCGACCAAGGCTGCGATGCAGCGCCACGGCATATCAGGCACGCTGCGCTTCACCGGCGAGCCGGCGGAGAAGGTGAGGGGATCGAAGCCGATCCATGCCGCGAAGGGCTATTACGATGGGCTGGCGGGCATGATCTCCTTCCATCCTTTTTACATGCTGCCGCTGTGCAACACGGCGCGCTGGGACACGCATTGCGGTGCGGCCTATGCGATGATCTACCGCTTTGTGTGCGACGAACCCGAAAATTGGGTTCGCGCAAGCGATGCAGCACCCATCCCGCAGGCGCATTCGGCAGTCAGGGCGCCCGGCGCCAACGACGCGCTCATGATGATGTATATGGCGTCCAAGGCGCTGCGCGATTCCATGCTGCCGCACCAGGGCGGCTGGTCGATCAGCGAGGCGATCCTGACGGCGGGCCAGGCGACCGCCGACAATCTGCCGGCCGGGCTGGCTGAGATCCAGTACATGATCCGCGTGCCGACGCTTGCCATGGCGGAGCAGGTCACCGCCATCCTCGACCGCAATGCGGAAGCCGCAGCCAGGATGAGCGGCTGCCGCTATGAGCGGCACTGGGTGTCGAAGTCGCGGCCGGGGCTTGCCAACCACGCAATGGCCGGCATTGCCTTCGACGCGCTGGCGGCGGTCGGGCCGCCGTGCTGGGACGAGACGGCCAAGGCGATCGCCCGCGAAATCCAGGTCAATGCCGGGGGCGAGGCGACCGAGGAACCATTCATCGACGAACTGGAGCGGCTGATTGCACCACAGGCGGCCGAGACGCTACTGCGCCACGACCTGCCGCCTTGGCAGCTCAATTCCACCTCCGACGATTACACCGACATGTCGTGGCATACACCGACGGCACGATTCTACGTCGCCCGGCCGGCGCTGCGATCCGAGAACGGCCACGCGTTTCCGTCCTGGGCGATGAATGCGCTGGGCGGCATTTCTGCCACCATCGACCCGATGGTCATCTGCGCCGCAAAGACGGTCGCGCTGGCAGCACTTCGCCTGTTGGAAGACGAGGCTGCGCGCGACGCGGCGATGGATGAATTCGTCACCCGCACCGGCGGCGGCATCGGCGGCTCGAACTGGATCGCGCCGCTCTGCGACTACGATCCGCCGATTGGATTTCGCTGGCCGGAATACATCACCACCCCGCGCGGGCGGGATTGGTGGATACCAAGCAACCAAGCCGCATGATCAACCAAGCCGCCCTTCACGAGGAGAAACCCCATGACCGTCCATGACCGCATCGTCACCGAGCCGTTTTCGCTGCAGCGCCGCAACCCGGCCGGCGGCACCAAGCCGCTGACCGCCTGGGGTTTCGCCAACGAAACCGATGTTCTGACCGACGTGCTGCTCGGCTCGCCGAATTTCCTGCGCCATCTCTCGACCAGCTCGCTGTCGCGCAAGCATCTGCGCGAAGCGCCATGCAACGTCCAGATCGCGCAAGCGCAGCACAAGGATCTGGTCGCCGCCTATGAGCATTTCGGTGTCAACATCCACTGGCACGAGCCGACGCCGGAACTGCCGATGCAGGTCTACTCGCGCGATTCCAGCGTCATGACGCCGTATGGCGCCATCATCACCGCCATGGCCCAGTGGTGGCGGCGCGGCGAGAACTACGCGGCGATCCGCACCTATGAGAAGCTCGGCATCCCGATCTACGACATGGTCACCGCGGGCACGTTCGAGGGCGGCGACTTCAACGTCATCGAGGACGGCGTCGTGCTGATCGGCTGCGGTGGCGCCCGCACGCAGGAGGAGGGCGCGCGCCAAGTGCAGGCCTGGTTCGACAAGGATGGCTGGGAGACCCGCATCGCCTTCATCGACGAATATTATGTCCATATCGACCTGATGGTGGTGCCGATCGCTGAAAAACTGACCGCCGTCTGCCTCGCCTGCACGGAGCCGGGCATCGTCGATTGGCTGAAGGGCAAGGGCCACGAAATCATCGACGTGCCGTTCCAGGATACCATGGCGCTCGGCTGCAACTTCATGTCGCTGGGCAAGGATCGGGTAATCGCGCCGACCTCGAGCCAGACGCTGATCGGTCAGCTCAAGGCGCGCGGCTTCGAGGTGGCGGCCATCGACATGAGCGAGATCTCGAAGACCGGCGGCGGCATTCACTGCATGGCGCAGGCGCTGAAGCGCGAGCCGGCCTGAGGGGCCGGCCTTTAGCCCGGCCGCTTGCGCGAAAGCGCCATTGTCAGCACCGTCGATCCCGCATGGCGCGCGGTACGCGCCTACAGCACGATGAGCTTTCCCTTGCGCAGACGCCGGGCGCAACGATAGACGAGGTCGGCGGCGACCATGTCTTCCATCGCAATGCCCATCGCCTTGTAGGTGGTGATCTGTTGATCCGAAACGCGGCCCGGCGCGCGGTCGAGCAGCATGGCGCCAAGCTCGGTGCCGAAATCCGGGTCGAAGCCGGCAAGCTCGCAAGATCCGACCGGGGTCGGTTTGAATGCATCCTTGGTTTCGACAAAAAGACTGGATCTGCCGATGAGCTCGATCGGCATTTCACCGCCGGGCGGCGCCACCCCGACCGAGGAGACATGCGTGCCCGGCTGGACCCAGCCTGCGTCGATCACCGGCTGGTAGGAGTGGGTCGCCAGGCACACCACGTCGGAACTGCGCACTGCCGTCTCGAGGTCGGCGACCGCCACCACCGACGGATGCAGCCGGGCAAGTGCTGCCGCATCGTCGAAGCTCTTCGAAGCGACACGGATTTCGGCAAAATCGCGCACCAGCGGCAACAGATGCAGGTGCTGGTTGGCCTGCACGCCGGCGCCGACCACTGTCGCTATCCTGGCATCCCGGCGCGCAAGCGCGCGCACCGACAGCACGGCGGAGCCGGAGGTTCGCACCGCGGTTATGAAGGTGCCGTCCATGATGCAGACCGGCAGGCCGGACAGCGGATCGAACAGGCTGATGGTGGCGAGGTGGCTGGGCAGGCCGATTGCCAGGTTGCCTTCGAAGACATTGACGATCTTGACGGTCAGGTTCATGCCCTCCATCCAGGCCGGCATGGCGAGGCTGTAGCCGGCCCCGGGGATGTCGAGTTGTGGTCGGGGTGGATTGACGACCTTGCCTTGTGACAGCGCCTTGAAGCCGTCTTCCAGAACATCGAGAAGCTGGCTGAGGTCGATGCATGCCATCACGTCGGCTTCGCTCAGCACCAGGATCTCGGTCGTTCCCTTGCTGATTTCCGCCGCACTCCTGCCGGCTGGGCTGAACGCTTGTTTGGTCATCCTGCACTCCTGTGGTCGTCGAAATCGGCTCACCGCGTTTGCTTAGGTGAGAGAGGGAAGCGCAGGTTATTGCGACGTTTTATGTGATGAAATACGTTGTTTTTGGCATCTCTGCGTGAAATAAGCACAAAAATCTCTGAGATAGCGTGGATTGTGGAATGGAGGATCTCGACCAGATAGACCGCAGCCTGCTCAGGCTGCTCCAGGAAGACGGCCGTCGGACGACGCTTGATCTTGCCGGGCGCGTCGGGTTGTCGCCGACCGGAACCAGCCAGCGGGTGAAGCGCCTGTTCCGCGACGGCTTTATCACCGCGGTCAGGGCCGTGCTCGATCCGCGCAAGATCGGCCGGGGAACGCTGGTGTTCATCGAGGTCCGGCTTGACCACACGGCGCCGCACGTCTTTGACCGCTTTGCCGAAGCCGTGGCGAAAGCTCCGGAGGTTCTGGAGTGCCATATGGTGGTTGGCGGTTTCGATTATCTGGTCAAGGCGCGGATCGCCGATATGGCGGTGTTCCAGGATTTCCTGCAGCGGGTCATCCTGCCGCTGCCCGGCGTGCGCGAAACGCACACCTTCGCCTCCATCGCCGATGTCAAGCCGAACGCCCTTTTGCCGGTGTGATCGGGTAGAGGAGGGGAACGCTGTTCAGGGCGACCTGCATCGCATCTTCGCCATCTAATCGCTCCCCCTGGCGCGCCTTCGGGTGCAGCGATGCCGGAGACCGGCTCTAGCTTTGCTGGGTCAGCAGGTTTGCGTCGCGCGCGAGCCGCCACTCACCATCCGCCTCCTTGCGCAGGAGCGTCAGCGCATATCCCGATCGATGGACCGGCTCGCCATTCGGCGGGGTCGCGGTCATATTGATGCGGCTGCGGATGAAAGCCCAATTGCCGAGAAGCTGTAGTTCCACGATATCGCTCGTGCCGTCGATATGAACGCCGGCCGTCTCCAGCGCGGCTGCCGCGAAGATCTCCTTGTCGAAGGGTTCCCGGCCGGGAACCATGAAGATCGCATCGTCCGTCATCAAGCTGAGGACGGTCGCGATGTCTCCACGCTTGCTCGCATCCATCCACGTCTCGACCAGCTTTCGGATTGCTTTTTCGTCGCCCGTCATCCGTTACCTCCCTGGCATCTCGCCGTCATCGATGGCGCACGGCGCTCCTCCCTCGCTGCTACATAGGGCTTAGATCGCTCTCGTCATCGATTGCAGTGCGTCGCGCCGCGGGTAGCACGGTCCGCGAGCCGGCAGGTTCGCGCCCTCCATGCCTATCGCCAGCCACCGGAGGCGGTGATGCGCTCGCCGGTCAGCCAGGACGCTTCGTCGGAGGCGAGGAACACCGCGACGCGGGCGACGTCGTCGGGCAGGCCGAAGCGACCGAGCGGCGTCATGGCTATAATCTGCTTCTCGAATTCGCTGCCGATGATGCCGATGCGCGCGAGGCCCTCGGTATCGATGCCGCCGGGCGCGATGGCGTTGACGCGGATGTTGCGTGCGCCGAGCTCCCGCGACATCGACAGCGTGATCGTGTCCACCGCACCTTTGGTCGCGGCGTAGACGAGCGAGTTCGGCTGCGGATTGCGGCTGGCGACCGAGCTTATGTTGATGATGCTGCCGCCGCCCGCGCCAAAATGGTTCACTGCTGCTTGCGTGGTCAGAATGATGCCCAACACATTGGTGTCGAACTCGCGGTGAAACTCGGCCTCGGTAATCGCTTCCAGCGGCTCGAATGCGAAGACTCCGGCATTGTTGACCAGTATGTCGAGCCCGCCAAACTCCAATTTCGCCGCCTCGAACAGGCGGCGCACATCAGCCGCTTGCGACACGTCGCCCTGGACGGCGACGGCGCGGCCGCCACGGTCCTCGATCTCGGCGACGACGCGGTCGGCGCCTTCCCGTGACGAGGCGTAGTTGACGACCACTGCGGCGCCGGCCGTGGCAAGACTCTTGGCGATGGCGGCGCCGATACCCTTGGAGGCGCCGGTGACGATGGCGACCTTGCCGTTCAGCTTGCTCATCAAATCTCTCCTTTGTTGACGATGAGCGGTATTTAATCATGATCGAAACGCGTATTATGGTGCCCACAATCCGTTCTTTCGTGCCTGGAATTCCGGAATGACCACCATCCTCGAAAAGACCGCCGGTCTCGTCGCCTTCGTCCGCACGGTCGATGCCGGCTCGTTCCATGCCGCCAGCCGGCTGGTCGGCTCCAGCCCGTCGGCGGTGTCGAAAAGCGTGGCGCGGCTCGAGCGCCGGCTCGGCGTCAGGCTGATCCAGCGCTCGACGCGTCGGCTCGGGCTCACCAGCGAAGGCCTCGCCTACTACGAGCGCGTGGCGCCACTGCTAAGGGCGCTGGACGATGCCGAAGACATCGTCCAGATGGCCGATACGGCGCGCGGCCTGCTGCGCGTTACAGCGCCGGTCGAACTCGGTCGCGGCCTGATCGCGGCATGGGCGCAAGCGTTCCTTGCGCAGCATGGCGAAGTGAAGGTCGAGCTCAGCGTCACCGACCGCCACGCCGACCTGATCCGCGAAGGCTATGACGTTGCGGTGCGCATGGGGCCGCTCTCAGACACTGGGCTCGTCGCGCGCAAGATCGCCAATCTGCCGATCATGCTGGTGGCCTCACCAGCCTATGTCGAGCGGCGCGGCCGTCCGGCATCGGTCGAGGATTTACGGGACCATGAATTCGTCCGCCACCAGATGGCTGGCCGGCCTTATCCGGTCACGTTTGCCGACGGTACGATGATCGTGCCGGATGGGCGGTTAGACACCGACGACGGCGGCGCCATCCGCAATGCGGCACTTGCCGGCGCCGGCATCGCGCATCTGATGCGGTTTGCCGTGCAGAACGATCTCGACACGGGTCGCCTGGTCCGCATCCTGCCCGAGGTGGCGATGCCAACCATGCCGGTGCACATCGTCCATGCCTACGGGCGACAGCTGCCGGTCCGGGCGCGACTGTTCGTCAATTTCCTGGTGGGCCAAATGGCGGCACTGACGCGATAGGGCAGACGCGGTCTGACGCAAGCACCCAGGTTTGGCAGAGACCAACCGTGCCGGCCGGTGCGAACCACCTTTACCGGAAGCTAGAAGGTGATCTTCACTGAATCGGCGCTGCGGCTGGCCGGGCCGTGGTGGACGGCCTCGATGTTGTTGCCGTCGGGGTCGAGCAGGAAGGCGGCGTAATAGCCGGGATGGTAGGATCGTTCGCCCGGCGCACCATTGTCGGTGCCGCCGGCCTCAAGCCCGGCCCTGTAGAAGGCATCGACCATCGCACGGTCCTTTGCCTGGAAGGCCAGGTGGTGGCGGCCGGTCAGCTTTCCCAGGGCCGCCGGGCTGTCGGGGCTGGAGATGAACAGCTCGTCGGCCCAGAAATAATCATTGCCGGCGCCACCGATCGGGATGCCGAGCACGTTGAGAACCGCCTCGTAGAAACGGCGGCTGGCCTTGAGATCCCTGACCACCAGCTGGAGGTGGTCGATGAGACGGCCGCGATGAAGTTCCTGATTTGCCATGCTTGACAGCTCCTGATCGCCGATTGGAAATCTAGCTTCGAATGGTGCGCGGTCAATCCAGAAAGCCGTGGAATGGCGCCATCGCGCCGACTGGATAAAAAATGCAACCGGATTGTCGGATTCAAGACATCTCCAACGTCCTTCGGACGCAAGCGGCTCGGCGAAGCTCGAAAAGGTCGTGCCGTATCAACGCTTCCGACATGGGAGAAAAGTGAAATGAGCCTTCCCTATCGTTGGGTTATCGTCGCGGCTGGCGCACTGATGACCTGTGTTGCCCTCGGGGCGATGTTCTCGCTGGCGATCTTCCTCGAACCGATGGCGCTCGACACACAATGGTCGCGCGCCGGCATATCGAGTGCGATGACGCTGAACTTCCTGGTAATGGGTCTCGGCGGCTTCGCCTGGGGCGCCATTTACGACCGCTTCGGCGCCCGCATCGTCGTCATGACCGGCGCCGTGCTGCTCGGCCTGGCGCTGGTCCTGGCCAGCCGCACCGGTTCGCTGCTCGTTTTCCAGTTGGCCTACGGCGTGCTCGTCGGCCTCGCGGCAAGCGCCTTCTTCGCGCCGATGATCGCGCTGACCTCCGCCTGGTTCGACACGAACCGCAGCCTCGCCGTCTCGCTGGTCTCGGCCGGCATGGGCGTGGCGCCAATGACCATCTCGCCGTTCGCCCGCTGGCTGATTTCGGCCTACGACTGGCGCACCGCGATGTTCGACATCGGCATAACCGCGTGGGTGCTGCTACTGCCGGCCGCGCTTCTGGTGCGCCAGCCGCCCCAACCCGCTGCCGACAGCGCTACCCCAAGCGTTGCCGCCGAGGGTGCCGGCATGACGGTTCCGCAGGCGCTGCGCTCGCCGCAATTCATCGTGTTGGGACTGACCTTCTTTGCCTGCTGCGCGGCGCATTCCGGGCCGATCTTCCACATGGTGAGCTATGCGATGCTGTGCGGCATAGCGCCGATGGCGGCGGTCAGCATCTACAGTATCGAGGGCCTGGCAGGGCTGGGTGGCCGGCTGCTTTACGGCGTGCTTGCCGATCGGTTGGGCGTCAAGCCGGTGCTGATCACCGGGCTGGCCATACAGGCCGTGGTCATCGCCGCCTATCTGGCGGTCAGCGAGCTTGGTCAATTCTACACGCTCGCCGTCATCTTCGGCGCCACCTATGGCGGCGTCATGCCGCTCTATGCGGTGCTGGCGCGGGAATATTTCGGCCAGCGCATCCTCGGCACGGTGTTCGGTGCCGTAACCATGCTGTCCAGCCTCGGCATGGCTTTCGGCCCGCTCGCCGGCGGCATGGTGTTCGATGCCTATGCCAGCTATTCCTGGCTGTTCATCGGCTCGGCCCTTGTCGGGCTTGGCGCGATGGCGATTGCGATCGCCTTCCCGCCGCTGCCGCGCAGGGAGTTGCAACCGGCTTAAAGCAGGATCGGCGGAAAAGGGCGGCCGCTTGGATGGCAAGCGGCCGCGATCCAAAAATAGCTGGCAGTGTTCGGCATTATGAAACGCGAATTGCTATGCAAGCAGAGGCACCACCTCGGCGCCATCAAGCGTGTAGCGCGCATAGCGGAAATCGCGAATTCTCGCCAGTCTGTCGCCGGCCCATTCCAGCAGGATGAAATATTTTAGCCCTCTGGCCGAGTCGTCCGGATCGATCACCAGAATGGCTGGCTGCCGATCCACCAGGCCTGGAAGCAGCCGCCAATCGTGGATACCCGCGTAATTATGGAAGTACCGGCCCACTTTCGTGCGGCCACTCGCCCGGAGCCGGTTGACGAGGTCAAGCCGGACGTCCTCGGCCAGCATGTCGCGGATCGCATCGAAGTCGCGGGCGTTGAACCGCTCTACATAGGCTGCCAGACGCGCCCGTTCGGCCTCGGCCAACACCGGCACAGGCCGATCGTGAGGCTCGCCGGCGACCTGGCGCAGGCGCAAACGGCCGCGATGCAGTGCGGCTTTCACCGCCGGAACGCTGCTGTCGATAATGTTGCCGATCTCTTCGATCGTATAGCCGAGCACATCCATGAGGATGACGCTGCTACGCTGCGCCGCGGGCAGGCGCATGAAAGTCTGCAGGCTTGCGGCTGCAGTGTGTCGACCCTCGGCCGACATACCGGGGTCAGGGATCATATCGATATCCTCAACGACATGCGCGGCATCCAACCTGGCACGACGGCGTAGGTGGTCGAGCGCGGCATTGTGCGCGATGCGAAACAGCCAGCCCTCGACATTGGCTATCGGCCCGGTCCCGGGGAACGCCTCGAGCGCCTTGACCGTAGCTTCCTGGACGACATCCTCGGCATCGATCACCGAACCGGTCATGCGGGCACAATAGCGGTGCAGTTTCGGCCGCAATTCGCCGAGCAGCCGGTCAAATGGCTCCCGTCCTTCTGGGGTGCCGGTTGCGGATCCGGTCATCGCACAAGGGTCGATTTCATGCGTATCTCCCAGGCAGAGGCGCCCGCCATCGGGCGCAGCGTCCTATAGACGCTCGACGATGGCAAAAGGATTCGGTCGAAAAAACTTTCTTTGGCTGGAATCCTTTGGTGGTGCTTCCGCGTCTCTGGATCGTGGGCCCGCGACCTGGCGGGCCCTCTGTTCAAGCCGGAGGCGCCATAGTCATGAGCAAGCAAAGTGCGGGATCAACGAAGGTCTGGGTTCTCGCCCTCACGTCGATAGGCTCCTTGATGGTCGTTCTCGATGCGATGGTTGTGGCGACGGCATTGAGCACGATGCGGGTCGAGCTCGATGCCTCGCTGGAGACGCTGCAATGGACGATGAACGCCTATAATTTGAGTTTTGCCGTCCTGCTCATGACCGGGGCTGCGCTCGGTGACCGGTTCGGCCGCCGCCGTACGCTCGTTGCCGGATTGGCGTTGTTCGTCGCAGCGTCGGTTGCCTGCGCGCTCGCTGGCAATGCCGGATTGCTGATTGCGGCGCGTGCGGTCCAGGGCGCAGGTGCCGCAATGGTCATGCCGCTGGCGATGGCGCTGCTGAGCGTCGCTTTTCCCCCGGAGGAGCGAGGCAAGGCGCTGGGTATCTTCAGCAGCATCACCGGCCTGGCCCTGATCATCGGCCCGATGGCGGGCGGTGCGATTTCCGAAGGCCTCTCCTGGCACTGGATATTCTGGCTCAATGTTCCGGTCGGCATCGTTCTCATCCCGCTGGTGATGCGTCGGATTCCGGAGAGTTACGGGCCGGGCACGGCAATCGATGTCCTCGGCGTCGTCCTGGTAACTGCGGCGGCATTTGGAGTGGTCTGGGGTCTGATGCGCGGCAACATTGTGGGCTGGAGCAGCGCTGAAGTGCTGTCGGCGCTGACGGCCGGGCTGCTTCTGGCCATCGCATTCGTCCTTTGGCAGCTGCGTACCCTTGAGCCCATGCTGCCTTTGCGGTTCTTTCAGGCGCGCGCATTCTCCTCGGGCGTAGGGGCGAACTTCCTGCTCTGCGCCGCCATGTACGGGCTCGTGTTCCTGTTGCCGCAGTTTCTGCAGTTTGCCCAGAGCCGTGAGCCGTTCGGCGCCGGCATGGGATTGCTGCCTTGGACCGCGACGCTTTTCGTGGTCGCACCGATCTCCGGCAGCCTGATCAACCGCGTCGGCGAGCGCTGGCTTGTCGTGGCCGGACTGATCCTGCAAGCGGCTGGAATGGCCTGGCTGGCGCAGATCGCCGCACCTGATCTGCCCTACGTTCAGCTAGTCGCCCCGCTGATCATTACCGGTGCCGGCGTGTCGATGGCAATGCCTGCCGCGCAGAATGCGGTTCTCAATGCGGTCGCCCGGCCGGAGGTCGGCAAGGCTGCCGGCACGTTCAACACATTCCGCTTCCTCGGCGGCGTATCCGGGATCGCCATCGCCGGTGCGGTGTTCGCCGGCACCGGAAGCTTCGCATCCGCCGACGCGTTCAGCGATGGCTTCATCTCGGCAATCGACGTCTCCGCTCTGCTCTCGCTCGCCGGCGCGCTCGTCGGATTGGGGCTCCCGGAGCGTCGCGCAGTGGCGCTCGCGAATGCCAGCAAGGAGGCGTAACTCGAAGGCGGGAAGCTTGCGCTTGTTCCCACTGTTGTCGCGCTAACAGCAGCCGCGCCAGCGCAGCAAAAAGGTCGTCGAGCGTCGGTTGCCGGCCGGTCCTGTGGCGGGAGCATCTGTGTCCAGACCCAGATCTTGCGCCCGTGATGGCGGCGAACATGCTGCATCGCAGCACCCTGTCGCCGATATCGGCGGGCCAAGGCAGTGCGAGAAAATCGTCAAGAATGGACAATTCAGGCTGTTCCTGCTGTTTTTTGGCTTTTATTAGTCGCGCCTCACGTTCCTGTTTCAAATGTGTCAACTTTTTGTGTTGCGTTGCACAATGGTGGTCCTATTCTGCGCAAGGGGGGCGCTTCCGATTGGAATGCGCCGTGAACGAAGCCGCTATATTGACCGATTGGCAGTTTCGCTGTCCCGCCGGCGTATGCCGCTAATGGGAAATGCGCGCGACACCCAATTGGACGCGCTGAGGGCCATCGCCGTGACGATGGTGCTGTACGCCCACTTCTTCGCGGCTGGAGGGTCCTCGTTCTGGGGCCATATCGGCGTGCGCCTGTTCTTCGTGCTGAGCGGCTTTCTGATCACCCGCCTGCTGCTCGAAGCCCGCTCGGCCGCCGAATTCGAAACCGGACCGGCGCTGAAATCCTTCTATATCAGGCGGGCGCTGCGAATATTCCCGCCCTATTTCGCCGTGCTGGGTTTCGTCTGGCTGATGGACCTGGAGCAGTCCAGAGGATCGCTGGCCTGGCATGCCCTCTATCTGTCGAATTTCTGGTACGCGGCGCAGAATGAATGGACGCCCTGGCTGCTCTGCCATTTCTGGAGCCTGAGCATCGAGGAGCAGTTCTATATCGCCTGGCCGCTGATCGTCCTGCTGGCGCCGCGCCAGCGCCTCGAAGCGATCTGCATCGGCGTGATCGTGCTGTCGCTGGCCTACCGGTTTTATTGGCCGATCGCGGGAACGCCCGGTTTGGCGCGCGACCTGCTGCCGCCGGCGTCGATGGATGCATTGGCGTCAGGCGCGCTGCTTGCCGCTTACCGGTCAAGAACAGCCGGCTTGCCGCAATGGCTTCGAGCTGCCTGGCCGGGGCTCGCGGTGGCGTTTTTCGTTCTGCAGTGGTTTGCGCCGGCGCCGGCAAATCCGGTGCAGGAATGGGGCCTCTGGCTGCTGTTGCAGATCCTGCCTGTCGCGCCTCTGGTGGTCATCGTTGCAAGCTGTTCAGCGGGCATTGGCGGTCGCGTCGGAAAACTTCTCGAACTGCCGCCGCTGCTTGGCCTTGGCCGCATCAGCTACGGCGTCTATCTCTACCATCCCATAGTGCTGGCTCTGGTCGTCAAGTCGCAGCCCTGGATCCCGCTCAACGTCTCGGAACAAGGGCCGGGACGGTTCCTGGTCGCGGGAACGGCGACGCTCATGCTGGCCTCGGTCTCGTGGCTGCTTTTCGAGAAGCCGCTCAACAGCCTCAAACGCCACTTCCCCTATGTTGCTCGAAAGGGCCGCGGCGCCATCCCGGCAGGCATCGACGTGGGCAATGCCGGATGGCTCGCGGCGGGAGCATATCCGGGCAGGCCGCTTGATGGTGGCACGTCACCCTTGCCGCGCAAGCTGCAGCGAACCGATCGGAGCTGATCATGGCTGCTCCCTTGGTGTCCGTCGTGCTGCCGATCTACAATGCCGGACCTTATCTCGCCGCTGCGCTGGGCAGCATCCTGCGGCAAGATTACGAGCGTCTGGAGGTCATCGCCATCGATGACGGCTCGACCGACAACTCGCTGCAGATCCTGCAGAAATACCGCCAGGCCGACAATCGCATCTCGATCATCTCACGCGAAAACCGTGGCCTGATTGCAACTTTGAACGAAGGCCTGGCCGTGGCCCGCGGCGATCTGGTCGCCCGGATGGACGCCGACGACATCGCCTATCCCCGGCGCCTGTCGCGTCAGGTCGCGCTGTTTAGTCAACAACCTGACCTCGCGCTGTGCGGCGCAGGCTTCGATACCTTGCTCGGCGACCGCATCGTCAGGGGTTCGCCCGATCCGATATTCCAGGACAACATCCTGCGAATACTGTCAATGTTCTTCACGATCTTCATGCATTCCACGGTCGTCTACAACAGGAAGGTCATCGAAGAGAGCGTTCTATTTTATGACGAAAGCTACAAGCATGCCGAGGATTTCGACCTGTTCAGGCGGCTGACCGACCGCTACCCGGCGGCCATGATCCCCGAAAGCCTGATCGCCTATCGTATCCATGACGACAGCGTGACCAACAGGCACAAGCGCGAAATGCGCAGGACCCATTTGAAGATCGTCGCCGAGAACCTCGAGCGCGAAGGGCTCGCACAAGAGACGCAAGGCCTCCGCGACATCGGTGAGGTCCTGTCGATGGACACGGTTCGCCGTGCCGCCGAATGGATCCTTGCGCTGGAAGAAAGGATTTCCGCACTGCCGGCCGAGACGAGGCCGAGCTACCAGGCCGGCACGCTGAACCTGTTCTATTTCCTCTACCAGCTGATATCGGGGGAAAGGCAGCCGCTGCTGATGCACGAATTCCTGACGCGGACGGCGAAATGGAAACTCATCCGGCGGCGCGAGCAGTACGTGTTTCGCACCGGTGCCTTCGCGCCGCGCTTCAGTCTCGCCTCGATGTCGGTCACCAGGCAGGTGGATGCCTTGTCGCGGTATCTGCAATCCGTGCCGGCCGCGGCGGTTTTGCCTTTCCTTGAGTTGAGCTAGCAACGCATGTTCGTCAAATCGCATCAGCTCCAGCAGCGCGGCCGCTCGACGGTGCCGGCGGCCATGTCGCCCCGGCCGCAGCACGGGCCGGCACCGGAGGTCAGCTTCATTGTCTGCACACGCGACCGCGTCAACGTGCTCGAGCCTTGCATAAAGTCGATCCAGGCCGCGTGCCGCGCCTACGCTGCCTTCTCTGCCGAACTGGTGGTTGTCGACAACGGTTCGACCGACTGCACAGCCAAACGGCTGGCCAGCATCGCCGAACTGTCGGACATCCCGTTCACGGCCATTTGCGAGCCGCGACCCGGATTGGCGGCCGCGCGCAACGCGGGGCTGGAGCGGGCGCGGGGACGCGTGCTGGTCTTCGTCGACGATGATTGCGCTGTCCACAAGGATTATCTGCGCGATCTGCAGCGGCACTATGCGGCCGGCGAACGGGTCATCCGCGGTGGCCGCGTCGAGATCGGCGATCCTCGCGACCTGCCGTTCACCATCAAGCGGTCGCCGGTGCGCGCGCGGCTTACGCCGGATGTCCATCCCGGCGGCTTCGTGCTTGGCTGCAACATGACGATGCACCGCGATGTTGCCGCCCGCATCGGCCGTTTCGACGAACGGTTCGGCGCCGGCGGCCCGCTGCGCTCCGCCGAGGATACGGACTATCTGGTGCGGGCGGTGCTGCTTGGGATTCCGGTCGAATATGTGCCCGACATGACTATCTATCACCATCACGGCCGGCGCGACCGCAAGGCCATCGAAAAGCTGCACCGCGACTACAGCATGGGCAATGGCGGGCTTTGCCTGAAACATATCCGCCACGCGCCGTGGCTGCTTCGGCATTGCTACTGGTCGATGAGGGCGGCCTTGCGCGAACTGGTGAAAGGCCCTCTGTTCGACCGTGAACTCAAGCTGTCGCACTGGCCGATCGTCGGCATGAATTTGCTCGGCGCAGCCAAATTCGCGGTGCTTTTGCTGGCGAAATCGCCGCAGCCGGCGCAGATGCGACAGGAGCAACAGGCAAATGCCGAGGCGAGGTGATCCGCCACCATGCGATTGATGCCGCCCAGCCTGCCGATGCTGCGCCGCGCGCTCGGAAGAAAGCAGTTGCGCCTGCTTCCTGCCGTGGTGGTGCTCGGGCTGCTCAGCGCCGCGCTTGAAGGCTTCGGCATCGGCCTGATCATTCCGTTGCTGAAACTAATCATGGGGCAAGGGCAGACCGGCATGGCCGGCTTCTCCGCCGTCTTCCAGCATGTCGGATCGAGCCTGAGCGAGCGCGACCGGCTGATCGTCATATCGGTCGCCATCCTCGGCTCGATCGTGCTGAAGAACCTGTTCGCCTACGCCAATACGCTGCTGACCACCTTCATCTATGGCAAGGCCAGTCATTCGATCCGCAGCGCGCTGTCGGAGCAGCTGCTTAGGGTAGGCTATCCGTTCTTCCTGCAGCAAAGCCCGGGACGGCTGCTCAACATCATCTCCAACGAATCCTGGCGGGCCTCGGATGCCATCCAGATCACGCTGGGGGCAATCGTCAACGCATCGGCCGCAATCATCCTCCTGACCTTCCTGCTGCTCCTGTCGTGGCAGATGACGCTGCTGGTGACGCTGGGCCTGGCGCTGGTCCAGGTCGCGCACGCCGTGCTGTCGGCCAATCTGAAGGCGCCGAGCCGCAGCGTCGCCTCCCGCAACAGCCAGCTCGCATCGCAGATGCTGCATCTGGTGCATGCCGGGCGGCTGATCCGCATCTTCGGCCAGGAGCAACGCGAGAAGGCGGCATTCGACCAGGCATCGGATGCGGTGCGCCGGGCGGCGTTCGTGCTTTTGACGCGTCAGGGAGCTTTGCCGCCGCTGACCGAGGTTCTGCACGCCATGCTGTTCCTGGCGGTGGTGATCGGCGCCTGGTTCGCCAATGTTTCCTTCCCGCTGATCGTCGCCTTCGTCATCCTGCTCTACAGGCTGCAGCCCTATATGCGGTCGCTGCAAATGGCCTGGAGCCAGCTGCAGGGCCTGAGCGGATCGCTTGAAGAGGTGACGTGGATGCTGGACCCATCCGGCAAGCCCGCGCCGCCGCAAGGCAGCGCAGCGTTCCCTGGGCTCAGCCAAGGCATCAAATTCGAGGACGTCACCTTTACCTATTCTGGTTCGGAACAGCGCGCGGTGGTGCTGCATGCGGCGAGCTTCGACATCCGCAGCGGCCGCTCGACCGCGCTGATCGGCCGCTCGGGCGCCGGCAAGACTACGATCGTCAATCTTTTGTGCCGCTTCGTCGAACCGGATAGCGGCAGGATCCTCGTTGATGGATCGCCTCTGGACCGCATCGACCCCAGCCAATGGCGAAAGCACATCGCGCTCGCCAGCCAGGAGCTGGAGCTGGTCGACGGCACGATTTTCGACAACATCATCTACGGCCAGGACGCGGCCTCGGCCGACGACGCCGAGCGCGCCGCAAGGCTGGCCGAAGCCCATGACTTCATCGAGCAACTGCCGCAAGGCTACCGGACGGTCGTCGGCTACCGCGGCGTCAATCTTTCAGCGGGACAGCGACAGCGGATCGCGCTGGCCAGAGCGCTGGTGCGCGATCCCGATATCCTCATCCTGGACGAAGCCACCAATGCGGTGGACGGCCTGTCGGAGGCGGCAATCGTCGAGACGCTGAAGTCGCGCGCCGGCCGCCGCACCACCATCGTCATCAGCCATCATCGCAGCACCATTTCGTTCTGCGACGACGTCGTGATCCTGAGCCACGGCCGCGTGAAAAAGCAGGCGCCGTTCGCCGCGCTTGCGACGCTCAGCATGGACGAGCTTTACCAGCACGAGGCGCTGGAAGGCTGAGGGCGACCCCGCTGCGTGCGCGCGCTGGGAGGTCGTCTCGGATGTCAAGCCAGGTCAAGCATCTCAGGGGCAAGGAAGACCTCCGCCATACGTCTCTACGGGATTTCTGGGATGATGAGTGATCCCGAGCTTACCCGCTTTTCATCTGGAGCGTACAGAACCAAGGGTCCGCCTGCCAAATCCAGCAATGGCGGCGGACCCTAATCAGCGCATGAAGGGACTGATTCTGCGCCGATGTCTCCTCGAGGAGGTGACGCCATCAACTGAAGACGGGCGCAGTTGTTCCCGACGCCGGCCGTACACAAGACCATTGCGCAGGCAGGTCAGACTTAGGTCCCTGTAAACGCGCATCGCTGGCTGGAGTGAACATCGGATCGGCTCGGTGGTAGCGAAACTTCGGCCGGAGATAGATGCAGCCATTGGGTTCCGGGGCATGACCGGCTCGGCGCTGATGATGGGCGGCGATCGATCCCCGCACGACTGATGCCGAGGGGCGCTTGCATTCCTGCGGAATACGCATCCACCGGCGCCAGTGAAGTTGTCCAAGCGGTACGGGCTCAGCGGTCGTCAAGCTGTTGCTAATATGCAGCACACGCAGCGCTCTATGAACGGCGTCGCTTGGAACCGCTACCTCCGACCAACCGTTAGTGTCACAATGACAAACCAAAAAGTGAGGCTGATGATGGACCCGCTGCAAAACAACACGTTGGAGATCTGGTGTCTTGCGGCCGTTCCGCTGTCGCTGCTCCTTACGGTGTTATTAGCCGGATTTATCCTTTAGCCGGACCCAAAGAGGCCGGCTGCGGACCGGGGCCTGGAAGATGAAAATGCCGGCCATTTAGGCACGCTAGGCGTCGCGGACACCTCGTAGCACCAGGCCGTGGCAGCCTTTCCAACATTGCCATCATAATCGGCTCTTTCGACCGGTCCGGTCGGCGGCGATTGCTCGCAGGCCCGTTGCGAGGGCGAGCATGCGAGCTCGTACGTTTTTTACACAATCTCTGATTGGTGGACTCGCCCGCCGCCATCGACGTTAATTTTGCGTTAGCGACAGGAGGGGGGAGATCGCTAACGGGAGGAAGAAAATGAAAGAAAACTACGATCTGACGATCGACTACGACGAACCTTACGACAACAAGCCTTACGATCTAGCCACATTCGCAAGGAAGCACGGGCTCAACATTCGAGCCGCCGAGCTTCTTCTTTTCGCCAAAGGCCCGTCTCGAGCGGCCTGCGATGCCGCGGCGAGGGCTTTTCTCGCGGCGGTAGCCGCACAAGCTATGAGACAATCGGCGCGGTAGGTCTCACAAAGCCATTGCTGACACGGCCTGCCGTGTCAGCAACCCAACGGACAGCGCTGGAAATTCCAGGCCGTTTCCAACAAGATGCCTGAGCATCCGGGAACGGCCTGAAAATGTGCAATCTCTACAACATCACGACCAGCCAGGAGGCTATCCGCCAGTGGACCCGCGCCTTGCGCGACATCCTCGGCAATCTCGAACCCTCCATCGACATCTATCCCAACCAGCCCGGCCCGGTGGTGCGCAACGCGCCGGACGGCGAACGCGAATTGGCCAATCTGCTGTGGGGCATGCCGACGCCACTGGAGCGGGTCAAGGGCAAGGCCGACTACGGCACCACTAATATCCGCAATCCGCAATACGGCCACTGGCAGCAATATCTCGGCATCGAGAACCGCTGCGTGGTGCCCGTCACCAGCTTCGCCGAGCCCAGCCCGACGCCCGGCGACAAGGACCCCGAGACCGGCATTCAGCGCAACTACTGGTTTGCACTCGGCGAGGACCGCCCGCTATTCTTCTTTGCCGGCCTGTGGACGCGCTGGCATGGCCTTCGCAAGGTCAAGGACCGCCCTGCCGATCACCAGGTCTATGGCTTCATGACGACCCAGCCCAACGCGCTGGTCGCGCCGATCCACGAAAAGGCAATGCCGGTGATCCTGGCCACGCCGGAAGAAACCGAGACCTGGCTGACGGCGCCATGGTCCAAGGCAAGGCATCTGCAGCGCACGGCGCCCGATGATGCGCTGGTGATCGTCGACAAGCCGGCGACGCAGATCAAGTTTCCGCAACAGGCGCCGGTGCAAGGCTCATTATTTTAGCGCTTGAACTTCTGCAGCACCCAGATGTAGCCCTTTGGCGGATGATCCTGGTCGATGAACTGCGTCTTCACCGTCGTGTCCTTGCGGCTGCATCGCTTGCACCTGAACCTGATCGCTTCCAGCGGCTTGTTCCAGCCCACCACCTGGGCCACGTCATTCGCCCTGAACCGTCCGACATGGTAGCAATGGCCGCACTCCACGATGAGCAGCATGTTGGCCTTGGCGGCACGCCCAACGCTGTCCATCGGCCCGGCCATGGCTCATTTCCGGGTCGAGTAATCCTCGGGCAGCGGAAGCAGGCCAAGCTCCGCCATCCGGTAATCAGGCTCCTTCTCCGCGACGCTGGCCAGCACCCCGTGCAATTTCTCGAGAAGCCCGCAAAGCTGCCAGAACAGCTCGCCATGCGCCTTCAGATGCAGCTGCGACGACAGCACCGTCTTGCGCAGGCTCAAAGCGTCCCTGATGATCGCCTCCGCATCCCTCGCCGACAGCCTGTCAAACCGGCTTTTTCGTCTGCCCATTGCGGCTCTCCTCGATTTGTGAGCAACCGCCCCGCCTACTGACAAATAGGAAGGCATTCCTCGCAGAGTCAATTCGCTCTTGACATTTTTGTTCCCGTTTTGTTCAATTTCAACAGGAACGCTGGAGGCACCGCCAAGGACCACATCGTGACGCTGGACAGCCGCCAGGAGGCCGCCCTCCGGCGCGGCTGCCTGGGAAGCGACAGCACTCCCCTCAATGCCTCTTGAAATACTGCACCTCGCGTTCGTGCTTTTCGGCGGCCTCGCGGGTATCGAAGGTGCCGAGATTGCGGCGCTTGCCGGTCTTTTCGTCCTTCTTGCGCGAATAGAGGCGGTATTTTCCGTCTTTGAGTTTTCTGATCATCTGTCACTCCCCGAGCCGCTGCTTCCCCTTAAGGTTGCGCGCGGCTTGTTCGATAGCCGCCCTGTCGTTTCCCGGCCTGTCGATCAGCTCCTGCGCCTGTTCGCCCGATATGCCGGTGCGCACCGCCAGGGCCTCCACCGTCAAAACGTCGGAGCTCGCGACCTCGCGGGTTTCCGGCAGGGCATCGCCTGCCGTCAGTGGCAGGGCTGCCTCCCTGTCGATCTCGGCCTCGGCCTGGTGCCAGTGCCGCTCGGGATCGCCATGGATCCCGCCTTCGCGTTCCCAGATCTGGTATGCGCGCTCACGAATCTTGTCTTCCCGGTCGTCGCCCATGTTGATTTCTCCTTTGGGTATCGGATGAACGCCGCGCCAACCCGAACGATCCAAGAAATCTGCGTGATCGTTGGGTGGGGTCGCACAAGGCGCCATGCACTGCGGCCGCCAGCCACCCCCCGGCCTGCCTACTCGCACTGCCTGCGCGGCCCCCCGGAATATGGCTGATAGCTGTTGTCCTCCGGTCGATATGACCGGTAGCGGCTGAAGCAGTATTGGACGTGATCGGATGAGAGCTCGGCGGCGCCGGTTTCGTCCGATGGCGGGTAGCCCTCCACTGACGACCTATCGCTCGCCTCGAAATAGCTGCCGTCATCGGCGGCGCCGGTGTCGAGATAGGGCGAGATGCAGGGGCGCTGTTGTCCGCTGTAGGACGTGTAGCGGTTGTCGTCCGGCCGGTAGGAGCGGTAGCGGCTGGCGCACCATTCGACATGGGCGGCGGGTAGCGTCTGCTGCTCTTTCACCACCGGCTTGATGGAGCCGGTGGTGTCGGGTGTCGAAGCTGCTGCGGTGTCGGCGGGTTTCGCGGTGCGATCAACTTCCGAGGTGCGAACGGGGACCGGGCGGGCCGGGAGGCGCTCGAGGCGCTGCGCGGCCGGGTTCACCGGTCGCGGGTCCTTGGCCCACAGTTCGGCGACGCTGGAGACCGGGGCGGCCGGCCGTACCGGCTTGGCTATTAGAAGCCAGGTGGCGAAGGCGAGGCCGCTGGCGAATACGGCAAGCGTCAGCACGAAGCCGCCAAAGATTGCGAACAAAGCTTTCATGCCGCGCTCCTTCGCCTCCCGGTTAAGGAAATGCGGGGGCGGGGAATCCGGTTCCAGGAAAGCGCGGGGCAGGGGCACTCAAAGAGCCTCTCCGTCTCGGCTTCGCCGTGACACCTCTCCCCGCTTCGCGGAGCGAGGAACCAAGGCCTCTTAGGCGGCTTTCAGTGCAGGCCGAATTCGCGCAGCAGTTCCTCGCGGTAGCGTACGAAACGGCTTTCGCTGCGCTCGCGCGGGCGGGGCAGGTCGATGTCGATCAGCCGCGCCGCGCCGCCTTTCTCCTTGGGCAGGATCAGCACCCGGTCGGCAAGGTAGATCGCTTCCTCGAGGTCGTGTGTCACCATCACCATGGTGACGTTCTCCTCGCTCCAGATGCGCGCCAGTTCCTCCTGCATGCCGATCTTGGTCATGGCGTCGAGCGCGCCCAGCGGCTCGTCAAGCAGCAGGATTTCCGGCTGCACGGTCAGCGCGCGGGCAATGCCGACGCGCTGCGCCATGCCGCCCGACAGCTGCCTTGGAAACGCATCGCTGAATTCGGCGAGGCCGACGAGCGCGATATAGAAGCGCGCCCGTTCCTCGGCCTCGGCCTTGGGCACGCCGCGCACTTCGAGGCCGAAGGCGACATTGCCGAGCACCGTCAGCCAGGGCAGCAGGCGCGGTTCCTGGAAAATCACCGCACGCTCGGCACCGACGCCGTGCACTGGCTTGCCGTCGATGGCGACGCCGCCGCTGTCGGCAGCCTCCAGCCCCGCAAGTATGCGCAGCAGCGTGGTCTTGCCCGATCCGCTGGCGCCGACGATGACAAGGCATTCGCCCGAGCGGATGTCGAGGTTGAGGGTCCTCAGCACGGCAAGCGAGCGCCCGCCGATGCTGAAGGATTTGGACAGGCCGCGTATGCTGACCTCACCGCCGCTTGTGCCGCTCATCGCGCTAGCCTCCCACCTGATTGTCTTGCCGGTTGGCTTTGTCAGTTGGTCTTGGTTTCGCCGGGCCGGTAGAGGATGTCCGCTGCCTTCAGCTTACCCTTTGGCAGGCGGCCGTCGCGCTCGAGCACGCTGACCCAGAAGTCGATGTCGCGATCCGTCGCCTTGGCCCCTTGGCGCAGCCCGAAGCCGGTCCAGTAGCGCGCCAGCTCGCCGTTTTCGCCGCGCTTGTCGAGGATGTTTGCCAGCACCTTGCGCGCTTCGTCGGGGTTCTGCAGCGACCAGTCAGAGGCGCGCGCCGATTGCTCGACGAAATTGCGGGCGGCATCGGGATGCGCGGCGATGAAGTCGCGCCTGAGCACGACGAAGCCGCCGGCCAGCTCGCCCAGCACGTCGGTGTCGTTGAACACGCCACGCACACCGCCATTGTCGACGAGGGCGCCGGCAAACGTCGCCTGCCAGTAGCCCAGCGCCGCGATGTCGACCTGGCGGGAGCGCAAGGTCTGCTCGAGCTGCGGTCCGGGCACGACGACGAGATTGGCGGCGTCCGGCGACAGGCCGACGCTGTGCAGCGCCTCGCGCACGGTGTAGTCGAGATGGGCGCCGAGCGTGTTGACGGCGATGGTCTTGCCGGCAATGTCGGCGATCGATTTGATCGGGCTGTCGTCGAGCACGTAGAAGACGCTGCGCACCTTGCTGTTGATGCCGTTGCTCGGATAGACGGCGACGAAGTCGTTGCCGCCGGAGATCGAATTGATCACGGCTGCGGTTGCAGCCGAGCCGATATCGACGCTGCCGGAGGCCAGCGCAAACAATGATTCCGGGCCGCCGCCGGAATAGCCGACATTCTCGACCTCGATACCGAGGCCTTTGAAATAGCCGAGCTCGCCGGCCAACTCATGCGGAGAGATGCTGCCACGGCTGGCGAGGGAGCGGAACTTCACTGGTGCCGCTTCGGCAAAGGCGAAGCGCGGCAGGCCGGCGGTGAGAAGGCCGGCGGCGAAGGGCGCGCCGGCAAGCAGGGAACGGCGGGTGATTTTCATGGTCCGGGTCTTTCCTGATTTGAGTTCTGGCCTGGTTGAGATTGGTAAGGGCGGGTGGTCAGTCGACGGCATTGCTCCAGCGGCAGAGCCGGCGCTGCAGGCTGACCAGCGCCTGGTTGGCGATCAGGCCGAGACCGGCGAGGATGACGATTGCCGCAAACATCAGCGGGATCTGGAAGTTGTACTGCGCGTTCATCACCTGAAAGCCGATGCCCTTGTTGGCGCCGATCATTTCGGAGGCGATCAACAGCAGTAGCGCCGTGGTGGCGCTGAGCCTCAGTCCGACGAAGATCGAGGGCACAGCGCCGGGCAGCACGACGCGGCGGAAGACGGTGAGCTGCCTGGCGCCATAGACGCGGGCCATCTCCAGCAGTTTCGGATCGACCTGCTTGACGCCGCCGATGGTGTTGAGCAGCAGCGGGAACAGCGTCGCCCAGAAGATGACGAACACCTTGGAGGCTTCGCCGAGCCCAAGCAGCAGGATGAACACCGGATAGAGCGCCAGCGCCGAGGTCTGGCGGAAGACCTGCAGGATGGGATCGAGAGCGGTCTCGACGGCGCGCACCTGGCCCATGAACAGGCCAAGCGGGATGGCGACCAGCACGGCGGCCGCGAAAGCGAGACCGGCGCGCTGCAGGCTGATGGCGATGTCGCCGAGCAGAGTGCCGCCGGCCAGCCCCTTCCAAAGTGCTGCGACAATCATGTCGATCGGCGGCAGCACGGCCGCGTTGACCCAGCCGGCGCTGCTCGACACTTGCCAGATTGCGAGGAAAGCGATGAGGACGCCGTAGCGTGACAGGAAGCGGATGCCCGCCCGGCCACCGAGGCGCAGGAAGTCGGTGCCGAGGCTCGTCGTGCTGTCACGCGTGCCGAGGCTGGCGGCCTGTTCGATGTGCTGCAAGGTCATCGTCTTGCCTCTCGCTTCGAGGGTAGTGGGCTTCTCGGGATTATTCGGCGGCCAGCACCGCCGAGCGGGCGGCGGTCCAGGGGTTTTCCGGCCGCCTGAGGCCGAGGTTCTCGCGCAGGGTCCTGCCTTCATAGGCGGTGCGGAACAGGCCTCGGCGCTGCAGTTCGGGGATCACCAGCTCGACGAAGTCGTCGAGCCCGCCGGGCAGCCAGGGCGGCAGGATGTTGAAGCCGTCGGCGGCTTCGTCGCCGAACCATTCCTCCAGCCGATCGGCGACCTGCGTGGCGCTGCCGATGACGGTATAATGGCCGCGGGCCGTTGCCACCCATTGGTAGAGCTGTCGGATGGTGAAGTTGTGCTCGTCGGCAATCTGGCGGATCAGCGCTTGGCGGCTCTTCATGCCTTCGGTCTCCTTGCTCGGCGGCAGCGGTCCATCGAGCGGATAGCCGGTGATGTCGAGCGTCTGGCCGGCCAGCCCGTTGAGCAGGGCGACGCCGTCTTCGGGCAGGATGAGATCGTTCAGCTGCTGGTACTTGGCGCGCGCTTCTTCTTCGGTGCGGCCGACGAAGGGTGCCACGCCCGGCATGATCAGCACCTGCTCGCGATCGCGGCCGACGGCCGTCACGCGCGCCTTGATATCGCGATAGAATTCCTGCGCCGACGCCAGGTTCTGATGGGCGGTGAAGATGACTTCCGCCGAGTGGGCGGCGAGCTTGCGACCGTCTTCCGATTGCCCCGCCTGCACCACGACCGGATGCCCCTGCACCGGGCGCGGCACGTTGAGCGGCCCTTTCACGCTGAAATGCGCGCCCTTGTGGTCGATGTCGTGGAGCTTGTCCTTGTCGTAGAAGCGCCCCGATTTCTTGTCGCGGATGAAGGCATCGTCCTCCCAGCTGTCCCACAGCGCCTTGACCGTCTCGACGTGCTCATGCGCGCGGGCATAGCGCTCGGCGTGGGCAGGCTGCGTCTCGCGATTGAAGTTGCGCGCGGTTTCGTCGCCGGCCGAGGTGACGACGTTCCAGCCGGCGCGGCCATTCGACAGATGATCGAGCGAGGCGAATTTGCGGGCGAGCGTGTAGGGCTCCTCGTAGGTGGTCGAGGCGGTAGCGATGAAGCCGAGATGCGTGGTGAGCGGCGCCAGCGCTGCAAACAGCGTCACTGGCTCGAAGCCGGCGATCTTGGCATTGCCGCCTTCGCGGGCGCCGAGCCCGACCGTCAGATTGTCGGCGAGGAAATAGGCATCGAACAGGCCGCGCTCGGCGGTCAGGGCGAGCTGCTTGTGGAACTCGAAATTGGTGGCGCCGTCGGCCGGCGCCTCGGGGTGGCGCCAGGCGGCGATATGTTGTCCGCCGCCGGGCAGGAAAGCGCCCAGTTTGATTTGCCTGGATTTGGTGGATCTGGTCATCGCGGCGTGCTCCTGGACGGATCGGAAAGGGGATCTCGGGTCAGTGGTGCGTTCAGGCGGCAAGGCCGACGCCGTAGGGCACTCCGGTTACACGGCATGCCTCGGCGACCGCCTGCCGGGCGCGGGCGTGGATCGGTTCCGACACCAGAACACCATTGGCAAAGTCCTTGTCGGAGGCGTAGATCGCGGTCGGTACGGTCAGCGCCTCGAAGAAGCCGAACAGCGGCCGCAACTGGTGCTCGACGATCAGCGAATGGCGCTCGCCGCCGCCGGTCGCGGCGAGAATGACGGGCTTGCCCCTCAGCGATGACGGATCGAGCAGGTCGAAGAAGTGCTTGAAAAGCCCGGTATAGCTGCCTTTGAAAGTCGGCGAGCCGGCCACCAGGATGTCGGCGCCCAGCAGCCGTTCGACGATGTTGCGCGCCGCCGGGTCGAGGTCGCCGAGGCGCCTTGCCTGCGGCAGAGACGCGCCGAGATCCTCGATGTCGAAGACGGCCGAGGCCGCGCCGATGCTTTCGGCGGCCTGCCCGACAATGTGGCTGACGAACGCCTTGGTCTTCGATGGCCGGGTCAAATTGCCCGACAGCCCCACTACGAGCTTTTTCGACATTCCTGGCTCCCTCTCAAGCGCTCTATTTTAAGATCTTGGTTCTAGCGATCTATTTTAAGTCTAGAGAGTTTGTAGAATTAAAAGAGCGAGAAAATTTCAAAAGCAGCGCGGTGAGCGAACTGAGTTTGCGGAACACCGCCCGTTATTGGTTCATTCAACGCGGCGTACCGCGCCGGCGCAGTGCATCGACCAGCGATGCAAAGGCCTGCCAGCACCTTGTCCCTCGGGCTACGGTGAGTCAGGCCAATTTGATTCAAATCCGGCTGTGGATATTTGCTTTTAGCTAAATCGAGGCGGTCATCTTGCCGGCGGGCGGGCAACAGGGAGATGCCTATGACAAGCGACTTTGCCGCCGCACACCTGCACCTTGAACGAGCCTGCCACTATTTGAGCGGCGAGGACGAGACGAGCCGCACGGCTCGTGCGGCTCTGGATCTCCTGATCGATGCAATTGTCGCAGCGCAATACAAGCGGCCGGTGGGAGATGTTGTGGAGTTTCCAAGGCCGGCAAAGCTGGGGCAATCCGCAAGCGGGAACGGGTAATCCAACTAGCGGCGTCCCTTGTCCTGCCGGATTTACATGAACCAGGTGGCCACCAGGCCGATCGTCGCCGAGAAGATAGCGGCGGTCGTTGCCCAACCGAGTATGTTGGTGCTGCGGCTGTTCACCTGCTCCCCCATGATCCTGCGGCTGTTCGTCATCAGCATGATGAGCAGCAGCAAGGGCGGCGTCGAGAAACCCTGAACGATGCCGGACCAGACCAGCGCCTTCATCGGATTGAAGCCGAGGAAGTTGAGGCCGGCGGCGATCGCCGTAAAAAATCCGATGGCGAGATAAAATTTGGGCGCCTCTTGAGCCCGGGCGTGCAGGCTGTTTTTCCAGCCGATGGCTTGTGCCACATCATAGGCAGCGCCGGTGGTCATGATAGGAACCGCTAGGAAACCGACGCCGATCACGCCTGCGGCGAACAGAACGCTTGCGGCCTGGCCGGCGAGTGGGCGCAGCGCCTCCGCGGCTTGCGCGGCCGTGTCGATATCGTGGTGGCCCGCCTTGTAGAGCGTAGCACCCGTCGACAGGATGATGAAATACATGATGAGATTTGAAAACATCATGCCGATGAGGATGTCCCGGCGCGAGCGGCGGAGTTCGCCGGCGGTGGCGCCCTTCCTTTGCCTGAGCGTCGTTCGCCCTTGGGCAATCTCCTCCTCGACCTCCTCATTGGACTGCCACGTGTAGAGATAGGCGGACAGCGTCGTGCCGATGATAGCGACCAGGATCGACAGGAACTCGCGATTGAATTCGATCCTCGGAAGCAGCGTCCCGCGCAGCACCGCCGCGGCGTCCGGCTTGGCCAGAATGGCGGCACCGACATAGGCGAGCAGCGCCAGCGCCAGCCAGCGAAAGATGTTGCGGATCAAAGTGTAGGAGCCGAAAACCTGGAGGGCGAAGATGAGGGCGGCGACGAACAGCACGATCAGCGGAATGGGAAGCGGCACGAATATGTTGATCGCCGCCGCCATTCCACCAAGATCGGCCGCTGCCTCGATGGTGTTGCCGACGAGCACACCCAACAGCACCGACCAGAGCAGCCACCGCGGGTAGAAGTCCTTGATGACGTGGAACAATCCGCGCCCCGACACCTGGCCGAGCTTCGACGACAGATAGACGACCGCGTACATCATCGGCAACGTCACCGGAGCCGTCCAGAGCAGGTCGGGTCCGAAACGGGCGCCGGCACTGGCATAGGTGCCTATCGCGGAACAATCGTCGTCGGCCGCCCCTGTTATCAGGCCGAGGCCGAGCGCTCGTCCTATGCCGCCTTTGCCCTCCTTCGGTGGGATGGAATGATCGGAACCGGCCTGCCTCATTGCGACCGGACCGGGTTGCGAACGAAAGACGCGGCCTGCCATGCAATAATGGTAAGGATCGGTCGCGGCGCTGGTCTCATTTTGCTTCCTTCCACAACTTGCCCAAACCCGGCGTGCCATGACTTGTTCCGCGACGACCGGACAGGGGTTTTGTCTCAGGCAAAAAAGTTCGGGTTGACCGCTTCCGAACGCGAAGCGACTATCCGTTCGAGGCGAAGATCGCAGGAGGAAATGCAATGGACGAGCCCGGTCAGTGGCGCCACATGTCGAGCGCGCCAAGGGACGGCAGCAGAATCCTTGTCACGGTTCGGCCGTCCGAACAGGGTCCGGCCGAGGTCGACATGGCTTACTGGGCCCGCGCCGATCAGTTCGGCAGCGAAGGCTGGCGCGCCTCCGACTCGTCTCCAGGACGCATCGTCGAATATGCCGAACCCGAACTGAAATGCTGGATGCCGCTGCCGTCGGCCAATCTCAGCAAGGGATCGATGCCGAGCCCCTGGGAGGGCGAAGATGTGCCGCTGGTGGATGGCTCCGGGATATGAGCTAGCGGGAAGGTAGTTTTGATCGCTGGCTGGACAGCGCCTCCCTCTGTCCTGCCGGACATCTCCCCCACAAGGGGGGAGATAGGCAGCTTCACTGTCGGCCCTCAGAACAGGAATGCAGCTGTAGCGGGGTTCGGGCCGGTGCGGCCGTCGGGCGAATCCATGCCCCGGATAAGCTCGAGGTCCTTCGCTTCCAGCTCGAAATCGAAGACATCGAAATTGGCGGCGATGCGGTCCTGGTGGATCGACTTTGGAATGACGATCAGCCCTTCCTGAAGGTGCCACCTGACGATCGTCTGCGCCACCGACTTGCCGTGTTTCCTGGCGATGCTTTCAAGCGTCGGATCGCTCAACAGCCGGCCGCTGCCCAGCGGGCTCCAGCTCTCGATGCGGATGTTGTGCCTGTCGTGGAATTCACGTTTGTCACGCTGCTGGAAGCGGGGGTGGAGCTCGATCTGGTTGACGGTCGGCGTGACGCCGGTCTCGCCGATGATCCCTTCGAGGTGGTCCTGGTTGAAGTTCGAAACGCCGATCGACTTGATTCGGCCTGATTGCCTGAGTTCGATCAGCGTCTTCCAGGCCTCGACATATCTGTCCTGGCTGGGCACCGGCCAATGGATCAGGAACAGGTCGATCTGTTCGATGCCGAGCTTGCTCATCGTTTCGTCGAAGGCGCGCAAGGCGGCGTCGCGCTGATGCGCGCCGTTGCGCAGTTTCGAGGTGATGAACAACTCGCTTCTCGGGACGCCGGCCGAGCGGATCGCCTGCCCGACACCTTCCTCGTTCTGATAGCCTTCGGCGGTGTCGATCAGCCTGTAGCCGGCCTCGATTCCCCAGCGCACCACCTTGGCGGTGATGGCTGGATCGACCTGCCACACGCCGAGGCCGATTTGCGGAATGGCGGAGCCGTCGTTCAATCTGATTTGTTCAGGTCTATTCAGGGTAATCTGTTCAGGCATGTTCAGGTCCTTCTGCATCGTTCCGCCCGGCGCAGGCTCTATCTAGTCTGAATGGCCGCCAAAGCCAGTCGATATCAGGAGAATGTGAGGAGACGGACGTGAAGCGCTGATCCTCCGCTTCGGGCCGACAGCTCTCTGTGACCCACGAGCTCCAGGGAACTCTATGCAGGACGACCCCACTATCGCGGATTCTGTGGTATTCTGTGAGCTATCCGAGGAGGCGACTGCGTTGACCAACAGCTTGGAAGCCGAAGGGGCAAGAGACTGGTCGCCCCTGCTGGTCGCGGCAGAACAAGGCGATGCGGAGGCGGTTCGATCGGAGTTGGCGGCTGGCGCCGACATCAATCAGTCGGACGACGGCGGCTGGTCTGCACTTCACCTTTCAGCCCTCAATGACCGCACAGCTGTGGTGGAGGCGCTGATCGAAGACCCGGAAATCGACGTGAATTCCAGAAACAAGTGGAAGAGCACGCCCTTGAGCCTTGCGTCGGCCAAGGGACATTACGCGTGTATCTCAGTCCTCGTGAGACACCCCCAAATAGAGATCAACGCGCGAGCTGACTACTACGGCAGAACGGCTCTTATCGAGGCGGCGAAGAACGGGCATCTCGAAGTCGTCAAGTTGCTCGTGGAGAATGGCGCGGAAGTAAATCTGACCGACAAGACGGGGAGAAACAACGCGCTCATCGAGGCTATCAAGGGGCGGCACTACGAGATCGCGGAATACCTGCTGGATTCTGGGAAAGTGAGCTTTATCAACAAAGAGATGAGGCTAAACGCCCTGATCTGGGCTGGCAGCTGCCACAACCCTCAGCTTATCGAAAAGCTGGAAGCCGCGATCCACAGTTTCTTCAACGGCAAATAAGGGCCTCGCCCTTACTGTCGCGGGGCGCGTCCGTATCTCCCGTCACGTCGACACGCTCGATGGCGCAAACGGCCCCGCGGCGCTTCACATAAATTATTCAACCAAACGGTTTACTATCTCAAAGCGTGCGTCTATATTCAACTACATGGTTGAATTAGAGACACCCAAGATGGATGCGGTTTTTCACGCCCTTGGCGACGCCACCCGGCGGCACATGCTTCGCGATCTCGCTGATGGCGAGAAAACGGTAAGCCAGCTGGCGGAACCCTTCGCGATGTCGCTCGCGGCGGCCTCCAAGCACATCAAGGCGCTGGAGAACGCAGGGCTTATTCGTCGAGAGGTGAGGGGCCGCACGCATCTGTGCCGACTAGCCCCTGGACCGCTGGCCAGCGCCCATCAGTGGCTCAGCTTCTACGAGCGCTTCTGGACCGGTCGTCTCGATGTTCTCGAACGCCTTCTTCGCGAAGAGGACGCACGCAAAGCCCAGGATGAGTCCAGGAAATCGCCCAACCCGAAAGAAGGAGACGAGCAATGAACCAGATGAGAAGCATCGACGCCTATGGCGCGCTGAGCGAGGCCGCCACGTTCACCATCCAGCGCCTCTTGCCCGGACCCATCGAACGCGTCTGGGCCTATCTCACCGAGAGTGACTTGCGCCGGCAATGGATGGCCGCGGGCCAGATGGAAATGAAGGCCGGCAGCTCGTTCGAATTGGTCTGGCGTAACGACGAGCTGACGGACCCGCCTGGGCAGCGCCCCGCGGGCTTTCCCGAAGAGCATCGGATGGAGGGCCGGATCACCGAACTCGATCCGCCGCGCAAGCTTTCCATCACCTGGGGAAACACCGGCGGCGTCTCCTTCTTGCTGGAGGCGAAGGGTAACGATGTGCTGCTCACCGTCGTTCATCGCCGCCTGCCGGAACGTGCAATCCAGCTCAACATCACGGCCGGCTGGCACATACACCTCGACCTGCTGGCCGCCCGCCTGGCGGGCAAGACGCCGACCTCGTTCTGGGACGGCTGGAGCCGCCTGCGGGAAGAATACGACCGCCGCCTGCCGGCCTGATGTAACTCGCGGCGGCCATCCCTGAGGTCGCCGCCAGCAACACGAAGCAACGCTGAAACGATGAAACGTGCTTGCATCCCGCAAGCCTGATGGAGGAAGTCATGCGCAAATTGATCGCTGGAATGAAAATTTCCGTCGACGGCAAGATGGAGGGGCCCGAGGGTTATGCCGATTGGGTCGACGCGTGGTCGGACGAATACGGCCTGACGCCGCAAATCGACGCTTGCCTGCTTGGCAGCGTCATGTATGCCGGCTACGAGCGCTACTGGAGCGCCATCCAGAACGAGCCCGACAAGCCGCTGCCGATGACCGGCAAGTTACCTAAGCCGGCCGAGCTCGAATGGGCCCGCTTCGCCGCGCAGACGCCGCATTATGTGCTGTCGAACACAATGACTTCGGCGGCCTGGCCAAAGACGCGCTTCGTGCGGAATTTCGAGGATATCGCTGCACTGAAACAGCAGCCCGGCAAGGACATCTACCTTATGGGCGGCGCCCGAATTACCGCGAGCCTTATCGATGCCGGGCTGGTCGATGAGCTCAGGCTGATCGTCTATCCGCTGCTCGCCGGTGAAGGAAAGGCGCTGTTTGGGACGGCGAGAAATCGTCGTGGGCTCGAACTGCGCAAGGTCGAACAGCTTTCGGACGGCCGCGTCGGGCTGGTCTACGGGATCGGCTAAAGCGCGTCGCGTTCGATCGGCCTCATGCGACGCGCTTTTTGCGCGGCATGCATTAGCGCCAAGGTCAGGCAACGACGCCGCGGCAGGCCCAGGCGACATTGGCAAAGGACCTCGGGCCGTCGGGCCGGCCGGCCTCATAGGCGTCGCGCATGGCGGCGTCGGTGCGCGCCCGCTCTTCCGGGTCGAGCGTGGCCACATACTTACCGAGCGGCCCTTCGCCGGCGGCAATCGGCGCCCAGTAATCATCGAAATTTTGGTAGTCCATGCGGATCATCAACTGGGTTTCCGTAACGTCGCGGAGACCCTGTTCGACAAAGGTCCGTTTCATTTCACCCGGCTGCATCATCGGCTGCGTGCAATAGCGGGCACGCAGCTGGCGTCCGCCTTCACTGAGCACCGCCACCGTGTCGATCATCATGCGCATCCCCGGCATGCCGCCGAGATGGTCCCATACCGTCGCCGCGACGACGCCGCCCGGCCGCACGACGCGGCGCATCTCGGCGACTGCCTTGCCGGCTTCCGGCACGAAATGGAGCACGAGCAGGGCTAGGGCACGGTCGAACGCGCCATCCTCAAAGGGCAGGGCGCAGGCATCCGCCTGACGGATTTTTATCCGCGGATCGGTGTTGCGCCGGATTGCCTCCTCGACGAAAACGGCCGAAAAGTCGATCGCCGCGACCTCACCGAGGTCAGCGGCCTTGACGAGCGCGAAGGTCAGACTGCCGGTGCCGCATCCGACGTCGAGGATCTTTTCGCCGTCCTTGAGGCCCGCGAAGCCGATGAACAGCGGCGCGAGCTTTTGGCTCCAGCGGCCCATGAGCTGCTCATAGCCGGCAGCATGGTGAACGTTGAAACTTGAAGTCATCGAAGCCTCCTCCCAAAGCCGTATGCTAGACTTCGGCAGCCGCTGACGAAAGCCACTTTTGGCGCGTGTTGGTTCGGCAGCCCGGAGCGCGCGAAGACATCGCCGGCCGGATTTGATGGCGCCGGCCAGCCAGCCTCCGTGGCCTCGACCACCTATTCGGCGGGCAACCCGCGGCGCTTCCATTCGCTGCGCGGCACCGGATCTCCGACACGGAAGGCGAAGGAAATGACTTTCGTCGCGTCCGGATCGACCTCGCAACGATAGCTCAAATCGTACCACTGCCCGTTGGCACGGAAGGCGGTCCTGGGAACTTGCATGATAGTGCCTTCCTTCAGCCTGAATGAACGCAAGAGGTCGGGAAAATAGGGGGGCGAGGCGCGGCGCAACTGTTCGCGCAATTCCGTGAGGCAGAGCTGACCGATCCGCACGGGGCGGGGTATATTACCCATTGCGCTTGTCGCTATCGGATCACCGGTTGCTGCTTCCGAGAACAACGTCTTGGCTTGCTGAAGCTTCAAGGGTTTTTGCTCCTTGGCGACGTTCGCTGGCTTGGGCTTAGGCGGCGCGGATACGCCAGGCGGCGGAGCCGAGACTTTGCCGCCGACCGCGGTCACGTCCGGCGCCTGTGCAAGGTCCTGTTTATTGGGATCTTGCGGCGCTGGCGGTTGTTCCGAACCATCCTCCGCACTGTTGCCGTCCAGAGACTTGCGAGGACCGGCGTCCTTCTCACCGAATTCGAAGACAGCTCTCTGCGCGGCGACCTCACGGCTCGTCGGCGTCTCGACCTTGGCTTCCGGCTGCTTTTCCGGCTTGGGCGGTTCAGCGGGGGACGGAGGTTTGGTTTTTTCCGGCGGTTTAGGGGGCGGCACAATATCCACTGCGATGGGCTGCTCCTTCTGCGGCTGCGGGGGCGACAGCGGCAGTGCGGACAAAAGAAGCGCGGCGGCGAGCAAATGCACGACCGCGGAGGCAGGCAAGGCCCACCCGAATACCCGGCGCTGATCCCTTATGTCGTCTCTCATTGTGACCGGTGTGTGGAATGAAATATTGGCGGCATCAAGCATCGATGCCGCCGGACGTCGAAATAACCCGTTGCGAATCGAAAGTCGGCGGCTGCAATACGGCGCGCCATCCAATCGTGTGGCGTCGGCGTCCGTGCAGGGGACCGGGCCAGCAGCGCATGCAGCAAGTCGTCATTTCAGGCGGCTAGCAGGCACGCCCTGCCGGCACGGTGTCGCCGGTTGAAATCACAGGGAAACCGATAGCCCGCCGTCAACCGCCAGCACGTGCCCGTTGACGTAAGCGGCAGCGTCGGAGGCGAGAAACACCACGGCTCCGCCGAGCTCCTCAGGCTGGGCCCAGCGGCCCGCGGGGGTTCGTGCCTCGACCCATTTGGTGAAGGCCTCGTCGCGCATAAGTGCGGTGTTGAGCTCGGTGGCGAAATAGCCGGGGGCGATCGCGTTGACGGTGATGCCGTGACGGCCCAGCTCAGCGGCAGTGGAGCGTGTCAGCCCGTGCAGGCCCGCCTTTGCCGCCACATAGGCGTGAATGGTGGGACGGCCAAGGATCGCTGCGACCGATCCGGTGTTTATTATGCGCCCGAACTTGTTTGGCAGCATCAGGCGCACCGCGTCGCGCATCATGCGGAAGCAAGCCGACAGATTGACGGCAACCACATGGTTGAAATCCTCGTCCTGCCATTCGACCAGCGGTTTCCGATGCTGGATGCCGGCGTTGTTGACCAGAATATCGAGGCGGCCGTGGCGTTCGACGATTCCTTCGAGCGACGCCCTTGAGATCGCCGCGTCGGTGACATCGAACGGCAGGGCTTCTGCACCGATCCTTTCGGCGGCCGCGGAAAGGGCGGCCATGTCGCGCGCATTGACGATCACCGTCGCGCCGTTTTCCGCAAGTGCCTTGGCCATGGCAAAACCAAGACCACGCGAGGCACCCGTGACCAATGCGACACGGCCCTTGAGCGAGAACAATTCCGGCATTGAGATCCCCTATGAAAAGGGCGGGAGTTTCCTCCCGCCCAAAAGCACTATTTGGCGACGCAAGTGTCGGCTGTCTCCGGAGTGCAGACATCGAGGCCCGTGTAGGTCGGGTCGGCCGGCGGAGCCTTGCCCTCCTTCATTTCCTTCAGCGCCATCATCGTCTTGTAGCCCATCTCGAACGGCCGCTGGCCGACCTGGCCAAGGGAGAAACCTTCCTTCATCTGGTCGATCTGTACCGGAAGCGTGTCGGCAACGACAAGGGCCAGGGCTTTCGAGGCGATCTTGTCCTTGTACGGTGCGACCGCGGCGCGGTTGGCATCGGGAATGAACTGCGGGAAGCCACCGGTTGGGACGAATGCGTCGAGGTTCGGGTTTTTCGCCATGATATCCTCGAACTGTTGCACCGAAAGCGGGAAATCATCGTTGGTGTAGAGCGGACAGCCTTCGATTTCGGTCCAGCCGTTCTGGCCCGTCAGCCGATCCCCGGGCGAGGCCGCCGATTTGGTGCCCGAAAGTGTATCGCGAATGCCCTGCATGCGCTCGTTGTGGTTGGCCGCCGCGGCGCCGCCGGACTGGATGCAGATCGTGCCGCCTTTGGGCTTGATCTGCATGACAAGCTTGGCGAGGTTCTCGCCGATCTCATAATTGTGCGTGCCGATATAGGCGACGCGCAGATCCTTGTTTTCGGGCAGGAGGTCGGAATCCCAGGTGAGGACCGGGATGCCGGCTTCCTTGGCGGCCTGCAGCGCAACCGCCATCGCCGCGGCGTTCGATGGCGACACGGCGATGCCGTCCACCTTCTTGGCCACGAGATCCTGTACGATCTGTACCTGCTCGTCGCCGCCGCCATGCTCGCCGGGGCCAATATACATGCACTCCACGGCGCCATTGGATTCGGCTTCGGCCTTCTTGCAGCCGTCGCGTGCCTGGTCGAAGAAAGGATTGTTCATGTTCTTCGGCACCAGGGCGAAGGTGTATTTCGCCTGGGCGCCGGAAACGGCGAGCACCATTGCGCCAAGCGCCACGGCGGCCGTCAGCAGATGTTTTTTCATGTGACGTTCTCCTCCTGGGTGTGATCCCGCAAGCCTCCCGCCGGCGGGTTTCTAGCGGCGTTTTTTGGGCATCAAGACTGCCAGCGACGCGGCGAGAATCGATTTGCCGCCGGTTTGCATGCCCAAAAGAACCGCAAGAACGATGAAGGCGCCGACGAAGGCACCCTGCCAGTTTGAATCGATGCCGGCCATCAGCAGCGCATTCCTGATCACCTCGAGGAAGGCCGAACCGATGATCGCACCGAAGGCCGTGCCGGCGCCGCCCATGAGGCTGGCGCCGCCAATGACTGTCGCGGCGATAACGCGCAGCTCGTAGCCTTGGCCCATGGCATTGATGGCCGAGCCGTTATAGCCGAGGAGCAGGAGCGAGGCGAGCGCGGCGGTGAAAGCCGAGAAGACATAGGCCTGGAATTTAATCCAGTTGACCGGAACGCCGGTGAGCCGTGCCGCCTCCTCATTGCCGCCGATGGCGAAGAGATGCCGGGCCCAGGCTGTGAAGTTGAATACGAAGCCGACAATCAGGGCCAAGATCACCATGGTCCAGAATTGTGACGACAGTTCTGGTATCCAATGCGGTGCCCAGTCGTTCGGACCATGCCGCGGCCATTTCCACTGACCGATTGCCTTCACGATCGGAGCATCGGGCCCGAACTGGTAGAGCATCTGGTTGGCCGAGAATACGACCGCCAGCGAGCGCGCGACGGACAGCATACCGAGGGTGACCACAAAGGACGGCATCCCGACATAGGCGACAAAGAATCCGTTGACCGCGCCACAGGCCAGACCGGAGAAAAGGCCCATGGCGAAGGCGACGTACCAGGGATAATGCCAGGTGAGGAACAGGCCGGCGACGATGACCACGAGACCCATGACGGAGCCGACCGACAGATCGATACCGCCGGTGATGATGACGATCGTCATGCCGAGGGCCATGATGCCGAAAGGTGCGAAATTGCGCGTCACATTGGCGACGTTTTCAGAGGTGCCGAAGCTCGGCTCCATCGCAGTCATCAACATGACGAGCGCGATGAGCGCGATCGTCACCCAGAAGGGCTGACTTGAAATCACACGTTGGAGAACTGTTTTTTCCTTGGTCGGGACGAAATCCGACATGGCCGGCCGGCCATGTTCTTCGACTGAGCCCTGAACGCCAACTGACTCCTGAACACTATTCGCCACGGATGGCCCCCGTTATCAGTCCAGTGATTTCCTCGGGCGATGTTTTGTCAGCTGGCTTGTCGGCAACTTTCGAGCCCCGCCTGAGGACGATAATGCGATCTGCCACGGCGAACACGTCAGGCATTCGGTGACTGATCAGCATGACGCCGACTCCTTGTGCTTTGAGGCGTCGGATCAGTTCGAGTACTTCCGCCACCTGGCGCACGGAGATGGCGGCCGTTGGTTCGTCCATCAGCACCAGCTTAGCATTTGAAAGCCGGGTCCGCGCGATGGCGACCGCCTGGCGCTGCCCACCCGACATCTTCCTGACGAGGTCGCGCGGCCGGGTTTCCGATTTGAGTTCCTTGAACAGCGCTGCCGAGCGATCGATCATCGCCTGCTTGTCAAGAATCCTGATCGGCCAGAAGCCTTTCTTGATCTCGCGCCCCAGAAAGACGTTCTGCGCGGCCGTCAGATTATCGGCGAGCGCCAGGTCCTGATAAACAACTTCGATCCCCTTGGCGCGGGCCTGCACGGGCTGGTGGAAGTGGCACACCTCGCCCTCGACTACAATTTCGCCGTCGCTCGGAGGAAAATTCCCGGCCACAGCCTTGACTATCGTCGACTTGCCGGCCCCGTTATCCCCCATCAGACCAACGACTTCGCCTCGCTCCACCTGGAAGCTGACGTCAGTCAGGGCCTGGATAGCCCCGAAATTCTTGGAGACGTGGCGAACCTCAAGCACCGGCATCGCGGTCCTCCCGGGACAACATTTATCGGTCTTGTCCCTGGTCAATGCACAGCAGCTAATCAGCGAAACGTATTCAACACAATCATTTATTAGGTCAGGCCTCCCGGCCGTAACGCGCCTCGTCCGAGTGTGACTTGTAGCTGCTGCAGAGCACCGAGGCGCTCGGCCGATCCTTACAACAGTCACCAGGCGATCCTCAGGCTTGCGCCGCTTCATATCCGTTTCGGGTGAAATGAGTGGGCATTTTGCGAGCGGTGCCAACGCCTCGGGTATGGAGCGCGGCAGAACATGTCATTCAAACACACGAGGACAGTGGCCAAGCCTGTCCCTAGCGTGCGTCGGCCAGAGCGCACGTCAGGAGATGAACCCGCATTCGGGGGAGGCGAGGGTCAAGTGTTGAAAGTCCGCTCCTTAACGGCGCTGCACGAGAGGGATATTCGGTCATGAATTTCAAAGGTTTGATCAAGCGTGCCGAGACTGTGGAGAGAGCGTTCAAGGAGCTCGAAACCGATTTGGCGGATGCGTTTAGCGAATGTCTCAACGTGGACGATCATTCGCCGTTGAACGACGTCACTGTGCCGGATGAGACTGTGTCGGATGAGAATCTCGCGGCAACGGATGACAGCTCGCAGCTCGAGGCCAATGCGGACGCCTTCGAGACCGCACGACGGCTGTCCCCCCATACGCAAACCCGGCTGGCTGCCTTAAGTGCGGTCGATGGGCTCTTTCACGACGCGCAGGAGTATCTGGGGGAGATCAATGCGAAACTGTCGGAGATCGCGACCTCGCATCATCTGACGGGCGAATTCCTGAAACTGCTCCACGGCGACATTCTTCGCGCCAACGAATTGGAGCTGGCAAATACCGGCCTGACCGCGCAGCAAAGAGTGCTGTCCGAACAGCTCCACGAAGCGACCAGAAAGCAGCGCGAGCGCGACAGCGCTATCGAGGCCCTGCAGCAGCACGAGGCGAGCCTGGTCGAGGACAAGGAAGCACTTCGCGGCGCGCTGGCTGCAGCAAGGCTGGAACTCGTCGTGGCAGGCAATGCGAGCGCAAAACGCGAAGCCGAGTTCGGCGAGCTTGTCAAAACGCTCTCGGCCAGAGCGGTCGAGGCCAACAGACGCTCGCGCGAGAACGAGATGCTGCGGGAGAAGCATGTCAGTCTGTCGATCGATCTCGACAAGGCGCTGAAACGGGAGGCCGAGGCGCGGCACAGGCTGGACGAACTCTCGACTATCCATGCCAATGACGCCGCGCAGGTTTCGGAACTGCTGGCCGCGCTTGGCAAGAGCGAGAAAGAGGAAATGCGGCTGCAGAAATCGCTCGATATGGCGCAGACGAAGCTGTCGGAAATGACGGAAGCGGCCCGCATCAGGGACGGTGACAGGGAAGCCGAACTTGCACGCGGTGTCGCGGAGATGACCGGCTTGCGTTCTGAAATCGAGGACCTTCGATCGCGGCTGGAGGCCGCCTCCAACCAGAACAGCGAAGCCGCCAGCGAGATCGCCAGGCTCAAGGCCCAAGCGAGCGACGCGGTGGCCGAAAAGCAAATTGTCGAGCAAAAATTGTCCGCTCTCACGAAGGAGAGCGAAAACGACAAGATGACCCTTTCCGCGGTCAGCGCGAATTTTTCGCAGCTTTCCCTGCAGCAGGCTTCCGAACAGATACAGTTCGACGTCCAGAGGCAGGAATGCGAGGATCTGCGAGCCGAAGTCGCGTCGCTTCAAGCCCGGGTCAAGGAACTGTTGCCCTACGAGCGGCTCCACAAGGTCACCAACGCCAGACCGCGTGAAGACGGCGTGGTCGAGATCACCGCCGCGGTGGCGGAGAAGGCCCGCGCCAGCAGACGGCGCCTCCGCATGCGTGCCGCATCCTAGCTCAGGCGCGGCTGTCTGAATTTCGACTGGTGTGAAGCGGACATCCGTCAATGGATGGCGGGTCGAGCGTGAGGCTGGCCTTCCCTGCGTCGGCCTGCGATAGTGCACGCCGGTGAAGCGGAGGGGCTGAGCATGCGGCTGTTCGCAAACCGGAATCACCTCCGGTGGAGGATGTTGGCCTTCATCGCAATCATGGTGCTTTTGCCGAAGGCGGCGTCGGCCGATACCATTCCACCCGACAGGATCGCCGCGGCCCTTGCGAAGCTCGAATTGCTTGCCGAAGGCGTCGTCGCGGATGGTAGCGTGCCCGGTCTGGCCATCGGCGTCGTGCACGGCGACGAGGTGATCTTCCTCAAGGGATTCGGGCATCGCGAAGCCGGAAAACCGGAGATCGTCGACGCTGACACAGTCTTCCAGATTGCCTCGCTCTCCAAGCCGGTCTCCGCCACCGTCGTGGCGGCGCTGGTCAGCGACGGGATCGCTTCGTGGGATTCCAAGATCGCCGACCTCGATCCGGCTTTCCGGCTCGCCCAGCCCTATCCGACCAGCGAACTCACGGTCCGCGACCTGTTTGCGCACCGCAGCGGGCTTCCCGGCACCGCCGGCGACGACCTCGAGGACATCGGCTATGACCGCGCGGAGATCCTGCGCCGGCTGCGGTTCGTGTTGCCGTCATCGAGCTTTCGTGCCGGCTATTCCTACAGCAATTTCGGACTGACCGAGGGTGCCGTCGCGGCCGCGAAGCCGACGGGCAAATCATGGGAAGAGGTCGCCGAAGAGAAGCTCTACCGTCCGCTTGGAATGGCCTCGACCAGCTCCCGTCATTCGGACTTCATCAAGCACGCCAACCGCGCCGAGCTTCACGCCAAAATCGATGGCGCCTGGACCGCGAAAGTCCAGCGCTATCCGGATGCGCAGGCGCCAGCAGGCGGCGTCAGTTCCACCGCACGCGACCTCTCGCAATGGATGCGCCTTGTGCTCGGCAACGGGGTCTATGCCGGCAAGAGACTCATTGCCGCCGATGCGCTGGACCAGACACATATTCCCTTGACGGCTCGCGGCAAGAATCCCGTCTCCGGAGGCGAGGCCTTCTACGGCCTCGGCTGGAATATCGAATTCGGCCGGCACGGGCCGATCTGGGGTCACGCGGGCGCCTTCAGCGCCGGCGCACGCAGCCTGGTGATGCTCTTCCCCGAGGAGAAGCTTGGCATCGTCGTCGTCGCCAACGCCTTTCCGACAGGCGTGCCGGAGGGGCTGTCCGACAGCTTCGCCGATCTCGTTTTCGACGGAACGCTGGGGAAGGATAAGGTAAAGGCATGGAATAATATCTATGCGAGCATGTTCGGCCCGGTGATTGCGGCGGCCAAGGCCACCTATGCCGCGCCGCCCTCTCCAGCAAGTCCCGTCGAGCCGGCCAGGGCCTATGCAGGCCGTTACTTCAACGACTTCTTCGGCGAAGCTATTGTATCGGGCGAAGGAGACACTCTTGTCCTCAAGGTCGGGCCTGCCGGTGCGCGGTCCTATTCCCTGAAGCATTTCGACCGCGAGCTCTTCGTGACCTTCCCTGATGCCGAGATGCCGGACAGGCCCTCGGCCGTCAGCTTTGCGGTCGGCCCCGACGGCAAGGCGTCGGCCATGACCGTCGAATTTCTCGACGACAATCATCTCGGCACGCTGCGGCGCGTGGGAGATTAGAGCAATTCCAGGAAAGTGCGGAGCGGCTTTCCGTCCATAATTGCGTAAAAACAGATATTTGGAGCGGGTCAGCGACTATCAAAAGCTGAACCGCTTTAGGTCAAAATTCAATCAGCTGGCTGCCGCCAACAGCCGAGATGGTCAAAAAGCAGTCAAGCTTATTATGGTAGGAATCGCCGATAGCGGATTCGACAAATCATGCAAAGACCGACTAACGAGACCAGTCGGCTTTCGTCCCAAATTGGAGACCAGCAGGTGGCCTGGGTGCAGAATTGGGTCTGGCTAGTTAATTGGAACCCGCTGATCGATGAACTCGGTCACATGGCTGGCGAGGCCCTTGATGTCGGATTGCGTAGGATTCTCGAAGACGAGCTCAAAGAAACCGATACAGATGCATCTCCACAGCGATGGGCATCGTGCCATTTCGATGGTCCCCGACCGATTGCCGCTTTGTTCGGAATTGATCAAGGAACAGACATTTTACTCGTTCGGATCGAGGTGCCAGACAACCTTTCTGTACGCGCCGAGACAACACTTGATCTGATGAAGTCATACGCGTTTGTGGCGCCTGACTGATCGTCCGCAATGGGTCGAACCTGGTCGTTGAGTGTTTGGCTCGTTCTCAACTCAAAGACGCCGGGCCGTACTGAAGCAATTTGAAGCAATCGCCGCTGCCCGATGTCGCCTTCGTCAGGAAGGGTTTCGACCGGTCGAGCCATTCCTGGTGCGATCTGGCATCGGCTTCGATTTCATTGGCCGGTGCAAGCTTGACGAAGCCGCGCCCGTTGCTGAAAAGCCAGCACGCGCGGCCGAGAAACCGCCTGCTGCGCTGGCGCAGCAGATCGGCATCATAAAAGACGTCGAGCACCTCCCGCTTGATCTTCCGCTCCTTTTCGGGATTGGCGATCGCAACCTCGATCGGCTCGCCGCCGATCGCATCCTGCAGGTCCTTGTAATCCAGGGCGATCTGGGTAGTGGCATATTTGATGTCGCTCTCGTCCCGGACGATGTTGAACCATAGCATTGGGTTGAGCTCGTTGACGACGAACGATGCTTCGAAATCGCGTGACAGATTGAGAATATCGAACCCCTGAACATCGACGTCGCGCTCGACCAGAAGGATCTGCGAAACCTGCTTGGCGAGCGCCGTTCCGTGGGCGCTGACGGCGGCATTGTTTCCGCCGTGTTCCGGACTGACATAGGCGCCGCCATCATCCAGCAGCGCGTCGAATTCGCCGAGGGCCTCCACGACAGCGCTGCCGCGGGCAACACGCGCCGCCAGTTTGGCGAGAACCTGCTGGAGCTCCGTTTCGCGTTTGCGCTGGTCCTGATAATTCTGCTGAAAAAAGAAGATGAACAGGGACACGCCAATCCCGATCAGGATCACGCCCAGCTGCGAAAAGATATTGCGATAATATTCCAGCAGCTTTTCACGATGGCGTACGTCGTCACGCACACTGTGCGCCACGCGAAGATTGACGATCAGCGAAACGACCAGGAGCCCGGCACCGACCAGGATCAGGCCACCGATCAGCAGGTAGCCATGTCGTGAGTTGAAGTCCATTCCTTTGCCGCGCTCCCGAAACCCCAGACAGCGCAGACTAATACCATTCCGCCTCAACACCTACGATCATCCCCACCATTCGGCCACTGTTCTTACAGCCAGGACTATGCTCGCCATCCGCCTCGTTTCGTGGCGGTCTTCTCGCAGCCGGATTCAGGCCGCGTGCTTGGAACCAATGACGGGCGAGACTGTTCAGCTATGACTTTGATACGACGCCGACGTGCCCGGCCGGCTGGGCATGCGGCGATCTTGAGGAGTTCTCATCATGAAGATTTCGTCCAGATTTCGTTCAGTCGCAGTTGCCGTCATCGCTGCGGCGGCAGTTAGCTTTGCCAGCGTCGCGCATGCCGACAGCGGTACGATCCGCTTCGCCGTCTACAAGGCGGCCTTTTTCATCGGCGGCTCCGGAGGCGAGGGCACACTGACCTTCCATGGTCGCCGATATCCCATCTCGGTCGGCGGCATCTCGGGCGGCCTCGCCTTCGGCGCCTCCAAGACCTATTTCAAAGGTACCGTGCGCCACATACGCCGCGCCCGGGATGTGACGGGGGTGTACGGTGCAGCGGGCGGTGGCGGCGCGCTCGGCAAAGGAGCCCAGGTGATCGTCATGACCAATGACAAGGGTGCCCAACTCGAACTCACGGGCAGGCAGGTAGGCCTGCAAGTCAATGCCGATCTCAGCGGTATGAGCATCTCGCTGAAATAAGGACAGTCACTGCATTCGTTATTCCTTGGATGGGCCGGATTTGGCCGCTCCAAACCGCAGCCCATCCATCAGCAGCGACACCAATCGGCGCGAGCGGTCGCGCCAGTCCTTGGTGTCCGGGGCCGAATAGATGCCGCCCAGCGCATGCAGCACGTCGGAGGCATCGACATCGCCGCGGATCGAGCCGTCGGCGACCGCGGCATCGATCAGCCGCCGCAAGGCGAGCGTCACCCTGCCGGAAACGTCGGAGAACAGGGTTGAGTTGGTCGTGAGCAGGATGCGCAGGCTTGTCGACAGCCCGCGCTTGGTGGCGATGTAGTCGACGAAGCGCTGCATCCATTGTTCGAGCGCCATGTCGGGCGCATGATCGCGGGCGAGTTCGTCGGCCGCCTGGCACAGTCCTTCCACTTCGCGCCGATAAACCACCTCGACCAGGTGCTCGCGGGTTGGGAAATGCCGGTAGAGCGTGCCGATGCCGACGCCGGCCTGGCGCGCAATCTCCTCCAGCGAGGCATCGACACCTTGCGCGGCAAAGGCTTTTGCCGCGACCTCGACCAGCGCATCGCGGTTGCGCTGCGCGTCGGCGCGCAGCGGTTTTGCAACGGCGGCTTCGGTTTTGTCTCCAGAAATGACGGGCGGCTCCGCGGCCAATTTTTTCTCCAGTGTTGATCCGAAGCATAACCGGACAGGCAGGCCCCGTCTCAAGAACGCAGACGCTTCCACCTTCGTTACGTCTCCGACAAATATAATCGCAAGTAAATATAATCACAGGATCGAGTCTGGGCCGGCGTTCCGGCAGGCGGAGGCATCTTGCCCGCCTCCGGTGCACGGCCGGTGGATGACGTCCGGTGGATGACGACGGAGGATATTTCCTCGCGGCCGGCACTCGTCATCTGTTCGGCCGATGCCGTGGGGCAAAAATGAGCCCACGTTGAGCACGATCCCCTCAGGATCATTGGACTGTCCTGCCCCTACAGACAGTTCAGAGAGCACCACCGGCTTGGGCCGGTGGTGCTTTTTTGTCTCCAGGCATGACGGCCGGCTGCCCTGCCAATTTCCTCCAATTTTGATCATTTTCGATCCTGGGCTTGAACAGGGCGGAGCAGGCCCTTAGGTAATAAGCGGAGGCGCCTCCGATTGTGGAGCGCCTTTCTCATGTAATCACGGGATCGGGTATGTCACGTCTTTCGACCTCGCAAGCCGCAGCCTTCCCGGAGCTCGCGCCAAGTCGAACCGACCCCCCTCTGCCCTGCCGGGCATCTCCCCCGCAAGGGGGGAGATTAGCTCACCTAGCCATAAGCTGATCTTGCCGCTCGCTGGCCGGGCACCAGATTATCCCCTCCCGCGTCAAGCAACTGGAGCCAGACGCCCCATGACAAGCAAAACCCGAACTCCAATCCAACTTCGAATCAACGGACATCGACATGAGCTGGAGGTCGAACCGCGCGTTACCCTGCTCGACGCCTTGCGCGACCATCTCGGCCTGACCGGCACCAAGAAGGGCTGCGACCAGGGCCAGTGCGGCGCCTGCACCGTTCATATCGACGGCCAACGCGTGCTGGCCTGCCTGACGCTTGCCACTCAGGCTGAAAGCAGGGACATCACCACCATCGAAGGGCTTGCCGGGGAGGATGGCACGCTGCATGCGGTGCAGGCCGCCTTCCTCGAACAGGATGCCTTCCAGTGCGGCTATTGCACGCCGGGCCAGATCATGTCGGCGGTCGCCTGCATTCGCGAAGGCCATGCCGGCTCGGATGAGGAGATCCGCGAATACATGGCCGGCAATCTCTGCCGCTGCGGCGCCTATCCGCATATCGTCGCCGCCGTGCGCCAGGCGGCCGTGGAGGCCGCGTCATGAGGGACTTTTCGTATCTCCGCGCCGGCTCCGTCGATGCAGCCCGTGAGGCAGCAGCACTTCCCGGCGCCATGCTTCTGGCCGGCGGCACGACGCTTGTCGATCTCGCGAAATGCGGCGTTGCCGAACCCGAGACCGTGGTCGACATCACCCATCTCAAGGGACTGGACACGATTGCCGTTGATGACCGGGGCGCCACGATCGGCGCGCTGGCCAGGATGAGCCGCGTCGCCGACAATGCCGATATCAAGAGTCGGTTCCCCGCAGTCTCGGAAGCATTGTGGCAGGCGGCGTCGGCTCAGCTGCGCAACATGGCGACGATCGGCGGCAATCTGATGCAGCGTACGCGCTGCCCCTATTTCCGCGATCCGGCGAATTTCCCCGCTTGCAACAAGCGCTCGCCCGGCAGCGGCTGCTCGGCGATCGGCGGCGTCACCCGCGGCCATGCCGTGCTCGGCACCAGCGAGGCCTGTATCGCCACCTATCCCGGCGACCTGGCGGTTGCACTCGTCGCCTTCGACGCGATCGTCCATCTCGGCGACCGTCAGGTCGCCGTCGATGATTTTTTCCTGTTGCCTGGCAGCACGCCCGAAAGGGAACATGCGATCGAGCCCGGCGAGATGATCACCGCGATCAGCATTCCCGTTTCGGCCGCCGCCCGCGGCTCGACCTATCTCAAGGTCCGCGACCGCCAGTCCTATGAATTCGCCGCGGCAAGTGCTGCGGTCGGCATTGAATTCGAGGCCGACGGAAGGACAATTCGCGATCTGCGCGTCGCGCTTGGCGGCGTTGCCACCAAGCCATGGCGCGCCCTTGCCGTCGAAGAGGCGCTGAAAGGCAAAGTGCTCGAGCCGGAGGTCGTCAGGCAAGCCAGCCTGCTCGCCGTCGAGGGCGCCGTCGACCATGGCGCCAACCACTACAAGATCGAACTGGCGCCACGCGTCGTCGCCCGCGCCATCCTCAAAATGGGAGAAACGGCATGACCGTTCACGAGTTGAGAACAAGACCCGGCGATGCCAAACGCGGCGACGCTTCGGACGGTGCCGTCCTCGCCGATCAGGTCGGCGGCCGGCTGTCGCGCGTCGACGGCCCGGCCAAGATCACCGGTGCCGCCAAATACGCCGTCGAGCAGCAGCTCGAGGGGCTTACCCATGCGGTGCTGGTCGAGAGCACCATTGCCGCCGGCCGGGTGCGTTCGATCGACACGACCGCGGCCAAGGCGTCGCCCGGCGTGCTGCTGGTGCTGACGCCCGACAACATCCTGCCGCTGAGAACCGCAACGGACTGGCTGGGCACGCCGCCGCCGGACGTCGCCTATTGCCCGCTGGCGCGCGACATCACCTTCAGCGGCCAGCATGTCGCGGCGGTGGTGGCAGAGAGTTTCGAGCAGGCGGTCGCCGCCGCGACGCTGGTCAAGATCGCCTATGACGAGGCGCCGGCGATCGTCGACCTCAGCGATCCAAAGGCCGGCGACGGCATCCCGGTCGATGCGATGACCAAGGAATGGGGCGAGGCGGAGACAGCGTTCGCCTCGGCTCCGGTCAGGATCTGCAACGCCTACAACACGCCGCGCGAATACCAGGCGCCGATGGAGCCGCATGGCCTGATCGCAAAGTGGCAGGGCGACCAGCTGACGGTCTGGGAGCCGAGCCAATGGCTCGACGGCATGGCGCGGACCTATGCCGAATGGTTCGGCGTGCCGTTCGAGAATGTACGACTGGTCTCGCCCTATATTGGCGGCGGCTTCGGCTCCAAGGCGTTTGCCTATGGCTACGGCGCTGTAGCGGCAGTCGCCGCGAAAATGCTGGGACGGCCGGTGAAGCTGGCGGTCACCAGGCCGCAGACCTTCACCGCCTATGGCGGACGGGCGGCGACGCGCCAGACCGTGGCGCTCGGCGCCAACGCGGAGGGCCAGATCCAGTCGATCGTGCATCGCGGCGTCAACGAGACCTCGGTCGACGGCATGTGGGTCGAGCCGCTCGGCTCGGTCACCTCGGTCATGTACGCGACGCCGAATTTCTCGTCGCGGCAGAACGTCGTGCGGGTCAACACGGTGGTGCCGGGGGCATTGCGCGCGCCGGGCGAGAACCCGAGCGCCTTCGGCATCGAAAGCGCCATCGACGAGCTCGCCTACGAGGTCGGTATCGATCCGCTGGAAATCCGGCTCAGGAACTATGCCGAGCAGGACCCGCATGCGAAGAAGCCGTGGTCGACACGGCAGCTGCGTGAGGCCTTTGCGGCCGGCGCCGAAGCCTTTGGCTGGTCGAAGCGGAACCCCCGGCCGCGTTCGATGCGCGACGGCAACCAGCTGATCGGCTGGGGTGTCGCGGCAGGTACCTATCCGGTGCGGCGCGCCTATGGCGAGGCGGTCGTGCGCATTCTCGCCGACGGCTCGGTCGAGGTCGAAAGCTCATCGATCGACATGGGGCAGGGCACCTACACGATCCTGGCGCAGACCGCCGCCGAGGTGGTGGGCGTGCCGGCGGAAAACGTCGTCGTCAAGCTTGGCGATTCCCGCTATGCCCGTGCCGGCGTCACCGGCGGCTCGCGGCTGGCCGGGGTGATGACCGGCGCCGTCCACAAGGCGGCGAGTGCCGCGCTCGACCAACTGATCGGGCTCGCCATCAGCGATCCGGCTTCGCCGTTCCATGCGCTGCAGGCCAACACGCTCGTCGTCGCCAATGGCCGCATCGCCTCGCCGCGCGGCAACGGCCCTGAAGTTTCCATCGCCGAACTGCTCAGAAGCGTCGGGCGCGAGCATATCGAGGCGAAGGGCGACACCATGCCGGCCAATTCGACGGTCGAGGACCGCTACAAGAACTACACCACCATAGCCATGGCGCTGCCGCACACCGAGGGCGACTGTTCCCGCCACAGCTGGTGCGCGCATTTCATCGAAGTGCGTGTCGACGAGGACTTTGGAACGGTTCGCGTCTCCCGCGTGGTGTCGGCGCTGGATTCGGGCCGGCTCTACAATCCCAAGCTCGCCGAAAGCCAATGGAAGGGCGGCATCATCATGGGCATTGGCCAGGCGCTGCTCGAGGAGGGCATCGTCGACCGCCGGCATGGGCGCATCGTCAACAACAATCTCGCCGACTATCTCATCGCCACCAATGCCGACATTCCCGACATCGAGGTGATCTCGGTCGGTATTCCCGATCCGCATTCCTCGGCGCTTGGCGGCAAGGGGGTCGGCGAGCTGGGCATTGTCGGCGTGGCGCCGGCGATCGCCAACGCGGTATTCCACGCCACCGGGAAAAGGGTGCGGGACCTGCCGATCACGCTGGAGAAGCTGATTTAGGCGGAGGTTGGGACTGTCGGCGCGTTGGCGATTGGCGAAAGCCGAGGTGACGACCGATCTCCCCGCCAGAGGCAGGGCAATCGCATTTGGATTCTTACGAAGATGGACCCCCACCCTAACCCTCCCCACAAGGGGGAGGGAATGCTGCCGCGCGCCTTTAACTTCCCCTTTGGCGCCGAAAGGCAGGCAATTTGCCGAGGTCAGCGCCAACGGAAGTCTCCCTCCCCCTTGTGGGGAGGGGTTAGGGGTGGGGGTCCATCGTAGAGCGAAAGCCTCGGCTTTCCATCTGCGATAGCCCTGCCGCCAGAGGGGAGATCGGCAGCTTCAACGCTTTGCCTTTTTCAGGCTCACCACGACAGACTGAATGCAAGCTTGCCGAAATGCCGGCCGCCGGCCGCCATATGGGCGTAGGCCTCGGTCGCCTGATGCTGGCTGTAGACCGTGTCGATGACCGGATCGATACGGGCGGCGCCGATGGCCCGCGCCGCGTCGCGCAGGTCGGATACCGAACCGGTGTTGTTGCCCACCACCTTGAGTGCCTTGATGATGATCGGCAGCAGGTTCGTGGTGGCCTCGGCGCCGGTGACGAAGCCGATGGCGAACACCGTGCCGCCGGGCGCCGCGGCATTGATGGAGCGGGCGAAGGTCGCCGCGCCGCCGGTTTCGACGATCAGATCGGCGCCGAGCCCGTCGGTCAACTCGAGCACCTTGGCGTCCCAGTCCGGCGTCTCACGATAATTAATGAGATGATCCGCACCCAAGGCCTTGGCGCGGGCCAGCTTTTCGTCAGACGACGAGGTGATGATGACCGTGGCGCCGGCTGCCTTGGCCAGCTGCAGGGTCAGGATCGAGACACCGCCGGTACCGAGCAGGACGACGACCGACCCCGGCCCGGCATCGGCGGCGCGAAGCGCATTCCACGCGGTGGTGCCGACGATCGGCAGCGTCGCTGCCGCTTCGAAGGACAGATGCGCCGGCATCGGCACGACGGCATCGGCCGGCAGCGCGACGTATTCGGCGAGCGAGCCGGGCAGTGTCAGCCCGCGCATCTCTCTGGTCTCGTAAGGCCGCGGACGGCCGCCGATCCAGCGCGGTTTTGCATGGGCGATGACGCGGTCGTTGATGGCGAGCCTCGACACGCCCTCGCCGATGCCGACGATCTCGCCGGCGCCGTCGACGACGGGAATGAGCGGAAAGCTCGGACCTGGATAGTTGCCGCTCGCTATCGCGACATCGACAAAATTGAGGCTTGCGGCGCGCAGGCGGATCAGCACTTCGCCGCGCTGCGGTTCAGGCGTGGGAACGGTGGCCGCGCGAAACGCGTCCAGTCTCGGGGCAGTCAGTTCGATCGCTTTCATGTCTCACTCCGGTTGATGGCCGATTGACGGGCCGGGATTGAGTGAAACTAGCTGCTGCGCTATTGGTATATAATCCTTGTGTTTTACATTTGAGCTCTGCGCCTGATGCAGCAATCGCACGAACCGGCAGCATTGGTCGAAATGGCCGCCTTCGCGGCCATCGCCGAAGCACGCTCCTTCACCAGGGCGGCCGCTCGCATCGGCCGCGACGCGACGATCCTGTCGCGGCGCCTTGCCTCGCTGGAAGAGCGGTTGGGCGTGCGCCTGCTGCACCGGACGACACGAAGTGTGTCGCTGACCGAGGCGGGTTCGGAATTTCTCATCCGGGTCCGCGCCATCCTGGCTGCGGTCGACGAGGCCGAGGCTGTCGCGTCGGCGCATGCCGGCGGCGGGCCGCGCGGCGTGCTGCGGCTGGCGCTGCCCGGCTCGTTCGGGCGCATGTGGATCGGCCCGCTGCTGCCCCAGTTTCTCGCCGAATTTCCCGACGTTCGTATCGAGGCCGAGTTCTCCAACCGCTTCGTCGATCTCGTCGCCGAGAATTTCGATGTCGCCGTGCGTCTCGGCGCGCTGGAGGATTCGCGGCTGGTGGCGCGCAAGGTCGCTACACGGCGGCGGCTGCTGTGCGCCGCGCCGTCCTACCTCGCCCGCCGGGGCACGCCGACTGCGCCGGAGGCGCTGCTGGAACACAGCTGCCTGGGCTTCTCGGGTTTCCAGACCTTTCCGGCCTGGGAGATGACCGACAGTTCGGGTCGCCGCATCAGTATCGAGGTCTCCGGGCCGCTGGTCACCGACGACGCCGAGGTGCTGGTCGAAGCCGCCGTGCAAGGCGTCGGACTGATGATGAGCACGGATTGGCTGGTCGGACGCGAGCTCGCCGACGGCCGTCTGGTACCAGTGCTGGAGGACTGGACGCTTGCCGACGAGGGCGCTGTCTATGTCGTCATGCCTTCGGCCAAGGGGCAAGCCGCCAAGACACGTGCCTTCGCCGACTGGATCGGCAAACGCTTTGCGCCGGTCCCGCCGTGGCGGAGGTGAGGGTGCTGATCTCCCCCCTTGAGGGGGAGATGTCGCCGCAGGCGACAGAGGGGGTCGCGGCGCGTGGAGCGTCAGCGCCGTCTCTCGTAGAAGAAGGCGTCGGCGATCTATGTGAGACGACCCCCTCTGGCCGCTTCGCGGCCATCTCCCCCTCGAGGGGGGATTGCGCGCTCAGCCGCCTCCGCCTCCACCACCCTGCTTGATGAAATGACCGAGCAGATCCATCGGCACCGGAAACACGACCGTCGACGAGCGTTCACCGGCGATGTCATGGAGAGCCTCGAAATAGCGTAGCTGCATGGCCTGCGGTGCTTCGGCCAGCATCTTGCCGGCCTCGACGAGCTTTGCCGCCGCCTGCTGTTCGCCGTCGGCATTGATCACTTTCGCACGCCGCAGCCGTTCCGCCTCGGCCTGCTTGGCGATGGCGCGGACCATGTTCTCGTTGAGGTCGACATGCTTGATCTCGACATCGGAGACCTTGATGCCCCAGGCATCGGTGCGCTGGTCGAGAATCTCCTGGATATCGCTGTTGAGCTTGTCACGTTCGGCCAGCATTTCATCGAGCTCATGCTTGCCGAGCACCGAGCGCAACGTGGTCTGTGCCAGCTGGTTGGTGGCGGTCATGAAGTCTTCAACCTGGATCACCGCCCGCTCGGCGTCGACGATACGAAAATACAGCACTGCGTTGACCTTCACCGAGACGTTGTCGCGCGAGATCACGTCCTGCGGCGGGACGTCCTGGACCACCACTCGCAGATCGACCTTCACCATCTGCTGCACGAAGGGGATGAGGATGATAAGGCCGGGGCCCTTGACCCCGGTGAAGCGGCCGAGCGTGAAGACCACGCCGCGCTCATATTCCCGCAGGATGCGAATGGCCGCGGATAGGAACATGACCACGACGAGCGCTGCTGCCAGATAGGCCACATAACCGATGATCATTGCCTTGCTCCATCGCTTCTCACATTGCGGCGCCGTATCGTCAGCACAAGATCCCTGACATCGGCCACCTCGACGCTGTCGCCCACTGCAAGCGGTTCGTCGGCTTTTGCCCGCCAGCGCTCGCCCCGGGCGAGCACGTGGCCCTCGCTGCCCTGCCAGTCGAGAACCTTCGCCGGCAGCCCATGCATGGCCTGTGCGCCAACACGCGGAACGTTCTTGCGGGCCGCCCACAGATAGCTGCCGGTCAGCAGCGCCAGGCCGAGCGTCAGGACGGCGGCGGTGCCGATAACGGCCCACGACATCTCGAAGCCGGGCCCCTCGATTCTGAGCAGCATGGCTGCGCCCAGCAGAAACGCAGCCACGCCTCCCAGCCCAAGGACCACAGTCGGGTTCAAGGCTTCGACGACCAGGAAGATGATGCCAAGCAGCATCAAGGCAAGGCCGGCATAGCTGATCGGCAAGAGATTGAGCGCATAGAGCCCGAGCAGAAGGCAGATCGTGCCGATCACGCCGGGTGCGACCGCGCCCGGGCTCGTGAATTCGAAGACGAGGCCATAAACGCCGACCAGCATCAGGATGACGGCGATGTTCGGGTCCGTGATGACGGCGAGAAGCCGGATGAGCCAGCCTGGTTCGAGCGTTTCGACCGGCAGCCCCTTCGTCGCCAATGCCTCTTTTTTGCCGGCGATCTCGACGGTCCGGCCGTCGGCCAGTTGAAGCAGTTCGGTGGTGTCGCGGGCGACGAAGTCGATGACATGCTGCTGCAGCGCCGCGCCGGCCGACAGGCTGGCCGCCTCGCGCACGGCCTTTTCTCCCCATTCGGCATTGCGCCCGCGCAATTCAGCCAGGCTGCGGATCAGGGCAACGGCATCGTTCGTCGCCTTGGCGATCATCGCATCGCCCGCGGGTGCGTTCTTCTTGTCCTTGTCCGCCTCCGGGCCATCGTTCTTGCCGCCGGGAAACGATGGCAGCGGCCCGCCCATCTCGATCGGCGTTGCCGCGCCCAGATTGGTGCCGGGCGCCATCGCCGCCAGATGGGTGGCGTAGAGGATGTAGGTTCCGGCGCTCGCCGCGTGCCCGCCGGCGGGCGCGACATAGCCGATGACGGGAACCGGCGAGGCGAGAATGCCGGCGATCATCTCACGCATGCTGGTGACCAGCCCGCCGGGCGTGTCCATCTGCAGGATGAGAGCCTGGGCATTTCGGTCCGCGGCCACCGCCAGTGCTTCCTCGAGCTGCCTGGCACTCGCCGGACCGATGGCGCCGTCTATCTCGACGCGCAGCACAATTTTCTCCCGGCCGTCCGCCTCTCCGGTTGCTGAAGAGGGACAAACGGCCGCAACAGCCACGAAAGCCGCGGCAAGCAGGACCGCACGCGCGAGTTTCACGCTCAAAGCTCCACATCTAGGAATATGGGCTGGATTTTGCCGAAATCCATGACGCGGCGCGCGGCGGGTGACGCATCGCACGGTCCTGCTGGATGTCGGCCGGCTCAGCGGCGGCTACGGCACCGAGGAGCTCCGCCAATCGGGCGCGTTTCGCGTCTATGAAGATTCCGACGACATGCCGACGAAGTCGGCGGCCGCACATGAAGGCGACCGGCGGGCTGTCGCCGTCATTTCGATCACACCAATGTTTTGCGCATTGGAGCCATCTCTGGCGGGCTTCTATTGCGCGGCGTCCTCCTGGATTGTCTGTTCCTGGATTCGGGCGGGTGCCCCGAGACACTGATCGTAGCCGATGGTGCAATTATTCAGACATTCGTTGCGCCCCTGGATGGATTTGACGCTGTTGTAGTCGATCGGCACAGCCTGGCATTTCTTCTGGCACGCCTGGTCCTTCTCGGCGCAATTCGTGCCGTGGCCCTTGGGGTACTTCTTCGTGGTCGCTTCAGCGTTCAATGGCAAGACGGCCAGCAGCGCCAGCAGCGTCGGTATCAGTCGGAGCATACGCATGGATCCTCCCTTGCGCGTTAGACCTCTGCACTTGGAGGCAATGTTAGCGCGCCACTTCCGCTGGCCACATCACCCGTGCGGGGGATGGACGGCAGCGGGGCCGCCGCTAGCCCAGGCAATTTCCCCGTGATCGGTTCTGCTCGTCATCGCTCCGGCCGGCAGCCGATCACAAAACGCGACGACGTTCAGGCAGTCATGTCGCGCGCTGGGCACGATCAGGCCGTCATAATCGAGGAAATGCGCGGCCTCGCCGATGTCTTGCGACCTCGGATATTCGGCGTGCCTTTCCTGATACGAAAGCTGCCCGTAGCGCGCGGTGTCGAGGCCAAGGGTCTGCAAGGCTGCCAGGTCGAGCAGTCTGAGCGTCCGGTCCAAAGCAAGATCGATCTCGAAGAGATTGTATCTGACGCGCGAAGGGATCACTGGCTGCCCCCGCGTCAAGTGGAATCTCATCTCGCTCAAGGCACCTTCGCGCTCTTGCGAGGTGTAGAGCACGTCGAACGTCCCATCGTCCCAACGGCCGCCGGAGTTCGAGCACTGGATCGGGCTGCGGCCCTGGCGCACCACACGCCAAACCGTTCCGGAGTATTCGACCGGAACTATTGCCTCGATAGCGTCGATGAGCCGGCTATCGCGTCGTTTCCGCCCGGCGATCGCCAACTAGAGAAAGACCTCGTTCTCAAGCCGATCGATGACTTTGAGCACGTCGAGAGCACGGTCGTCGTGAATGAGATCGATTGCTCTTTCGCCGTTCAATTGCGGGTGGCGAGCGTAAAGCCAGGTGCGGATATCGCTTGGCTCGTAGAATTCCTGCAGTCGGCCGACGATATAGTGCAGGTCCGACAGAATGAGCTCGCTGCGCGGCTGGGGCTTGATGTCGCCGGCCTTCCACCTCGAAACCGTGGCCTTGGACACGTCGGTGATGTTTGCAATGTCGGTTCCCTTGAGACCGCCAAACGTGCCCAATTCGTCCAGGAATCTGGGGACCGCCCGCAACGCCGTGCTCATGCTTTTCTCTCCGGCTGCCGAGCCACTTCGCGTCGGACCAGCCCTTCAATTGCGCTGTCGCATTTCGGTTTCATAAAAGGAAAATATGAAACAGGAATGTTAATGTCAATCACCCGTTCGGTGCGAAGGCCCCTGGAGCCAGCACTTCAGGCCTGAAGTAGCGCCAGCTCTTCCGCGCTCAGATGGCGTGCCTTGCCTTTGGCAAGCTCGCCGAGCTGCAATTGGCCGATCGCCACCCGCACCAGGCGCAGCACCTCGATATCGTAGGCGCCAAGCAGCCGGCGGATGTGGCGGTTGCGGCCCTCGTCGAGCACGATCTCCAGCCAGGCGGTGCTGGTGCCGCTTCCACTCGATCGAAAATCAATCGCCTGAATTGCTACAGCGCCCTGTCGCCGGTAATGCCACGGGACAATTTGTTTTGTATAGTCCTTGATGCCACGTGGCCGACGATGGTTCGATGACTTGGGAAGGGAAGATCATGCGAAGCGGATTGGCGAAATTCGTCGTGGCGGGTTGCGTCGCCGCTCAGGTCGTCCTGCAAGCGGCGCAGCCGGCGTTTGCCGCGCCGTGCGGCTGGACGGCGAAACTGGAGGAAGAGGAGGGCGGCAAAGTGCTGATGGCGTCGGTTTGCGGCGGATCGAATGGCGGCGCCCAGCTGACGCTGGCCTGTTTCGGCAAGCCGACGCTGAGCTATGATTTGGGCGACAGCGGTCCGCAACTGGAACCCGGCATCGCTTCGTTCGCGTTCAAGGCCGGCGGCAAAGCGGTGACCAAGACGCTTCAACTCGAAGAAATGTACAACACCTTCACCGTGGAATTGAGCAGCACCGACCCGCTGTTGGCCCTGCTGCGCTCCAAGGGCGAGGTCACGGTCGCCTCGGGCAAATATGGCGAGAACAGCTTTCCGCTTGCCGGCTCATCCGCCGCCATCGGCAAGGTGCTGGCCCAGTGCGGCAAAGCCAAGGCTTCTTCCGACAATGACAACTGATGAACCCCTTACATTTCAATTTGAATCGCGCGAGACGTTGGTTGCGAAGATAGAGCGTGATCCCGCTAACCTCGATCCCTGGACAGGGCTTGTCGAACTGGAGGCCGAGGAAAGCAGCCTGGACACCGCGGTGTCGGTTCTCTTGCGGGCAATTGATGCTGTATCCGACAGGGAACAGCTTTGGCGATTTGTCGACAATTTTGTCTGGTTTTGCGGAGTTGCCGAAGGGCCGACTATGGCTTTGAGCGAAGCGAGCGTCCATGCCTTCTACGAGCGGTGGAAAATCGATACGCACCGTAGCGCGCAGACGAGCCTTTTCTTCGCTCAGCAGTTCAAGAAGCTCAATCTCCCTGACTTATGTGCCGAGAACGTTACGCGCGCAGAGGGCGAGGTGCACACCGGGCGGGACTATATCCTGCTTGCCTTGTTCCTGCGCGACAAAATGGAAACGCCGCAGCTGGCTTTGGCCGCCTTGCAACGGGGAATAGCCGCGCACCCGCGCAACGCGATCATCTGGGATTGCGTTGCCGACACACACCGCCTTGGGAACTCGGCGTGGGAGATCGCGGAATCCACCTATCAGTCATTCAAGCAATGCCGCCTCGATGCAACCACAGAAGATGCCTGCGTCGCCTGGGCATCGTTTGGGCTAATGCTCGATGAAATCGGCAACTATTTGTCGGCTGAAAAGGCCTATCGCCGGGCAATAGAAATCGATCCACGCTACCGCTGGGCGACAGGGAAGTTGTCGGGACTGCTCCGTCGCCGGTTCGCCCGCTACCATGAAGCTGAGAAACTTGCGCTGCGGTGCGTTGAAATCGATCCGGAGCACGCATGGTCGTGGTTCAATCTCGGCTTTGTTTATCATCATCATCTGGCCCGTTTCGCCGACGCCAAAAAGGCGTATCAGCGCGCGATCAAACTCAAGCCGGACTATGTTAAGGTGTGGGAGAATCTGGCCGCTCTGATGGCGTTCGAAACAGACGCGCCCATAGAGGCTCAAAAGGCGTTCGACAAGGTGTTCGGACTCTCGGGTGTTTCAGCTTGGACCTATAATCAATACGGTATTTTTCTTCGCGAATTGACAGACCGGTACGACGAGTCAGAAAAGGCCTTGCTGCACGCAATTGAAATGGAGCCAGCAGACTGGTGCCATCGGTTGGCGTTGGCGGTTCTGTATGAGAAGCGCTTGCTGCGGTTCGAGGAGGCTCGCAAATTTCTGCTCGAAGCAAAGGAGTGTGGCGCTCCGATTGACAATATCGATTATCGCTTGGCCTTGATTGCACAACGCCGTCGCCCTCTGAAGGTAGTCAAGTAAAGGAACGGCCGTGAAACGTTTGGTGTGGTCGATTTTTGCCATCCTATTTTCGACATGGGCTCACGCCCATGTTCCACCAACAGGCTCGGCTTATGCGAAGGATTTGTTCGCCAAGTTGGATGAACTTTTGCAGCAGCGCCGGATTGAAGGCAAATTGCCAAATCTTGAAGATCCAACGGACCGGGATCTACTGCACAAGATTTGGGACGGCGGGGCTTTGATAGGTTCGCCGCCATACGATGAGGGCGACCTGGTAGCACTGTCTTTCGTAATGGACAGAAGTCGGTCGCTACTCGCGCTCTATAGCCAAAATAGCTCATTGCCTCTGCAGGATGAAGCTACGCAGACATTCGCGCTTTTGATTCGGGCTGCTGCCGCTTCGCAGATAGCTTTCAATGATTTCCTAGCGCACCAACCTAACGCTGCCGAAATGTTGCGCCCCAACGGAGCCAAAGCTCGAGGAGGCATAGAGAAAATGTTTCGTGGCGCCTCGATTTTTCTGGCTGACCCGGCTCTGAAGGAGGGAAACAAGATAGTTCTTGTTGAATCGCTGAGAGCAGATGGTCCCTATCTCGCGCAGAGCATCTCTCCAGACCATCGCCAGGCCCTGATCGATTTGTTTGTCCCGTTGGTTGGCCAGCTTCCCATGCCTGCCCAAGAATCGCTCAAGATTTTTATGCAGGAAATCAACGCCGCCGGCTGCGATCTGTGGTGTGCTGACGGAATGTAATACCGATAGACATTGATATCGGTCGAACCCGTGTGAGCGGTCGGTCAGGAATATCCGCCAGGAGTCGAAAGCGACTCTTGTCCGCCCGCGCTGCTTGCTGCGTCACGTGGGCTTCGACTGGCAGCTGCCTGACTATCGAGTCGCCGCCAGCCGGCTAGGCCTGAAGCATCGCCAGCTCTTCCGCGCTCAGATGGCGTGCCTTGCCTTTGGCAAGCTCCCCGAGCTGCAATTGGCCGATCGCCACCCGCACCAGGCGCAGCACCTCGACATCGTGGGCGGCGAGCAGCCGGCGGATATGGCGGTTGCGGCCCTCGTCGAGCACGATCTCCAGCCAGGCGGTGCTGGTGCCGCCGCGCAGCAATTCGATCGAGCGGGCCGTCAGCAATTCGCCGTCGACTGTCGCGCCGGCGCGCAACCGCGCCAGCATGGCCTCGTCGGGCAGCGCGCCGATCTGCACGTGATAGGTCTTGGCGACATGCGAGGCGGGATCGAGCAGGCGCTGCGCGAAGCGCGTGTCGTTAGTGATCAACAGCAGGCCTTCGCTGGCCTTGTCGAGGCGGCCGACCGGCGAGACGAAAGGCAGGTCGAGCCCTGCCAGGCAATCATAGACGGTGCCGCGGTCCTGCGGGTCGTCGCGAGTGGTGACCAGCCCGCGCGGCTTGTTGAGCATCAGATAGACCTTGCGCTCGGCGGCGACGCGGCGGCCGTCGACCTCGATGCGGTCGCGGCCGGGATCGACGCGCATCGAGCCGTTGCGCACGATCTTGCCGGCAACCCGCACGCGCCCCTCGGCAACCAGAAGCTCGGCCTGCTTGCGCGAGCACAGGCCAAGCTTCGACAGCGCGCGACAGAGGCTGACGCCGGGAGGCTGGGCCCGGGGGGCAGGGCGTTGCCGGGCAATGTTCGGTCGCGGCGACATGATGTTGCCTGTGGATTCTTGTATACGAGCATCCCACTATAGCCGGCCGCCGGCTATGTCCACGGAAGGGAACTGCATATCGTTTGAGTCGTGCGCAGCGGCTGCGAGGACTTGCATGAAAACAGCCATTCGCCTTTGCCTGCTGCTCGCCTTCCTGCCGACATCGCCGGCGCATGCCGGCTGGCAGGCGGTCGAGAAGGTCGAGACCTATGCCATCTCAGGGCAATCCGGGCCGGAGCTCTACGCCTCGATCGGCGGGCGCGGGCCGCTGCTCGGCGAATGCCGCGTCATCGCGCATACCAATTTCAAGCTGACCTGGGTGAGGGACTACCAGCCGCAAGGCGACGCCTGCGTGCTGGTGTCGGCGCAGCCGAAGCTGATCATCACCTACACCTTGCCGAAGCCGGCCGCGCGGCTGCCGGGCGCAATCCAGAAGAACTGGGAGGTTTTCGCAGCTGGCCTCGCCGCCCACGAGAAGGTGCACGGCGCCAGCATCGTCGACATGGTGCACAAGATCGAGGCGGCCACCATTGGCCTGACCGTCGCCGATGACCGTGGCTGCAGCAAGATCAGGATCGAAGTGACGAGACGGCTCGCCGGAATCTCGCAGGCACAACGGCAGGCGAGCCGCGATTTCGACCGGGTCGAATTCGGCCCGGGCGGCAAGTTGCGGCAGCTTGTGTTCACGCTGATGATCGGCGGATGATGCTGCAGGGCTGCGGGGGCGGCGCAGGGTACCACCTTTGCGGCCCTCACGCCTGCTCGGTCGGATAGAGCGTCAGGATGTTGACGTTGACCCGTGGCGGCTGGCTCACCGCATAAAGGATGGCGGCGGCGATGTCCTCGCTTTCCAGCTGCTCCATGTCGCCCAGCCTTTGCTCGACCGCCTGGCGCACATCGGCGCGCATATTCTGGGTGAACTCGGTCTTGACGGCGCCGGGCTCGATGCAGGTGACGCGGATGCCATCTTTGCCGATCTCGCGACGCAGCGATTCCGCCATCGCGCTCACCGCGTGCTTGGTGCCGGAATAGACCACCGAAGGGTGGATGTAACGGCCGGTGCCGGACGAGACCACGACGATGTGGCCGGCGCCTTGCCGCTGCATCGACGGCAGTGCTGCATGGATCGGATAAAGCAGGCCCAGGATGTTGACGTCGACCATCCGGCGGTATTCTTCCGGCGTCGTGTTGCGGAACGGCGCGGCGACGCCGACGCCGGCAACCGCAAGCAGCATGTCGAGCCGGCCGTACTCCTGCTGGACCCGCTCGACCATCGCCGTGGCTTGCGTTTCGTCGGTGACGTCGACGGCAATCGGCAGTGCCGCGCTGCCGGTTTCACGGATCCGCCTCGCCAGGTCGTCCAGGCGCTCGGCGCGCCGCGCGGCAATCACCAGCGTGGCGCCCTCGGCCGCCAGCGCCAAGGCGGTGGCCTCGCCGATGCCGGAAGAGGCGCCCGTCACCAAGGCGATCTTGCCGCTCAGTTTTCCTGCGTGCATGTTTTCTCTCCTGACGCTTTGGACACGCCGTGAAGCTAGGGCGCAGGCTTTCTGGAACAATGCTGATCGAAAACCGAATCCACTGTTAGGTTTTGGCCCCAGCAAGCCCACGTCTGCGCACGAACGGGCCTTGACGCGACCGGAGCTGTTGCGTCTTGATACCGGGGCTGCGGGGCTTCACATGAAAACAGCTGATCGACTACGTCTGCGGGTGGCTTGTTTGCATGCGACGCGCTTGCATGCACTCTCGCGACCGAGCGCAAGATGAAGGTCCTCGTCGTTTATTGCCATCCCTGCACCGACAGCTTCAACGGCGCCGTGCGCGACACGGTGCTGGAGACGCTTGCCGAAAGCGGCCATCAGGTCCACCTGCTCGACCTTTATGCGACCGGCTTCGATCCAGTCATGCGCACGCGGGAATGGCGCGGTTACCACGACAAGGCGGCGAACCTGCAACCGGTGCACGAACATGCGCAGGAGCTGCTCTGGGCGGAGGCGGTCGTCTTCATCTATCCGACCTGGTGGTATGGCCTTCCGGCGATGCTGAAAGGCTGGCTGGAGCGTGTGCTGGTGCCGGGCTTCGCTTTCGAGATGCCGACGGAACGACGCGGCCCGCGGCCCAAATTGCGGCACATACGCCGGGTGATCGCAATGACCACATGTGGCGCCACGCCGCTGATGTCGTGGATCATGGGACAGCCCGGCCGGCGGACCCTGCTGCGCGGCTTCCGCTCCGTCTGCCATCCGCTGTGCCGGACCAAATTCCTGGCGCTCTACCGGATGGACAGCGTCTCGGCCGCAGGACGCCAGGCGCATTTGCAGCGGGTCAGAAAAGCGGTTGCCGGCCTTGGTCGCGCTGATGCGGTCGCCGCCACAGTGCCTGGCTGATCAGCCGGGGTGGGCCGTCGCCGGCGCGGGGCAATCGCTTTGGACAGGCGATTGCGCCAGGTTGGTGTTGGAGACGGCCAATTATCGAAGTCGGCGCCGCCCCTCATCGCCCTGCCGGGCACTTCTCCCCGTATAGGGACGGGGAGAAGGGGCTGACCGCGGCCTCGGCGCCCTTCTCGCAATGCTGGCGATTGGCGAAAGCAGCGACGAGAGCACCCCTCTCCCCGTCACTATACGGGGAGAGGGTGCCGGCAGGCAGGTGAGGGGCAGCGCCAACGCTCAGAGCAGAGGGCGACTTCAAACCTCGAGCGATTGCATTGCGCCACCGACACCGCGCGTTGACTCTATTCCCCATTTCTGGAAATCTGGAAACATGGATAAGACGCTCGCCCTTTCGGCACTTGCCGCGCTCGGCCAGGAGACCCGGCTGGACGTTTTTCGCCTTTTGGTGCGGGCCGGCGCCGAGGGCGTGGCTGCGGGCGAGATCGCCTCACGGCTCGCCGCGTTCCCGAATACGATGTCGGCCCATCTCAAGATCCTGTCGCATGCCGGCCTGGTGCGGACCGAACGAGAGGGCCGCAGCGTGCGCTACTTCGCCGACATGACCAGGTTTCGCGATCTGCTGGCCTACCTCATGGAGGATTGCTGCAATGGCGCGCCGGAACTTTGCCAGCCTGTCATCCAGGCTGTGACCTGCAACTGCTAGGGGAGGTTCGTCTTGGCCAACCTCTCCCGCCGCCTTGTTGCCGAAGCCCTCGGCACGGCTCTTCTGGTCGCCACCGTGGTCGGTTCCGGTATCATGGCCGATAAGCTGACCGACGAGGTCGCACTCACCTTGCTCGGCAACACCTTGCCGACCGGGGCGATCCTGGTCGTGCTCATCACCATATTCGGACCGATATCCGGAGCGCACTTCAACCCGGCGGTGACGCTGGTATTCGCGCTTCGACGCGAGATCGAAACGAACGCAGCGCTGGCTTACGTCGCCGCCCAGATTGCCGGCGGCATCGCTGGAACGTTGCTCGCGCATGCGATGTTCGAACTGCCGATCCTGCAAGTGTCGGCGACGGTGCGGACCGGAAGCGGGCAATGGATTGCGGAGCTGGTCGCCGCATTCGGGCTGGTCTTCACCATCCTTGCCGGCCTGCGTTCCCGTCCGGATTCGATCCCCTGGCTGGTCGGGCTCTATATCACCGCCGCCTACTGGTTCACCGCATCGACATCCTTCGCCAATCCGGCCGTCGCCATCGCCCGTGCGTTCTCCAACACTTTTGCCGGGATCCGCCCCGCCGATCTGCCGGGCTTCATCGGCGCCGAACTTTTGGGCGCGTTGCTCGCCATGACATTGGCAGGGTGGCTGCTCGCCCAACCGAAACCAGCCGGACAGATGAAAGCTGCGCAATGACCATCACCATCTATCACAACCCCGATTGCGGCACCTCGCGCAACACGCTGGCCATGATCAGGCAGTCCGGCGAGGAGCCTGAGGTGGTCGAATATCTGAAAAATCCGCCGTCGCGCGAAAAGCTCGTCGAGCTGATCGCAGCGATGGGCATGACGCCGCGCCAATTGCTGCGCGAAAAGGGCACGCCCTATGCCGAACCTGGCCTGGGCGAGCCGCAGTGGAGCGACGACGAGATCCTCGATTTCATGCTGGCGCATCCGATCCTGATCAACCGGCCGATCGTGGTGACGCCGCTCGGCACCATGCTCGCCCGACCATCCGAAGCCGTGCTCGATATCCTGCCCAATCCGGATATCGGCCCGTTCACCAAGGAGGACGGCGAGGTGGTCATCGACGCCAGCGGCAAGCGCGTCGTCTAGATATCGCCTTATTTCGATCTTTGTCGAAATTCTCTTGACGTGCAGCGATTCTGGAAATAGCTTATTTCCATGAAACTCGAAAAAGCAGCCTCGCAACTTGAAGCCCTCGGCAGCCCGACGCGGTTGCAGCTCTATCGGACGCTGGTGCGGGCGGGCGATGAGGGGCTGCCGGTCGGACGCGTCCAGGACAGGCTCGGCATCGCCGCCTCGACGCTGTCGCATCACCTAAAGCGGCTGGTCGACACCGGCCTGGTGACACAGGAGCGCCAGGCGACGACGCTGATCTGCCGGGCCAACTATCCCGCCATGAACGGGCTCATCGGATACCTCGCAGACGAATGCTGCGCCGACGCCACCTGTGCGCCGGCATCGGCGGAAGCGACGGCAAAGACGGCGGCGTGATTTTTTTGGCAGTATAATTCGAAACTACCGGAAGGATAGAAGATATGGAGATGATCGAAAAGCTCCCCGTTGCGGTGATCGGCGCCGGGCCGGTCGGCCTGGCGGCAGCGGTCCACCTCATCGCGCGGGGCATTCCTGTCAAAGTCTACGAAGCCGGCAATGCGGTTGCATCCAATCTCAGGGATTGGGGCCATGTCCGGGTGTTCACGCCCTGGCGCTATTGCGTCGATCAGGTGGCTAGAAACCTGCTCGAGGTGCATGGCTGGCGGATGCCGGAGCCCGAGGCATTCCCGACCGCAAACGACCTCGTCGCGGATTATCTCGAGCCGCTGGCAAAGCTTCCGCAATTGTCGCCGTCGATCGAAACCGGCGCCCGCGTCGTTGGCATTTCGCGCTGGGGCGCCGACAAGGTCTCGAGCAAGGAACGCGAAACCCGGCCGTTCATGCTGGTGGTCGAAACCGCCAGCGGCACGCGGCGCGACAGCGCCCGCGCCGTCATAGATGCGTCGGGAACCTGGCAGATGCCGAACCCGCTCGGCGCCGGCGGAATTCATGCCGTAGGCGAAGCGCAATTTGCCGACCGCATAGCCTACGGCATCCCCGATATTCTCGGCCGCGACCGCAGCCTTTATGCGGGGAAGACGACGCTGGTCGCCGGCTCCGGCCATTCGGCCGCCAATGCCTTGCTGGATCTCGCCAGGCTGGCGGAGGTGGAGCCCGGCACGGCTTTCATCTGGACGACGCGCGGCACCGACCTGGTGCGCATCTATGGTGGCGGTGATGCCGACCAATTGCCGGCACGCGGCGAACTCGGCGCCGAAGTGCGCGAACTCGCCGAGAGCGGCGGCGTCAGGCTGGTGACGGGCTTTGCGGCTGTTTCGATCCGCGATGCCAACGGCCGGCTGGTCGTCGAAGGCCAGACCAGGGACGGTTTGCAGGCGCTTGGCCCGGTCGACCGCATCATCGCCGCGACCGGACAACGCCCGGATCTGTCGCTGACCCGTGAGCTTCGGCTCGAGCTCGATCCATGGCTGGAAAGCGTCAAGGCACTGGGACCGTTGATCGATCCCAACGAGCACTCCTGCGGCGACGTGCCGCCGCACGGCCACCGTGAGCTCAGCCATCCCGAGCACGGGTTCTACACAGTCGGCATCAAGAGTTATGGCCGCGCGCCGACCTTCCTGCTGCTGACCGGTTATGAGCAGGTCCGCTCGGTCGCGGCGGCGATCGCCGGCGACATGGTGGCGGCCGACAATGTCCAGCTCGTGCTGCCCGAGACCGGCGTCTGCACCGTGCCGCGGATCGGCGTGGCCGACAAGGGGTGCTGCGGCGGTCCGGCGCCGGCAGCGGTGGATGCGTGCTGTGTCGCCGACGCCAAGGCGAAGGCGGTCGGCAAAGGCGGCTGTGGCTGCAGCGTCGCGGCATGAGTCTTTCGCCGCCTTCGCCGGCCATCCTGCGCAGCCGCGGCGCGATCATCACCGCGCTTGGCCTGACGCAGATCATGGCGTGGGGTTCTTCCTACTATCTTCCCGCGGTCATCGCGCCGGCAGTCTCCTCCGATACCGGCTGGCCGCTGGCATGGGTTGTCGGCGGCCTGTCCCTTGGCTTGCTTGTGGCCGGATTGATCTCTCCGCGCGTCGGGTCGTCGATCGAGCGGCGTGGCGGCCGCAATGTCCTGGCGTTCAGCGCTGGATGCATCGGGGTCGGCCAGGTTGGGCTGGCCGTTGCCCCCAACCTTGTGGCCTATATCGCTGCCTGGCTGATCGTCGGCCTGGGCATGGGGGCGGGGCTCTACGATGCCGCTTTCGCAACGCTTGGCCGCCACTATGGCCAAGGCGCGCGCTCCGCCATCACCATGCTGACGCTGTTCGGCGGCCTTGCGAGCACCATCTGCTGGCCGATCTCAGCCTTGCTGCTGGGGGAGGTCGGCTGGCGCGGCACCTGCCTGGTCTACGCCGCCTTTCAGCTGGCAATTGCGCTTCCGCTCTATCTGGTGATCCTGCCCCGGGAGCCGCCGCAACCGGCAGTCAAACCAGGATTGAAGGAGGCGGCACCCATTCTCGACAACCAAGCCGATCCGTCGATCGTGATCGTTCTGGCCGCGACCCTGACACTTGCGGCTGTGATCTCCTCGACGCTGTCGGTGCATCTGCTCACCATCCTGCAAGGCAGCGGCATGGCGCTTGCCGCAGCCGTCGGGCTCGGCGTGCTGGTTGGCCCGTCCCAGGTGGCGGCCCGCGCGATCGAGATGATGATCGCGCGCTACCACCATCCGATTTTCACCAAGTTTGCCTCGGTTACGTTTGTGGCGATCGGCGTTTCGACGCTCTGGGCCGGCATGCCGATCATCCCGCTGGCGCTCGGCTTCTACGGCGCGGGCATCGGCCTCGAATCCATCGCCCGGGGAACGCTGCCGCTCGCGCTGTTCGGCTCGAACGGCTATGCGAAGCTGATGGGCCGCCTCGCCATGCCGAGCCTGATCGCCCAGGCGGCGGCACCCTCGGCCGGCGCATTGCTGCTGGAGCGCTTCGGCCCGCACGGGACGTTGGCCGCGCTTTCCGGTCTGGCGCTGGCCAACGTCATCCTCGCATGCGGTTTGGGCTGGCGGATGCTCCGCCGGCGGCAATCGCAGGTTCAAACCCGATAGGATTTCGACCTGCGTTCAGCGCCTTCAACTGGAGAGCGGGAGATCTTCCAAGGGATCGACAAGGAAGGACGCGGCGATCAGATCGTCCGCATCGAGGCGCAGTGAGCCTTTGGCGCCGCCCATAATGGCCGCAACCTTTTGAAATGTCTTGATCTCATGCTCGGTAATCTGGGCACTTTGCATTCTGGATTTGAGGTCAGCGACGCGCAGCCCCAAACTGTGGGACATTCCGATTTTACGGTTCGACATGGTAAGATGCTCCTCCCCGGCCCATGTTTGTTTTGCCACCCGCCCTATTCGTATTTCCTCCGCCTGCCTAATATGAGGCATCGCGATACAGCGCCCGAACGCCCGATGCAAGGGAAGGTTCCGGCGCGCAGAGGTCACGAAATAATAATACGAAGGAAGTACGGCCGATGGTCCGGCCGGAGGTAGGACTTAGGTACGACGCCCCGCCGGACAGAGGGCTCCGGTGCCTTATCGGCTGGCGAGGACCATGCGGTTGCCTTCGCTGTCGCGAAACTCCGCCACCGTGCGCCCCGGCTGCCACGGCGCCTCATGCGCTTCGGTGACGATCTCGACGCCGCCCGCTTTCATGGCTGCGATCATTGCCCCGACATTTTCGTCGACCAGCACCAATACCGGCTCCGCGCCGGGTGCGTCGTCGGCGCGCCTGACAAAATGCAGGTTCGTCACGGCATGCGGAAATGCCAGCTCGATCCAGCGCCAGCCGCCATCACCCATTTTCTGGTCGGCCATGACCTGGCAGGCGAGATGCCTGGTGTAGAACGCCTTGGCGCGGTCCTGCTCGAACACCGGAAGCTCGGCAAACTGGATATGCATGATCGTCTCTCCTGCTTGACGGCTGCCGCGCAGCCGCCCACGCGGGAAAGACGATGCGGGCAACCGAAAAGATTCTTCGGCAAGGAGAATCTTTTCAGCGCAGCCGGTCGTCCTTCGTTCATACCAACCAGTCAGGAGACGACGATGAACTACGCGCTCATTCGATACGGTGTGAAGCAAGCCGACCTGGAAGATAACCGCGTGCTGGTCGAAAAAGTATTTGAAGCGCTGGGCGAGGCGGCACCGCCGACGGTGTGTTATCTCGTGCTCGAGCTGGACGACGGCTCGTTCGTCCACATCGTCGGCCAGGACGGCGATTCGTCGGCGCTGACCGGGCTTGCGGCCTTCAAGGCGTTTACGGAAAACCACGCCGAGCGCCGTTCGACCCCGGCATTGCGATCGCCTGTCAAAGTCATCGGCAATTACCGTATGCTGGCGGATCAGAAAGCCGGGTAGCGCCTGCCATGCCGCTCGCGCAGAAATGGGACGCTACGCCGAAAATGAACAGGGCGACTTTGGAGGTGATGCTCGTCGGGTTGCGGCCAAGGCTGCATCGCTACTGCGCGCGTATGGCCGGCTCGGTGATCGACGGCGAGGACATCGTCCAGGAGGTGCTGATCAAGGCGCTGCAGGCGATCGACGGCGGTGCGATCGTCGAACGTCCCGAGCAATGGCTGTTTCGCATCGCCCACAATGCCGCGCAGGATCATCTGCGGCGGCGCAATCGGGAAAGGTCGCGCATGACCGAGGCCGACATGAGCGTCATCGAGGATCCCTCCGGCAGCGCCGACAGCCGGCTCGCCGCCCAGACCAGCCTGCGCTCCTTCATGCAGCTTTCGGTGCCGCAGCGCAGCGCTGTGATCCTGGTCGACGTGCTCGGCCTCAGCCTGCATGAGACCTGCGAAGTGACCGGCGCGACGCTCGCCGCCACCAAGGCCGCGCTGCATCGCGGGCGGGCGCAGCTCAAGCTGCTGGCGCTGCAGCCCGAGCAGGCGCTCGCGCCGAGGCTCGACGCCGATGACGAGCGCCGGCTGCGGCGCTATGTCGACCTGTTCAACGCGCGCGACTTCGACGCCGTGCGGGCACTGATCGCCGAGGACGTCCGGCTCGACGTCGTCAACCGCGTCCGCCTGCGCGGCAAGGCCGAGGTTTCGACCTATTTCGGCAATTACGATCGTTTGCGCGACTGGACATTGTCGCTCGGCGTGGTCGACGGCCGGCCGGCGATCCTCATCCGCGACCCGCAGGCGGCCGACGGCGCTGTGCGCGGCTTCATGCTGGTCGAATGGAGGGACGATCAGGTCATCCAGATCCGCGATTTCCGCTATGCGCCCTGGTGTCTGGTCGACGCGGAGATTGAAACGGTGGACGGGTGAGTAGAAGGCTGGAATGGTACGGAGATGGCGATCAGGCAGCCTCCTCCTGGGTGACCCAAACGCAATTGCCACATGGCAGCACGTTCTTAGAGCGGTTCCGGTTCTCTTGGAACCGGTAACTCGCTCTAACTATCTGCTTTCCCGCATCTATGCGGACGCCAAATGCTTCCTTTTGGCTGCAAAATGCTCTAGCCGATACGCACGCGGCGCGTCACCTGGCCATTGCTTTCCCAGTATGTGTGCTTCTTGGCAATCAAGGGATCGTCCATCGCCGGTTGAATTTGTCCTGTGGTGCTGACCGCGCGCGAGGTCACCGTGTGTTCTCCAGGAGAGGGATTTGCCCAAGCCAGGGACCAGATTTTCCAAGCGTGTTCTGCCTCCTCACTGTGGTCAATGGTCGCTGGTGTCCAAGGCCCTTGATCGATTTGCACTTCGACCCGGTCGATCGGCGCCCCCCAGGCTGCCCCAACGATGCGGTAATCCGAGTCTTTCCGGGTAACCTTCGCAGGCGCGGACTTTATCAGCGCTCGCCCGACTGACGTCTCGGCCCATACGGTCTCGCCGTTGTGGTCCTCCTCCCGGATGGTGACATAGTCGCGGGCCATCAGAAGGCTCATGAACCGCGTATCGCGAACCTCGATGCGCTTTAGCCACTTGACGTTGGCGATCCCGTACCAGCCTGGCGCAATGAGCCGTACCGGGAAGCCATTGGGCGCCGGCAAGGCGGCCCCGTTCATTTCATAGCAGAGGAGATTGTCCGGGTTCATCGCGTCGGCGAGCGACATGCTGCGAGCGAAGTTCTGCCGCATCTTGACGTCGCGTATCGGGATCTCGCCTGTGTCGGTACCGAAAAAGACGACCTCGATGCCCTTCTCCAGAACGCCGGCTTCCTCGAGGATCGGGGCGAGCGGCGTCCCTGCCCAGCGAGCATTGCCGATGCCGCCGGTGAAAAAGGGAAACCCATGGTTGCCCGAGCATTCCACTGTGAAAACGACCTCCTGCCGCGGTCGCGCCCTGATGTCGGCGAGCGTTAACTCCAGGGGCTTCTTAACCAGGCCTCCGATCTCCATCGACCATGTCTTCTCGTCGATCGTTGGTCGGTTGAAATGCGAGATGCTGAAGAACTTGTCGTTTGGCGTTATCCAGCTATCCAAATCCTCCCAAACAAGCTGCTTCTGGATACCCGCCGGATCGGGATTTTCGGTCGGCTGATCCAGCCATGGAATAACTTCCTCGTTCGGCCGTGTTGGAAAAGCGTAAGCCCGGCGCGAGGTATAGAGAGCAGCAATTGCGGCAAGAGCCGCGCTTCCTTGAACAAGAAGTTCTCTGCGCTGAAAATCAGGCATGTTGTTTACCTCCCAGTTGATCCGGAACGGGCTGCAACGTGCCTTAGGCCGTAGCCTGATCACGGATAGGCGACACAATGTGAGGTCTGCCCACCCGGAAGTATCCGGGTAGGTCAGATAATCACCGACGCAAGTCAAGCATGTGAAGCATTGCACGAAACGCCAGCTCGCGTTTCGCACGCTAAGAGTGCGCCTTTGAGAAGGAACTGTCCACAACTTGGACGGGACATGATGATGATTGCAGCATTCCATGCCGATTTCCTGTCCTGCCAAAATGGTTGCTGCTCGGATCGCTGCCGAACGCCCGCTTCTGGGTCATTTCGGGACCTTCGCGGGTGCGATCGGAAGGGCCGTTCCGACCCAATTTCTGCCGTTCCGATATCGGCCTTGCCAACTCCAGGGCGGATGTTCACCCATTTCGACGAGAAACTGCGTTGGCCTGCCGTCTGTGGGCGCGACAGGATGGCGGTGCGGCCGGCGCAGGTGTATGATGGCGGTCTAATATTTCAAGATCAGGAATTTGCAGGTGGAGGGCGGGCCCGGGCGGCACATCAGAACCAGTCTGCATTACGAGGTGGCCAGCAACCAGGCCGCCTGGCTTGGGCGCGGCAGATCATTCACACGTGAACCATTCGCCAACCGAGCGGGGACACCCTAATTGGTGGTGACTTGCGTCACCGCCACGCCGGTTATCCTGCCGTTCCCGGCTGTGTAGGTGAGCGTCTGCGTGACCGTGGCGTCCTTCTGGTCGGGAGACGAAGGAGGATAAGAGGCGGCGAAGCCGAAATGGCCGTAACGATCGGGCTTGGCGGCGCCAAATTTCGCGGCCACGTCGCTCAGCGGCGCTCCGACGCCGGGCGTATCGAGTTCAACAGCTGTCAGGCTGGCAGGCGCGCCGGCGCATCCTTCCGGCACCTTACCTTCCGGGTTCGGCTGCAGGGCGACGGACAGGACACCGTGGTCGGAGCCGCCCATCTCGCCGGATACGAACCAGAAGATCGACGGCGATCCGCCGGCGTCGGGGCCGGCATAGCAAAGCCAGTGGCGTGAATCTCCGGCGTCACCTTCATCGTGCATGGCTCCGCCGAAGGCTTTTTCGACATCGGCAAGCGTGGTTTCCTCAAGCTTTATCTCCAGCGGCCCAGCCTTGACCTGCTTGAATAGCGGGCTGGCCAGCGGCGAGTTGATATCGCCCAGGGATGGAATCGCCCGGTCCGGGTTGAGCGGCTTGGCCAGCGTCGTTGCATTGGTCACCAGTCCGGCAACGATGAGTGCGAAATATCCGGCGTTCTGTCCCATGCCGATCTCCTGTCGTTCGAAATGAAGGTGCGGAAGGATTTGCGGGCGGGTGCTACCCTGTCTGGCCGATACCCAAACCGGTGCACGACCAACTGGACCGAAGATAAATTCACAAGTCCGCAGCCTTCAACGTCATTCCGGCGACTTGGCAACCAAAGTGTAATCGAGGCTCACAATTCCTTCTCGGCCAGCTCCCGAAATGCGTCGGGAACCGATCGCCGCAGTCCGAGCGCGACCGAGGCGTAGCCGACCGCCTCCCAGCCGAAGCGGTCGCGGATCTTGTCGACGGCGCGATCCGCGGTCCAGCGCGCCGCGCCCTTGCTGGTGCCGGGGCGGCGGCGGTCGTCGTCGAGCCCGAGCGGCAGTTCCAGTTGCAGGCCGGCATGCTGCTCCAGATGCGATACGGCGATCGCCAGCAGCGAGATTGTCTTTTCGTGCGGATGGTCGATGAGCACCTTGCGCACCAGCGCCTCGGCGATCTCGGCCAGCATGGCGGTTGCCGAAATCGGCTGGTCGAGCGTGATCGAGCGCGTCACCGAGCGCAAATCGGCAAAGCGGACGCGAACCGTCACCGTGCGGCCGGGCCGGGATTTCGCCCGCAATCTTGTGGCGACCCTGTCGGCCAGATGCAGCAAAGCGGGCACGAAGACCTGCTCCTCGGCCGGTTTTCGGCCAAGCGCCGACTGCGCACCCGCCGAGCGCGCCCGGCGCTGCGTCTCGAGCTTGCGCGGATCGCGGTTCCACGCCAGCGCGTTGAGTTTCTCTCCCGCCGCCGGCCCGAGCAGGCGCTCAAGCGCCCCACCATTGGTCTTCGCCAGCTCGCCGATGGTGTTGACGCCGATGCCGGCCAGCCGCTGCCTGGTGACCGGGCCGACGCCCCACATCAACTCGACCGGCAGGTGGTGCAGGAACTCCAGCTCGTGGCGCGGATCGACCACCACCAGCCCGTCCGGTTTTGCGACCTGTGAGGCGATCTTGGCCAGATGCTTGGTGCGGGCTACGCCGACCGAGATCGGCAGGCCGAGCTCGGCCCGCACGCGGCCGCGGATCTTGCCGGCGATCTCGGCCGGCGAGCCGAACAAATGGGTGCAGCCGGCGACGTCGGCAAAGGCCTCGTCGATCGAAATCCGCTCGACCACCGGCGTGAAATCGCCGAGCACCTTGATTGCCGCATCGCCCAGCCGCTGATAGTCCTTGAAATGGCCGCCGACGAAGATGAGTTGCGGGCAGAGTTCCCGCGCGCGCCGTCCCGGCATACCGCCGCGCACGCCGAACGCCTTGGCTTCATAGGATGCGGCAAGCACTACCCCGCCGCCGACGGCAATCGGCTTGCCGCGCAAGGCCGGGTCGAGCAACTGTTCGACCGAGGCATAGAAGGCATCCAGATCCGCGTGGAGGATGTTGGCTTCCATCCGGCCCGTTCGCCCGCGGCGGTTCGAACGCCGCATTGTCTCGAGTTGTGATGAGAACATAAAGAGAACATTGTGGGTGAATTGTCAAGCAGCGCGGACGACAGGTGAAGGGGCAATCGCTTCAGGTTGGCGCCGCCCCTCATCGCCCTGCCGGGCACTTCTCCCCGTATAGTGACGGGGAGAAGGACGCTTTCGTCGATGGCTTCGCCAATCACTAACGTTGCAGGAAAGTGCCGAGTTTGCGGACAGCCCCTTCTCCCCGTCGCTATACGGGGAGAAGGTGCCGGCAGGCGGATGAGGGGCAGCGCCGACTTCGGCAATCAGCCGAGCGCTACAGCGCCATCTTGTAGCCGAGATGACTGGCGGTGAAGCCGAGGCGCTCGTAAAAAGCGTGCGCCTCCCGTCGACCTTTGTCCGTGGTGAGCTGGACGAAGCTGCAATTGCGCGAACGGCATGTTTCAATCGCCCATTCGATCATCAGCTTGCCGAGGCCGCGCGAGCGCCATTGCCGGGCGACGCGAACGCCTTCGATCTGGCCGCGCCAGGCGCCTTTTCTCGAAATGCCTGGAAGGAAGCTGAGCTGCAGCGTTCCGACCACTTGCCCGGCGTTGACGGCGACGGCCAGCAACTGGTTGGGATCGGTATCGATTGCGCTGAAGGCATCGAGATAGGACGGCGCAAGCGGCGTGGACGGGTCTTCCCGGTCTGCGCCGAGCACATCGTCGGCAAGCATTGCAACGATCGCCGGCAGGTCGGGCGCCTGCGCGCGACGGAATTCGATCTCGCTCATCGCGTGGAGACATACGGCGCGGATTTGGGGACGACAAGCGTGAAGGGATGCAACTTTGCCGGTCTACTGGAAAGCAGCCGTTGAAAGACCTATGACAGGCGAGATCGGGAGGCTACGATATGGATGTTCCAGCCAGCATGAAGGCTGAATTGGCAGCCTGGAACAATGGGTCCGGCATCGATCTACAAAGCTGGGTCGGGTGCGAGGGCCGATTTGCGCTTGCTGTGGGATACAGCACCATTTTCTGGCCGAAATTCGTGACGTTCGAACGCTACGTTTTGATGGAAGGGTTTAGCGAGGAAGGCCTGCGAAGCTTTGAACGAGACCCCAACGCCACACGACAGTCCGTGGAAGCGGTTATGAACCACCTGCACATTGCCGACATTCACGCCTTGGGCGCCGCCGACATCTCTCGCGACAAACTCGTGTTTCTCGGCTCGGTTCTCAAGGAGATTTATGAGGCAAAACTGCAATGGCAGTTTGCGAACCGAAGGTTTGTCGTCGAGTTTTTCGCTTCAGACTCCAGAGACCTGGAGGATTATCAGCTGTCTTTCTGGCAAGCAGACTAGGGCAATGGGCGAGGCGAGCAACTTAGCGAGGGTCAACCCTTCAATGCGGATCGAAATCGAGGGTGTCTCCCTGGAGACGTTGAGGGCGCTGTCGCGCGCGGACCAGGATGCGTTGCTGGCCTTCGGCCGGCCGATCTCCTTCGCCATGGGCAGCGCCACCGTCCTGGCCGAATTCAATCGCAATGGCGGCACGCTTCTGGTCAATTTTGCCCATATCGACGGCGGTGGCGAAGGCGTCCTGCTCGTCTTGTGGAGGCTTGTCCGGGCCTATGCCATCGATCGGCAATTCAAGCTGATCCGTTGGAATGTCCATGCCGCCACCTGCGCCACACCGAATCCCCGGCTGCAGCGTTTCCTGCGCTCCCATCACTTCGCAGAGATCGACGATGCCAGCTACGGCCGCATTTTCGCTCGCAGCCAGCAGCTTTGATCGGCTGGCTGGCCGCTCCGCTCGGGCTTACGCCGCCTCGAGCGCCCAGAGGCGGTGGCCGTAGCGGCGGAAGAAGCGGGCGAACAGGCGCTGCTGCCTGGCGCGGGTGAGGTCGGCGGCGCGCCTTTCCTGTCGCCAGTACGGCATGTTGCGGAACATCGACAGGAAGCGGGCGGCATCCTCGAGTGCCTCCTCGGCTGACTGCGCCGGGCGGATCGCCGCCAGGAACAGAGCGCGGCTCGGCTTCAACCGGTCGATCGCCGCCTTGCGCTGGCGATGACCCTGGCGTGCCTTGCGGATGCCGTCCTGGCGGATGGCCGCGAAAGCGGCAAACATGGCCGGGCTGTCGCCGCTATAGCCGCAAGCATGGGCGAACTGGGCTGGGTCCATCGTCATTCCCTTGCTGCCGGCCGGCTGCGGTTCTGTTGCTCGCGCCGATTCCAGTCCACACCATGTATAAGCATAACTCAAATAATCGAACAAGTGAAACTTTCACGTTGATGTAAGCGGAACCGACTCGACTCCGCTCCAAAAACCGATAATGTTGCGAACAAAGCAGGAACGATGATGGGGATGACCATGGCATTGGCAGGCAAGGAAGCGACGATCGCCGATGTTGTCTCGATTGCCGTCGAATGCATCGACTGCGGCCGTAACAGGTGGTGGAAGCCGGCCGAGCTCAAGCGGCATGGGGTGAGGCCGGAGACGCCGCTATCAGCACTTTCGGGGCGCCTGATTTGCAAGGCCTGCCGGGCCGACGGCCTGCCGGGCGCCGCCGTCTCGATCCAGGCCGCCTTCATCGACGACCGGCAACGGACCCGCGCCGAGGCGCGCCTGCTCAACGGTCGAGAGCTGCAGTCGAGGCGGGCTTGAGGGGGCGGGCGTGCTGCTCTTCCCTTCTCCCCTTGTGAGACCTTTGCACAGAAGCCGATCGGTGATTCTGTGATGATGGTCGAAGCAGGGAGATTCGGGATGGCGGATCGTGTTCTGGGTCAGTTGA